>DASPUH010000040.1:0-52810 GCA_035622975.1 Candidatus Sulfotelmatobacter sp.
CTCAGCCAGGCCGCGGCCGGGCACGAGGGCCCCGTGGTACAGCACGAGGGGCGTGGCCGCCGGCAGCCCCAGGGCCTGGCGCAGCCGGTCCGGCCGTGGCACGGGCACCGTCCAGCGCGGCGCGCAGTTGCGCACGATGGCGACCCGCCGTGTGTCGAGCGCGGGCCCCAGCACGGCCGCGAGCTCGTCGCTGACCGTCACGAGCGCGTCCGCGCCGGCGGCCAGGCGGCGCTCCAGCCGGCGCATCGACCGCCGGGCATACGCCGGGCGGCGGGCATGCCGGCCCGCCTCGACGAAGATCTCGTGGCTGTCGTAGACCAGCGGCACGCGCCGGCGGCCCCGCGCCGCGAGGGCAGCCGGCAGCGCCGGCAGGTCGTGGGCGTGGAGGATGTCCGCGGCCGGCGCGGCGGCGGCGGCGGCGCGGGCCCACGGCATCACGGAGAAGCGCCACTGGAACCGCCATCCGACGCCGAGCCATGCGGTGCGAAACGGTCCGGTTCCCCGGGCCAGGCGGTCGGCCCCCAGCAACAGGAGGGCGCCGAGGAGGAGCAGCGGCGACAGCAGCAGGCCGATGGCAGCACACGCCAGCAGCGCCAGCCAGCCGGCCGGCGGGTCGGCCGCCTGTCCGCCGGCCCAGGTCCTGGCCTCGGCCAGGGCGAGTCGCGGCCGTCGGGCCAGGAGCAGCCAGCGCAGCCAGCCGCGGGCCACGGGCACACGCCGGATCAGCACGCCGTCGGGCCGCATCTCATGCTCGCCCGCGGACGCGTACGGCTGCGTCGTGCGGGCCATGATCGTCACCCGGTGGCCTGCCGCGGCGAGCGTGCTCGCTTCGCGCAGGACGCGGGCATCGGCGTGCGCGTCGTTGAGCACGAACATGGCCACGCTGGCCATCAGCGGACGCCCTCGCCGACACGCTCCAGGACGGCGTCGGCGACGCGATCACCGATGACCCGCCAGTCGTAGTCGCGCTCGGCAGCGGCTCGCCCGTTGCGCCCCAGGCGCGCGGCCAGCTCCGCATCGCGAAGGAGTGTCGAGACGGCCGCCGCGATCGCCGCCGGCGAGTCGTCGGCCGCCACGAGGCCGGCCTGCGCCGCCTCCACGATCCGTCGCGTCTCCAGGCGCGGCGTGACGACCACGGGGCGACCGGCCGCCATGGAGTCGATGAGCTTGATGGGCACCGCGACGTCGAGGTAGGCGTTCGCCGGATGGGGCACCAGGAGCACGCGTGCCCGCCCCAGAGCGTCGGACAGCTCAGCGTACGGGACCCCGCCGATGGTCACCCACGGGTCGGCGCCGCACGTCGTACGCAGTCCCTCGACGTACGCCTCGCTGGGCCCGTCCACGGCCGCGAGCCAGAGGTACAGGCGCAGATCCGGCACCTCCACGCGCACGAGGCGGGCCGCCGCGATGAGGGTCTCGATGCCACGACCCGGGGCCGCGCCGGAAGCGAAGCCGATCGCCGGCGGGCCCTGGACGGGGCGTGGCTGCACGTGGGTCGTCTCCGATCCGTTGGGGGCGACGATGATGCGCGCGCGGTCCAGGCCGACCAGGTCGGCGAACGACGCCGAGGGCACCACGACCCACGGGAACAGCTCCAGATTGGCGGCGATGCGGCCCGTCTGGGCGGCGCGGTACTCGTCGCTCACGTTGCGTCCCAGGGCGTCGGCCTGGGCGATGACGTGGTCATGGAGGTCGACGGCGACCGGCCGCGTCATGCGGCGGGCCAGCACCACGGCGCCAGGCGTCAGCAGCTCGCTGCTCGCCAGACGCGGCCGCCGGCGCCACGGCCACGGCGGTCCGGCGGCTCGCCGGGTGGAGTCCCGCACCGCCGGGCGGTCCACGCCGGCGACGGCCACGGCCGCCGTCCGGATCGCCAGTTGCCGCATCACGTGGTGCCGGCGCAGGTCGCCGCCCCACCGCCGCTGGTCCGTCTGGGACAGCACGACCCACGGCCCGGGGCGGTCGGTGTGCACGGGCGGAGTATATCGACGGGGCACGTCCCGCTGACAGCACCGCCTCGGCCGCCGATGGTAAGGTTCCCTGCGCCATGGCCGCCATCACGCCCAATCAGCTCCGCGGCCCGGCCACGACCGAGGCCGTCCGCCCGGCCTATCGGCCCGTTCGGCCGGGACCGGTCGCCACCCTCCGCTCGACGGTCAGGGAGATCGTCACCCACCGGCGCCTGATCGGCTATCTGGTGCGCGCGGACCTCAAGAAACGCGGCGCCGACACGTTCCTGGGCAACGTGTGGTGGTTCCTGGATCCCCTGCTGACGATGCTGGTGTACGTGATCCTGGTCTCGGTCATCCTGCAGTCGACCCAGGAGGCCTATCCCCTCTTCATCTTCTGCGCCATCCTGCCGTGGAAGTGGTTCAGCGCCAGCGTGGCGGACGCGGTGACCTGCGTGACGACCAAGGAGAAGGTCATCAAGCAGGTGCGCTTCCCCAAGGTCGTCCTGCCGGTCGCGGCGACGGTGGGCGGCCTGGTCAGCTTCGTCTTCGGCCTCGTGCCGCTGGGCGCGATGCTGATCATCCTGTTCCCCAACCACATCAGCGCGATGATCCTGCTGCTGCCCGTGGTCGCCGCCGTGCAGTTCGTCCTGACGTTCGCGATCTGCCTGCTGGCCGCGGCGATCACCGTCTTCTACCGCGACATCGGCAACCTGGCCGGCCACCTGCTGCGCATCTGGTTCTACCTGTCGCCCGCGCTCTACAGCTCGCAGCGCATCCAGTCGATCGCCACCAATCACCCGCAGCTGTACAGCATCTACACCCTCAACCCCTTCGCCGGTCTCTTCGAGTCGTACCGCAACCTGATCTACTACGGTCAGCCCCCCGAGTGGGGCCTCCTGGGCATCGTCCTGGTGGAGGCATCCATCCTGGTCGTGCTGTCGGTGATCGTCTTCAGGCGGCTCGAGCCCTCCTTCGCCAAGGTCCTCTAGGCGATGCCCCCGGCCATCCAGGTGCGGGCGCTCGGCGTGCGCTACAACCTGCGGCTCACCCGCCGCAACACGGTTCGCCAGACCTTCATGAGCCTCGCCCGGCACAAGGGTCCGACCCACTTCTGGGCCCTGCGGGACGTCTCGTTCCGGGTCGACTACGGCGAGTCGCTGGCGGTCATCGGCCCGAATGGCGCGGGCAAGAGCACCCTCCTCCAGGTGTTGGCCCAGATCCTGGAGCCGACCGAGGGCATGATCGACGTCCAGGGCCGCATCTCCAGCCTGCTGACCCTGGGGGCCGGCTTCGATCCGGAGCTGAGCGGGCGTGACAACATCGAGCTGGCCGGCGCCTTCATGGGCATGGACCACCGCGACATGCGGGCGCGCATGCCGGGCATCATCGAGTTCGCCGACATCGGCCAGTTCATCGACGCGCCCATCAAGACCTACAGCTCGGGCATGAACGCCCGGCTGGGCTTCAGCATCGCCACCGCGGTGGACCCCGACGTGCTGCTGCTGGACGAGGTCCTGAGCACCGGTGACGCGACCTTCCGGGCCAAGAGCCAGGAGCGCGTCATGGAGCTGATGCGCAGCGCCCGCGCCATCGTCCTGGTGACCCACGACATGCACTGGGCCAACGAGTTCTGCAACCGGGCCATCCTGCTCGAGCGGGGCAACGTGGTGGCGGCCGGCCACCCGTCCGACGTCGTGGCCGTGCATGAGGAGCGATCGGCCGCACGCCAGAGCGGCCACCAGCCGGACCCTCTGCCGGCCATCGTCGACGTGGGCCTGGACGCCGTCGCCTGATGGCGGGCCGCCCGGCCGATCCGCCGAGCGACCGCGCGCCGACGAACCTCCTCGTCGTCGGCTGGTATCCAGCCGCGGATGATCCCATCACGGGACGGTTCGTGGCCGACCAGGCCGCGGCCCTGGCGGCCACCGGCCGCGTCGTGCCCGCGGTGGTGAGCTTCGAGCCACTCGGCTCGGCGGGCGATCCGGCCCTGCGGACCCGCGCCGCCGACGTATGGGCGCAGGTCGTGGCCGGCGCCGCCGCCGGCGGGCGAGCCTTCGCCCCGGCTGGCGCGACCGGCCCGTCAAGCGTCCCCGTGCTCCGTTTGGGGGTCACCGGCGGCACGCTCGTCGGCGGCGGGCATCCGAGCGGCAACCAGGCGGTCCATCGCGCCCGCGCCCTGGGGGCCTTCCTGGATGCCTGGGCCGGGCCGCCGTGGCCCCTGGTCCACGTGCACGTGGGCTATCCGGAAGGCGCCGCTGTGGCGATGGTGGCGGCTGAGCGGGACGTGCCCTTCGTGCTGACCGAGCACGCCACATACCTCGCCCGTCTGCTGGCCGATCCCGTCCAGCGGGCCCTGTACGGCCGGGCGGCGCGAGCAGCGGCGAGGGTCATCGCGGTGGGCAGCGACCTGGCCGCCCAGATCGTCGCCGCGTTCCCCGACCTGGGGGATCGCGTCGTGGTGATCCCCAACGCCGTCGACATCGATGCCTTCCCGCTGACAGGGCCCGGTCAGCGGACGGCCGACGAGCTCCTGTACGTCGGCTATCGCACCGCGGTCAAGGGCGTGGACACGCTGCTCGACGCGTTCGCCACGGTGCACGCGGCGCGGCCGGCGACGACGCTGCGGCTCGTCGGTAGTTCGCCCGACGCGGCCACGGAGAAGGCGTGGCAGCGGCGGGCTGCCGGCCTCGGCATCATCGACGCCGTGCGCTTCGAGCCGGCAGCCGACCGGGCGGGGGTGGCACGGGCGATGGCACGGGCCGCGCTGTTCGTGCACCCCAGCACCAGGGAGACGTTCGGCGTGGTCGCCGTCGAGGCCCTCGCCTCCGGTCTGCCGGTGGTGGCGGCCGACTCGGGTGGCGTGACCGAGATCCTGGGCCGCGAGCCGGCCCGCTTCGGCGCTCTCGTACCGCCACGTGACGCCGCCGCGCTGGCCGCGGCGATCTCGACGACACTCGCCGAGCGCGAGCGCTTCGAACCCGCCGTCCTGCGCGCGTGGGTCGCCGATCGTTATGGCGCCCCAGCCGTCGCCTCGCGGCTGGCCGATCTGTACGAGGAGGTCCTGGCGATACCTCGCGCCAGCCGGGCGCGCGGGTCAGCCCACGAGTCGCCCGGCACAGCCGTGGCCGGTCCGGGGCAACCGGTCGTGGTGGTGGCGTTCGATCGCTCCGCCCTGGACCGCGCCGTGCGGCGGATGCCGGCCTGGGTCGTCGACGGAGCCGTCGTCGTGACGTGCGGCTCGGCTCGCCCGGGCTGGCGGATCATCGGCGGGCGACTCGGCGGCCAGGTCGCGCGATTGATCGCCGCGCGGACGCCTCCTGCCGCTGGGCTCGCCGCCCTTCCCCTCCAGCCGATCCGGGCCCTGCTGCACGAGCGGCGGCAGGCGCAGCTCGCAGCGGCCGTCCTCCCGGCCCTCACCAGCGCCGTACGCGCGGCCGCCGACCAAGCCCGCGGCGCCGGCGAAGCGGTCGTCCAGCTGGTGTGCCTGGGCGGCCTGGACGTGGTCGCCGCCGCCGACGCTGCGGATGGGCGCTCGGTCGTCGCCCCCGGCGGCCTGCGCTGGCTGGCCGACCAGCGCTGGACCGCGGCGCGGTCAGGCCTCGTGGCCCCCAGCTCTTCCAGCCCGGCGTAGGGGCGGTCACCCGCCGGTCCGCCCACGATGGTACCGTCGGGTCGTGGCCTCACCCACGACGGACGACGCGCGGATCCGACTGCTCATCGTCGCCACGTGGTACCCGTCGTGGGACGACCCGGTGGCCGGCCGCTTCGTGGCCGATCAGGCGGCAGCCCTCCAGGCGAGCGGGCGGGTAGCGCCGACCGTGGTCTCGTTCGCCCCGGCCGGCCTGATCGGCGGTGGCCGTCTCCGGGTCCGGATGGCGCAGACCGTCGGGGACCTGGCGACCGCCGCGCTGAGCGAGGCTGACGACGTCTTCAACATGTCGGGCGCTCCTGCGGCCGGGCTCCCGGTGGCCCGGCCCGGCATCGCCGGCGGCCGCGACTCCGCCACGGGCGTGCTCTATGCCGCTCGCGGGCGTGAACGGGCCCTGGTCGCGCTCGCCGACCGATGGGCGGGCGGCGATCGGCCGGACGGCATTGCGCCACGCCCCCTGCCGATCGACCTCCCCGACCTCATCCACGCGCACACCGTCTACCCCGATGGCGCGGCCGCCGCCACGATGGCGGAGCGCCTCGGCCGCCCGCTCTTCCTGACCGAGCATGCGTCCTTCGTCCAGCGCCTCCTCCTCGCGCCGGAGATCCGGGCCCGCTATGTGGCGGCCGTCGCCCGCGCACAGCGGCTGATCGTGGTCAGCCAGGTCCTGGCAGACGAGGTCGTGGCCGACCTGCCGGAAGTGGCAGCCAAGGTAGTGGTCATCCCGAACGCCGTGGACGTCGATGCCTTCCGGGTCGGAGAAGCCGCCGGGCGCCTCCCGGGCGAGCTCCTCTTCGTGGGGTATCGCAAGGAGAGCAAGGGCCTGGACACCCTGCTCCGCGCCTTCGCGCTCGTCCGACGCGCCCGCCCGACGACGACCCTGCGGCTCATCGGAGGGTCGCCGACCGCTGCCATCGAGACGGGCTGGCGCCGCCTGGCGATGGAGCTGGGGGTCGGCGAGGCGGTGCACTTCGAGCCACCCGGGGACCGGCCGGCGGTCGCTGCCGCGATGGCCCGGGCGGCGCTGTTCGTCCACCCGAGCCCCAGGGAGACCTTCGGTGTCGTGGCCGTCGAAGCGCTCGCCGCGGGCCTGCCCGTCGTGGCGACCGATTCGGGCGGGGTCACCGAGATCATGGGCCCGCACCCGGATCGCCTCGGCGCGATCGTGCCGGTGGGTGACCCGGAGGCGCTCGCGGCGGCCATCGAGGCGACCCTTGACCGGCGCCACACCCTGGATCCGCTGGCGCTGCGGGCGGCGGTCACCGCGAGGTTCGGCAGCGCGGGCGTCGCCGGCCGGCTGCTCGACGTCTATGAGGCGGCGACCCCCGCCCTGTTGCCACGGGCCCGACAGCGCGCCCCGGGCATCACCCGCGTGACTGGGGGGCCCCCGTTGATCGTCGTAGCCCTGGATCCGGATCGCGCCCACGCCCTGGCCGCCCTGGGTCCGGCCGCGCGTGCGAGGTTGATCCTGGTCACGTCCGCCGGGCCTGCGAATGGCGCACCGGACGGTCTGGCCGGTCTGGTCACGGCCGACCTGGGCGGCCGCGTCCGCGCCATCGCCGACGCGGCGAGCCTGGGGCCGCCCGGTGGGGGCCTCCGGCGGCTGCGACGGATCGTGCGCCACCCGCTTGCGATCGCGCGCCGCCGCGGGTTGCTCCCGGGGTTGGAGCGGAGCCTCACCACGAGCGGCGCCGGGGCGGTGCGCGAGGGCGTGGCCATCGCCCGTCGCCTGGCCCGGCCGCAGGCCTCCAGCGAGGGGGACGCCGACGTGGTGCCCGAACTCGTGTGCCTCGACGGGGTCGACTACCTGGCCGCCCGCAGCGCCGTGCAGGCCGGCCTGGTCAGGCTGGCGCCCGGGGGCCTGGGGTGGCTCGGCGACCGCGTCGGATCCGGCTGACTACAGGCCGGCGAGGCCCTCGCGGCGGAGCACCTCGTCGGCGATGCGCTCGCCCACGACGCGCCAGTCGAACGTCGTCTCGGCCACGTGCCGAGCCCGCGCCCCCAGCGCCTCCATCCTCGCGCGATCGTGGAGCAGGGCCACGAGGTCCGCGGCGATGGCTTCGGGCTCGTCGCCCGAGGTCACCACGCCGATGCCCTCGCGGCGCACCACGGCGGCCGTCTCCAGGCGGGGGGTGACGAGTTGGGGACGGCCCGCGGCAGCCCCGTCGAAGAGCTTCACGGGCAGAGCCACGTCGTAGTACTCGTGGGGCGGCCAGAGGATCGTCAGCACGGTCACCGCCGCAAGGGCGGCGCTCAGCTGATCGTAGGCTGCCGTGCCGATCTCGATCCACGGGTCGCCCGCGACCCGCCGGCGAAGGCCCGCCAGGTAGGCCTGCGTGTCCTCGCTCATCGTCACCAGCCACATCCGCACGTGGAGGTCGGGCACCTGTCGCCGGGCCAGGCGGGCCACGTCGACGAGCGTTTCCAGGCCCCGTCCGGGCGCCGCGGCGGACACCACGCCGACGACCGGCGCCTCGGGCCACGGGCCGGGGCGGATGCGGTCGGTGTCGGTGCCGTTCCCGCCCACGATGACCCGTTCACGCTCGAGCCCCGCGAGGTCGGCGAACGACGCGGTCGGCGCCACGAGCCACCGGAAGGTCCTGATCGTGTCGGCCTGCCGCCGCTCCAGCTCGGCCGCCCAGGCCGGGTCGACGGTCACGCCGACGGCTCGCGCCTGGGCGGCCGGATCGTCGTAGATGGCCACCGCGGCCGGGTCGGTGAGGCGTCGCGCAGCCTCCAGCAGGCCCCCCCGGAGCTTCTCCGACGCCGCGAAGCGGGGCCTGGGACCCCGGCGCGGGAGGGGGTAGAGCAGCGGACCGGGCAGGTTGCCGAGGACGCCGCGGGCGGCCGTCCGGAGGAGGCGAGGATACCAGCCGTCCTCGATGACACGGGCATTGGTCCGGATCGCCAAACGCTCGAAGATGCGGCGTCGGCGCAGCTCGCCGCCCCAGCGGCCCGGCCGCCCTTCACGGATCACGATCCAGTCGCCGAGCCGTTGGGGCGTGGTCGGGACCGGGGCCGGGTCGCTCACGGCGAGAGCCTAGCAGCCGCGAGCGCCCACCAGCCGTCGCGCATGCTGGCGCGGAGCGCCCGTTACACTCCGTCGGGGGACGAGGCCACCGGAGGACCCATGCCTGAGACGGCGGACGACCGACGCGAGCGCTGGGCGTTCGTTCTGGGCGCCAGCAGCGGCTTCGGCGCGGCCGCCTCCATCGCCCTGGCCCGCGCCGGCTACGGCATCGTCGGTGTCCACCTGGACCTGCGTGGCACGATCGCCGCGGCGGATGCCGTCCGGGAGCAGGTCGCCGCGGCGGGGGTGCCGGTCGTCTTCCACAACATCAACGCGGCCGACGCGGAGAAACGTGCGGCGGTCGTCGCGTCGACCCAGGCCACCTTCGCTGAGCGGCGGGAGGCCGGCGCGGATCCGTTCGTCGCGGTGATGCTGCACTCGCTGGCCTTCGGCACGACGCTGCCGTACATCGTGCCGGCCGGGGACGCCCGGGAGGTCAGCCAGAAGCAACTGGAGATGACCGCCGACGTGATGGCCCACTCGATGGTCTACTGGACGCGGGACCTCTACCACGCCGGCCTGCTCGCCGAGGGCAGCCGGCTCTTCGCCATGACGAGCGACGGCGCCACTCGCAACGTCCCCACGTACGGCCCGGTGAGCGCCGCCAAGGCGGCCCTGGAGTCACACGTCCGCCAGCTGGCGATGGAGCTCATCCCGGTCGGCATCACGGTCAACGCCATCCGGGCGGGCGTGACCGACACACCCGCGCTCCGCCGTATCCCGGGTCACGAGGAGCTGCTCCAGGTGGCCGGCGAACGAAATCCGGCCGGCCGCCTCACACGACCAGAGGATGTGGCCGAGGCGATCGTGGCCCTCGCCTCGCCGCGCCTGCACTGGATGACGGGCAACACGATCGGCGTGGACGGCGGCGAGGCCGTGGGTTCGCGCCAGCTTGGCGTCGACCGCGACGCCTGAGCCCCACCTGCCGCCGGCGGTGCGGCTCGGCAACCTCGGCGTCCGCCTGGGGCTTGCCCTCCTCGCCGACCGGATCGTGGTAGAAGGCGCGGACAGCCTGCCCGATGCGCCAGGCGTCATCGTGGCCTCCAACCACCTCTCGATCCTGGATCCGCCCCTCGTGACCGTGACCGTGGCCCGGCTCATCGGCCGCCAGGTGCGCTACATGGCCAAGGCCGAGGCGTTCGAGACGCCCGTGGTGGGCTCGATCCTGCGGGCATATGGCGGGTTCGGCGTACGGCGAGGGCGGGCCGACCGCGAGGCCTACCGGGCCGCCCACGAGGTGCTCGCCAGCGGCGCGTGGCTCGGCCTCGCGCCCGAGGGCACGCGCAGCCGCACCGGCCACCTGGGCGAGCCCAAGCCGGGCGTGGCGCTCCTGGCCGTCCGTTCCGGGGCGACCGTCCTGCCGGTCGGCATCAGCGGCTCCGACCGGGCGTGGCCGGTCGGAGCGCGCCTGCCCCGGCCGGGGTCACGCGTGACGATCCGCTTCGGCACCCCGTACCGGCCAGCTGCCCCGGAGAGCGAGAGTGACCGGCGCGGCGCGCTGGAGGCCGAATCGGAGGCCCTGATGCGACGGATCGCGGCGCTCGTGGACCCCGGCTATCGCGGACGCTTCGGTTGACGCCTAGAAGGCGTCCAGGTAGTGCTCGATCTCCCAGCTGGTGACCTGGGCGCGGTAGCTGTCCCACTCCTCGGTCTTGGCGGCCACGAAGTGGTCGTACACGTGCTCACCGAGGGCGGCCCGCACGACGTCGTCCTGGCGCAGCGTCTCGAGCGCGTCGCCGAGGGTGCCCGGCAGCTCCTGGATGCCGTGCTCGGCGATGCGGGCAGCGCTCATCTCGAAGAGGCTCTCCTCCACCGGGTCACCCAGCTTGAGGCCCTTCTCGACGCCGTCGAGGCCGGCCGCGAGCATGACCGCGAAGGCGAGGTAGGGATTGGACGAGGGATCGGGGCAGCGCACCTCGATGCGGGTCGCCTCCACCGACCGGCCTGGCGAGGCCTTGGGCACGCGGATGAGCGCCGAGCGGTTGGTGCGGCCCCAGGTCAGGTAGGTGGGGGCCTCGTAGCCCGGCACCAGCCGCTTATACGAGTTCACGGTCGGAGCGAGGACCGCGATCATGCCGCGCGCGTGAGCCAGGATGCCGGCCATGTAACTGCGGGCCAGGTCAGACAGGCCGTACTTGTTGGTCGAGTCCGCGAAGGCGTTGCGCCCCTCGGCCACGGAGTACAGGCTCTGGTGAGTGTGCATGCCCGACCCGTTGATGCCGTAGATGGGCTTGGGCATGAAGGTCGCGTACAGGCCGTGCAGGTTCGCGATGGCCTTGAGGGTGAACTTGAAGGTGATCGCGTTGTCGGCCGTCTTGAGGCCGTCGGCGTATTCGAAGTCGATCTCGTGCTGGCCCGCGGCGACCTCGTGGTGGGCCGCCTCGACACGGATGCCGAACGCTTCCAGCGCGTTGACCATGTCCTGGCGCACCTCCTGGGCCAGGTCGGTGGAGAAGTCGAAGTAGCCGGCCTGGTCGTGGGGCAGGGGCGCCACGCGGCCGGCGTCATCGCGCCGGAACAGGAAGAACTCCAGCTCGGGACCGGTGTTCCAGATGTAGCCCAGCTTGCTGGCGCGCTCGATCTGCTTCTTGAGCACGAAGCGAGGATCACCCACGAAGGGGTCGCCGCCAGGGGTCATGACGTCGCAGATGACGCGCGCGGTGCCGCGGCTGCCCAGCGGGCCACTGCCCAGCGTGCCGTGGCCCGGCTGCCACGGGATCTCGGCGAAGGTGTCCATGTCCGGCTTGAGCCACTGGTCGCTCTCGGAGATGCGCGTGAAGCCCTCGATCGAGCTGCCGTCGAACCAGGTGCCGTCCTTGACCGAGCCGGCCAACTGGTGCAGCGGGATGGTGACGCTCTTGACGATGCCCAGGATGTCAGTGAACTGGAGCTGCACGAAGCGGATGTTGTGTTCCTTGGCCGCCTCGATCTTGCCCAGCGCGTCCATGGTCCCGAACTCGATGGTCAACAGAGTCTCCTTCGCAGCGCGTGCCCCGGCACGGCGTGACTTGTACGCCACGCCCACATCGCCGAAGTGTAGCCCGCCGCTGGTCACCGGACGACGCCCTGGGGCCCCTTCCCGCGCGGTCCGGTTCAGTCGTTTTGCACTAATCGCAGGGCAAGCAGGAGGGCGAGCCGCAGGTCCGGGTCGTCGAGCTCCCAGCCGGTGAGGCGGTCCAGCACTCGCAGCCGGTAGGCCAGCGTGTTGCGGTGGATGCCCAGGCCCGCGGCGGCTGCGGCGAGACCAGGCTGCTCAAGGACGGCGCGCAGCGTCGCCAGTCGCCGGGCACGGCTGCCGGGGCGGCCATCCAAAAGCGGGGCCAGGAGGCGCTGGGCCTGCGTGTGCCCGTCGGGCACGTTGTGCAGGTTGCTCAGGAGGCGGTAGGCAGCCTGCCGGTCGGCACGCACGATCCTCCGGTCCGGCCGCCCGGCCGGCGGCAGTGCGCTGGCCGCATCCAGGGTGGCCCGCGCTTCGGCCTCGGCCGTGGCGCGCGCCTCGGGTGCACCGAACGGCTGCGACACCGCCACCGGCCGGCCCGCGACCGCGGCCACGCGCTCGGCGAGCCGCAGGGCCAGCGGATCGTCCGGCGGGGCGGCCGCCACCAGGCGCAGCTCGAGGCTGTCGGCATCACCGCGGAGCTGCAGCTGACGGGCCCCGACCAACCGGCGGACCCGCCCCCGCAGCGCTTCCCGTGCCTCGCGCGTGTCCGCTTCTCCCAAGCCGCCCTGGCGGGCCATCAGGACGACCCACGGCGGGCCAGCCGCGGGGAAGCCTTCGGGTCGGCGGGCACGGGGACGGGCCGCAGGCGCCACGTGTCCCAGGGCCAGGGCCATCAGCGCCGCCACACGCCGCGCGATCGTGCGCTCCAGCTCGGTGATCGGCTCGGGGCCCAGCAGGACCAGGGCTGTCCCTCCGGCCAGCGGCGCGCGCAGGGCCACGGCACGGGGATCGGCCAGGTACCGCGCCGCAGCACGCGACGCGGTCGGCGGGCGCGGCGGGGCATGGACGGCCAGGACCTCCCCGGCAGCGCCTTCCAGGGCCACGGCGCGCCCCACGAACGTCGCCACGGCCCCGGCCAGCGCGTCGGGTCCCGCGCCCGTCAGGGCCAGGCGTTCCAGGTCGGCCTCCAGCGCCGCTGCCTGGCGATCGAGCTCGGCGCGCGCGTTGACCAGGTACCCGATGACCGCTCGTTCCAGGCGTTCGGCGTCCCCGGCGGCAAGCCGCAGGACGGGCAGGCCCATCGCGCCTGCCTCCCCCGCCACGCCCACCGCAGCAGGGCCTGGTTCCGAGCCCTCCCCCGGGCCCAGGAGGAGGAGTGCGCAGGCCCCGGCGCCGCGGACCCGTGCTGCCAGGGCGTCACCAGCCTCCACCTCCGCCCTGAGGAGCTCCAGCGCCGCCTCGGGCACGATGGCCAGGTCCCCCGGCTCCAGCGCGTCGAAGGCGGGCGTACGGGCCTTCATGACCCTCACCCAGGCGACCGGCGCGTCGAGGCGTGCCGGACCCGGAGGCGCCAACCGCAGCGCGGTGGGGAAGACCGCCAGCTGCACGTCGCCGAGCGTGGGCACGCTCAGGTCCGCGCGCGCTCCGGGACGACGTCCCAGCGAGCAGCGAGGCCATCGAGCAGCTGCCCGAACTCGCGCTCGACCGGCACGTAGCGGTCGGCCAGCATGGCCACCTGGACGCGGCCCGCGTCGAACCGCGCCCATACCCGCCGCCGCGGGAAGTAGAAGGTCAGGATCAGCCCGCTGATGAGGCACAGGAAGGCGACCCAGATGAGGTCCTGGCCCGGGTCCTTCTTGATGACCATGCCGCTGAACTGGCTCGCCTCCACCCAGCGCACCCGGTACCCACCCGTGACCGTAGGGTCGCTCGTCGCCCCGAGCGTGAGTCCGGCGGCGAACACGGGCTGGAGCTGGCCCTGGTCGTTGCCCGCAGCGACCCCGAGCAAGGTCAGGCTGGGCGCCCCCTGCGCGTCGGTGCCGAGCAGACCCAGTAGGCCGATCGGCGCGCCGGGGATGGTCATGAAGCCCTGTGGTTGGCCGCTGATCGAGCCGTCCAGGATCATCGGTCCCGACCACACCAGGTTCCCGTTCGAGTCCCGGATCTCGAGGTCCTCCGCGGGCCCGAAGGTGTTCTGGTGGAACACGAAGCCGTCGAAGGTGAGCGGCTCGTTCACGCGGATGGTCGCCTGGGCGACCTGCCGCCCATCCTGGTATACGGCGAGGTCGGTCCGGTAGTCCTCGTACGTCCCATCGGGGCGCTGGGGGGCCTGGAAGCCCAGGTTCTTGATGAGCAGGTTGTCGGGCGTCCCGACCGGCTGGACCGGCGCGGTCTGGCCCTGACCGACGAAGACGACGGTCTCGAAGCCGAACGCACCGGTGATCGCCCCACCGGCCAGGAAGAGGATCAGGCCGAGGTGCGTGAGGAGGGTGGCCAGCTTGAAGTACTGGTTCCGATCGC
This sequence comes from Candidatus Sulfotelmatobacter sp., assembly GCA_035622975.1. Lineage (GTDB taxonomy): Bacteria > Chloroflexota > Limnocylindria > Limnocylindrales > CSP1-4 > DASPUH01. Next base: position 14,133 of record DASPUH010000040.1, read on the forward strand.
CGTAGACGTGGCGCACCCCGTCGGCGTCGACCGTCTCACGGACCTTGAAGCGGTGCCGCCGCAGGTAGTCGACCGCCGCCGCCGGAGCCAGCTCGGCGGCCACGAAGGCCGCCCGCTCATTGAGGTGCAGGTCGAAGAACGGCCCCGGCTGGGTCGGCCGGACGTCGTGCACGCCGCGCCACAGGCGCGGTGTCCGGTCGAGCGTGCAGACGACGATGCTGACCGCCAACAGCGACAGGACGCTGGTGAACCAGACGGCGCTGAAGACGTTGAAGAAGCCCAGGGCGAGGAACACGTCGACCAGCGAGGGTCCCACGTGGACGCCCAGGATCGTCAGCGGATCGTACCGCGCGTGCAGGTCGGCCAGCTCGGAGGCGTACTGCGTGGGATCCTGGAAGGCCGAGGCCGGGATCTGCCGCAGGAGCGTGCCGATCAGGCCGGCCGCCACGACGATGATGATCTGGACGACCGTGAACCTGACGTCGGTCATCGTCGCCCACAACGCGGCCCCCGCCCGTGTCACGGGGTCGCCGTACGAGGCGACGCGGCGTCGACTCAGGGTCGCGGTGGCGATGGCCGGCTCCCGCCGCCCCGATCAGGCCGGGACGCCGACGGCGGCCGCCGCGGCCAGGCCCGTCGCCAGCTCCGCGGCCAGATCCTCCTCATCCTCCAGGCCGACCGAGATGCGCACGAGGCCCTCGGCGATGCCGGCCGCCGCCAGCTCTGCCGCTGACAGCTGCCGATGGGTGGTCGAGGGCGGATGGACGGCCATGGTGAAGACGCTGCCCAGCGACGCCGTCCGCTGGGGCACCGTGAGGGCGTCGATGAAGGCGGCCGCGGCGTCGCGCGGGCCAAGGTCGAGCGCCAGCATGCCGCCCCCCGCGCGCAGCTCCCGTGCGGCCACGGCCGCCTGCGGGTGGCTGGCCAGGCCGGGGTAGTAGACACCCCGCGGGACGGGTGAGGCCGAGGCCTGGCGGGCGAGGCTCAGGGCGGTCGAGGAGTGCCGATCCATGCGCACGGCCAGCGTCTCGATGCCCCGCAGGACGAGGAAGGCACTGAACGGGGCGATGGTCCCCCCGATATCGATCTGGGCTGCGGCGACGGGGGCCACCAGCTCACGTGAACCGCAGACCGATCCGGCCAGGACGTCCGAATGCCCGCCCAGCCACTTCGTGCACGACTCGATGACCAGGTCGGCGCCGAGCTCGAGCGGCCGGCACAGGTAGGGGGACGCGAACGTGTTGTCGACCACGACCGTCAGGCCGTGCCGATGGCCCACCGCGGCCAGCGCCGCCAGGTCGGCCACGACGAGGGTCGGATTGGAGATCGTCTCCAGGTACATGACGCGTGTGCGCCGCGTGATGGCCGCCTCGACCGCGGCGAGATCGGTCGGGTCGACGAACGTGGCCGCGATCCCGAAGCGGGCCAGGACGGTCGTGATGAGCGCTCGCGTGCTGCCGTAGACGGCCTGCGTCACGACGACGTGGTCGCCCTGGCCCAGGTGCGCGCTCAGCGTCCCGCTGATGGCGCCCATGCCCGAATCGAACGTGAGGCCCGCCTCAGCGCCCTCGAGTGTCGCGATGGCCTCGGCCAGGATCGTCGCCGTGGGATGCCCCAGGCGCGAATAGGCGTAACCCTCGCGCCGCCCCTGCAGCACCGCGCCCAGCTCCTCGCTCTCCTCCGCGGAGAACGTCACGGCCTGGTAGATGGGGACCGCGTTGGGCGCCTGCAGCACGCGCGGGACGCGCGACGCCGCACGCAGCGCTCGCGTGGAGAAGCCGGGCGAGCGGACGGGTTCGTCGGCCATGGGCGGTCATGCTACACCGGCATGACCCCGGGTCACCCGGGCGGGTCCACGGCCTCCGAAGCATCGTCAGGCCCGGTCAGGAACTGCCGCATCGTCCGTTCGAACTGCGCCTCGTCGCCCTGCGGCGTGATGCGGAAGCGACGCGGCCGGTCGCCTCGCCTGGCATCGCCGGCGGGTCCCGGTCGCTCGGCGCGGACCGGCGGCCGCTGGGAGGCGCCATGTTCGGCAGCCACCCGGAGCAGCCGGTCGCGCTCCGGGGCCCGCGAACGGGCGACGCGTTCGCCCGGGCCCGCGCCGGCGAGGGATGGCGACGTCGGGCGCGCCATCGCCCGCGTGGCATGGCCGGCGGGCTCGGCCAGCGGAGCGAACGGCCGCCGCGGCCACGCCAGGCCGGCGGCCACGGTGTCGGCCCGCCGTCCCCCGAACGCCGGGCCGAGGGCTGGCGACGGGATCCGCCAGGCCCCACCGGCCGGCCGCACGCGCACGGCCGGCGACGTGGCCGTCACGGGACGCACCGCCGGTGGCGGGAAGTGAGCGGCCACGGGCGCTGCCACCGGCACCGGACCCGGCTGGGGCGACGGAGCCGTCGCGGCGGGGGCCACGGCCACCGGTACCGTGGGCAGCGGGATGGTCACGATCGGCGCCTCGCCAGCCGGGACCGTGGCCAGGACGGCCGCGGGCGATGGTTGCGGGAGGAGCATCGGGCGGCCGCCGCGGGCGAGGCGGACGCGGTCCCGGCCGCCCCGCTTGGAGGCGTACATGGCCGCGTCGGCGGCCTCCAGAAGCTCGTTCGCCGTATCCCCATCGGCCGGGAAACTGGCCACCCCGACCGAGATGGAGGTGCGCACGACCCACGTGCCGGCATCGACACGGATCTCGTTGACCCCCTCCCGCAGCTGATCCGCCAGGATCACCGCGCCGGCCTCCTCGGTCTCCGGCAGCAGGATCATGAACTCGTCGCCGCCGACCCGGCCCGCCGTGTCGATCCCCCGGATGCGGCTGCCGATGACCTCGCCGACAGCGCGCAGGATGCGATCGCCCATGGGGTGGCCGAACGTGTCGTTGATCGGCTTCAGGCCGTCAAGGTCCGCGGCCAGGACGCAGAACCCGCGGCGGGTGCGACGCGCGCGCTGGATCTCACGGTCCAGCACGGCCATGACGTAGGCGCGGTTGGCGAGTCGCGTGAGCGGATCGATGAGCGACAACCGCACGGCGGCGTCACGCGTCGTCCGCTGGGCGCGCGCCACGACCGACGCCAGGTACGAGACGAGCCAGAAGGCGACCAGCCCGGCCACGAGCCGGGCCACGTCCAGCGTCGCCAGCGGCTGGGCAGCCTGGACCAGGAAGACCGTCACGAGGTAGAGGATGGAGATGGAGGCCGCCAGCAGGAAGTTGGTGCGCGCATCCACGAGCAGGGCCGCGCCCGCGGCGATCAGGAAGTAGCCCACGACGAATGGGCTCGAGGCGCCGCCAGTCAGGGCCACGAGGAGCGTCACGACGGCGACCGTGCCGGTCCCCTCCAGGACGAACTTGCCCGGTCCCAGGATGCGCGACGGCAACAGGTCGTGGACGAAGACCACCGACAGGGCTGCCACGCCGAGCAGCACGTAGATGGCCGCCGTCGTCGTGGGCCACGCCCCGCTGACCGCCACGGCGACCGCGGCGGCCCCCAGGAAGCCGTAGCTCACCAACCGCACAGCCGCCTCGGAAGTCAGGCGCGACACCCCGCCCGTGTCCGCCGCGTCACCCTGAGCGGCGGCGACCTCGAGCGCGATCTCGCCAAGGTCCGGTGGCACCAGCAGATCCGGATCGTCGCCCCCGGGCAGGCGGCGACCCAGCAGCGACGGCAGGACGAGGATGAGCAGGAGCAGCACGTTCGCGACGAGCGCGCCTGCTAGGAGCAGCTGGAGCTGGGCAACGGTCATGGGCTGGCTTCGCTCGTGCAGCTGGGGGACGAAAGTCCTGCCATCGGGTCGGTCCGATGGTACCGCCGGCCCCCGGGACCCGCCATCGGTCGAACCATACAGGTGGTGCGTGCGCGAACCCCGGCGCCGGCGCCGCGCGGAGCGTGGTCCGTTGCCTCCCGATGGCCTCGTCTGCTAGCCTCGCCCGGTGACTCCTGGCCGCCGGCCCGCCATCCATGCTGGCGATGACGTCTCCCTCCTGGACAAGCAGATCCTGGAGCATCTGCAGACCGACGGCCGCCGGCCGTTCACCCAGATCGCCTCCGAGCTGGGGGTCAGCGAGGCCGCCGTGCGGGCCCGCACCAACCGCCTCATCGAGCGCGGCGTGCTGCAGATCGTGGGCGTGACCGACCCCCTCAAGCTGGGCTACGACCAGATGGCGATGGTCGGTGTCAGGTGCCGCGGCGACCAGCTCGTCGAGGCGGCGGAGGCCATCGGCCGCCTGCCGGAGGTCATCTACGTCGTCATCACCGCCGGGGCCTTCGACCTGATGGTCGAGACCGTGTGCGAGGACAACGAAGCCCTCCTGCGGTTCCTGTCGGAGAAGCTGCGCAAGGTACCGGGCGTCGAATCGACCGAGACGTTCGTCTACCTGCGGATCGTCAAGCAGACGTACCAGTGGGGCAGCCACTAGCCGCCCGCCGGATCAGGTGGACGACGGCAAGGGGGAGGACGGGGGCAGCGTCGGGGTCGCGGCTGGCGGTGGGGTACTGGCCCGCTGGACCGATCGCTCGGACAGCTGGCCCAGGAGCGCCTGCAACGTATCCGCCAGCCGCTGGGCGGTCGCCGAGAGCGTGGCGTCCGGCAGCGGTGGCTTCTTGCCCGTGGTCGACGGCCCGAATTCGACCACGATGTTGGTCCCCGCGAAGGTGAAGACGGGCTGGCCGGCGTCCGGCGCCGTCCCGTCCCGGAAGGGGTACAGCTTGGCCCGGCCAAGGTCCGAGGCGTAGCCCAGGATGGCCAGCGGCTGGCCGGCCAGCGTGGCGTTGATGCGCTCGACCGGGTCGGTGGCTGCCACCCCAGCGACCGAGTCGGTGCCCACCAGCGTGAGGCCCGCCACGCGCAGGGCGCGAAAGACGTCGGGCGCGGTCGTCGGGTCACTCAAGCGTGGTGGCGGAGTGGGCGCGCTGCCCACCGTCGCGGCCGGCGATGCGGTGGGCGCGCTGCCACAACCGGCCACCATGAGGCCGGCCAGGAGCAGCACCACCCCGATCGAACGGGCCGCCCGCGAGGGTCGGCGATCTCGATCCACGCCGCGATGCTAGCAGCGGTCGACGGACCGTCTCGTGACCCGATGGTCCTGGTCCCGGCGCCGGGTCAGCCGCCGGAAAGCGCCCCGTCGTCGTGGGCCGAGTGACTGATGAGGAGCAACTCGACGGGTTCATCACCGACGGCGGCGACGTCGTGGGGCACGCTGGCGTCCCACAGGAGGTAGTCGCCCGGTCCCAGGTCCAGGAGATGATCGCCCTGCCTGGCCTGCAGGCGGCCGCTCAGGACGAGATGGTGCTCTTCGCCGGGGTGGGCATGGAGCCCCGTCCGTTGGCCCGCGGCCATCGTACCGCGCACGATGCGCAGGTCCCGAGCCACCCCGCCATCGACATCGATGAGGTCCCCTCCGCCCGGCATCGTGCGGTGGCGCTGGTCACGGGCGCGGACGACCCGTGGCGGGGGCGACGAGTCGACGAGGAACCATGCGATCGGCACGTCCATGGCCTCCCCCATCGCCGCCAGCGTCTCCAGGGATGGTGACGCCTTGTCGTTCTCGATCTGGCTCAGGAACCCCACGTTGAGACCGCTCCGCTGCGCGACCTGGGCGAGGGTCATGTCGCGCGCACGCCGGAGCCGCCGGACCTGTGCCCCGATGGCCGGCCGACGCGCGCGCCCCGCCCCGTTCTTGCTCATCACCAACCCATATTGACACGGCGAAACTCATCTGGCAAGATGGCTACTGACAATACAAGTCACACCACAGCAAACAGTGGCCCACAGGAGAACGATCCATGAAGCTCGCCATCATCGGAGCCGGCAACGTCGGCCAGGCACTCGCCGGGGCGGCCGTCCGGGCCGGCCATGCGGTCCGCATCAGCGCCGCGCATGCTGAACATGCCCAGGCCGCCGCGGCTGCGACCGGCGCTACCGCCGCCGCCTCCAACCGCGCCGCGCTCGAGGGCGCCGACGTGGTCCTGCTCGCCGTTCCCGGTACCGCCTTCCCGGCGCTCGTCCAGGAGGTCGGCCCGGCGCTGGCCGGTCGGATCGTCGTCGACACGAGCAACGTCCCCACCCCGGACCCCAGCGGCACCCCGGCCACCTCTGCCGCGGAGGCGCTGCAGGCCCGACTGCCCGAAGCCAGGGTCATCAAGGCCTTCAACACGCTCTTCGCCTCCCGACAGGCGGCGCCGGTGGTCGAGGGCCAGGCGGTCGATGGCTACGTCGCCGGTGATGACGCGGCAGCCAAGGAAGTCGTCCTCCGGCTGGCTGAGTCGATCGGCCTGCGCCCCATCGACGTCGGCGGTCTGGTCATGGCCCGGACCCTGGAAGCCATGGCCTGGCTGAACATCAGCCTGCAGTTGCAGAACGGGTGGGCCTGGCAGACCGGCTGGCGCCTGGTCGGGCCGACCAGCAAGGCCGCGTGAGGGAACCATGACCGAGACCACATCCGTCGCGCCGGTGGCGCGCCTCAACCACGCCGTCCTCTACGTCCGCGACGCCCAGCGGGCGGCCGAGTTCTATCGGCGCGTCTTCGGCTTCGAGGTGGTGGCCAGCGAGTTCGGTGGTCAGGCCGTCTTCATGCGGGCCGCCGGCGGCGAGAACCACCATGACCTGGGTCTGTTCAGCGTGGGCGAAACGGCCCCACGCGCTCCACGGGGCGCCACCGGCCTGTACCACCTGGCCTGGGAGGTGCCCACGATCGACGACCTGGCGACGGCCCAGCGGGTGCTGGCGGAGGCCGGCGCCCTCGGCGGGGCCAGCGACCACGGCGTGTCCAAGTCGCTCTACGGCGCCGATCCGGACGGCAACGAGTTCGAGGTCATGTGGCGCGTGCCACGCGGGGCGTGGGGCGAGTACGAGCACCAGGGCGTGGTCAAACCGCTCGACCTGCGGGCCGAGCTGGCGCGTTGGGGCAAGGACGCGGCGGCGCGAGCCTGAGGACCGTCAGGTCAGCTCGTCGGCCAGGAGATCCATCAGCAGGCCGTCGTGCCAGGTGCCGTCGGCGCCTCGCTCGTAGGAGCGAATCGCGCCACGGTCCGCACCGCGTCGGTGCCATAGCCTCGCCCGTGCGACCGTGGCGAGGAACAGGTCGATGCCCGCCCTGCGGTAGTCCGGCTCGTCGACCTCGCGGTACTGGATGCTGCCGATGATCTCGCCCTCGCGTTCGATGGCGAGCGTCCATTAGCGCGCCACGGAGGGTTCGGTGAGGATCGCGGCGAATCGCTCGGCGTCACCAGGCTGGACTGGGCGCAGGCGGACAAGGTCACCGTCGAGCGTCGGCACGGGCATGGCGCGATGGTGCCGGGTGTCCACCTCACCCGTCCAGCGCGGCATGAGCGTGGTCGGGGCGGCGGGATTCGAACCCGCAACCTCGTGCTCCCAAAGCACGTGCGCTACCGTTGCGCTACACCCCGTCGGTTGCCGAGGGCCAGCATACCCCGCCCGAAGGGGCCCCCTGCCGGCGTCAGGTCGACGCGCCGCCTGATCTGCCGCCCGCCTGCTTGATGCGGCGCCACCCACCCGCCCGGTTGTCGGCAACGATGGCCCGGCACATGGCGAGCAGCGCCGGTGGGTTGAGGGGCCGATCACGGTCCACGGCGACCGTGCGGGCGGTGGCGTTGTCCTGCCCGCCGGTGACGATGCCCTCTGGATCGGGCACGAGGCCGCCGTCGTAGAGGAAGACGTTGACGTGATCCCTGGTGGCCAGGAGCGCACAGATGTTGCCCTGGAGGACGAAGTAGGGCCGGACGCCGCGCTTGATCGTCTCGACCACCTCTGGGTCGGCCTGGTGCACCACCTCCCGAACTTCGCGGCAGATCGCAGCCTGCCAGTCGGGCAGGGCATCGATGTAGGCGTCGACGCGGGGATCCGCGACGTACGTCACACGATCCGGCGCCTACGAACCGCCTGAGGTGACGAGGCCCGAACCGGGCTGACCCCCTATCACGACGGGTGGTAGCTGATTCGGCGTGACCGATGTCGAGTGATGATGGCGCTGCCCGGTGCCGGACCCGGAACCGTCCGTCACCGGCGGCAGGGTCGGCGCGGTGTCGACGGCGGCGGGGCCGGTCTGCGCGACGGGCGCAGCCGTGGGGGCCGGCCGGCCCGGATCGTTGACGGCGGCGGCGCCGCCCAGGACCACCGTGCCGGCCGTGCCGAAGACCGCCGCGCCGACGGTCAGGCGGCGCAGACGGCGGACGCCGGCGTCCCGTGCTCGCACGGCCGGCGACGCGTACCGACGGATGGTTCGAGTCATCGTTCGCTGAGGCTAGGCCCCGTGGCCGGCCCCGTCAACGACACCCGGTGCCTGGTTAAGAAGGCTTACGCGCGGCTTAGCCGCGCCTCGCCCGCCGGCTACCCGAGCAGCGGGGCCAGCTGCACCCGGGCCAGCAGCGCGATCGGCGACGTCGACGGCGTGACCCTCAAGCGCGGCAGGGCATAGCGGGTCGACCACGAGGCACCAGCGCCGGGCTGCGTCGTCAAGGCGAGGCCGAAGCCGGCCTGCGCCACCTGGGTCGCCACGTCCGCGTCGTAGCGGCCCTCCGGGTAACAGAAGGTGACCGGCGCCTGGCCGACCGCCTGGGCGATGCGGTCGGCCCCGGCCGTGATCTCGAAGGCGCGCAGCGGCGACGGGAGCAAGGGCAGGGCGTGATGGTCGAACGTGTGGTCGCCGATCTCCATCCCGGCCGCGGCGAGTGCCAGAAGCTCGCTCGGGCCGAGGAAGCGCCGGACACCGATGCGCTTGCCGATGACGTAGAACGTCGCGCGGTACCCGAAGGCCTGCAGCACCGGCAGCGCTTCCGTGTACCCGTCCCGCCAACCGTCGTCGATGGTCACCACGAACGTCCGCGGCGCGACGGCCAGCCCGTGCTGCAGCGACGACGCCAGCTCGGCCGCGGTGATGGTCTGCCAGCCCGCTTGGCGCAGCGTCCGCATCTGGGCCGCGAACAACGCCGGGGGCACCACCAGGCCTGGCAGGCTATCGCCGGCCTGGGCCGGATCCACGATCCGGTGGTACATCAGGATCGGCACCACGACCATCCGGTCGGTCGAAGGCGCCAGACCGGGCGTGGGGACGGGCCACCGAACCAGCTGGATGGCCGGCGGCTCGCCGCCCATGTCCGCCGCGATGGTCGGATGCCCGGCGGATGCCGCAGGCGCCGACGTGAAGGGTGGCAACGAGCCTGAAGGATGGGACGGAGAGGCAAGACCGCGCGCCACCTGCCCGGACCCGCCGCCTTGGGCCGGAGCCGCCAGCAAGCCCCGCAGGAGCGAGGCGCCACCCGCCGCCCCGATGGTGAACCAGGCACCCAGGCGCAGGAACTGCCGGCGGGTCAGCTGACTCACGGAAACCGAGTGTATGGGGCGCTCCGGCCGCCGCGAAGCGACGTTGCCGAATCTCAATGCCACTCTAACCGGCGCCGAGCCGCGCGACCCTACGCTGGCCGCCGTGGATGCCGGCACCGAGCTCCAGGCTGCATGGACGATCCTCCGGGAAGCGTTGCCCGCAGGCTGGCACGTCCACCAGCCGGCGTACGACCCCGACAACCGCCGCTGGAGCGTGTGGGCCGGGGCGGGACCGCCGGTCCGGGTCATGCCGGTGCGCGGCGGTGGCGCGAGCGAGGCCGAGGCACTCGTCAACCTGGCCGTCATGCTGCGGGCGCGCCGCTGATGCGTTGGGGCTGCGGATGCCCCGGGCCACGGGGCCAGGGGCCAGGCCGGCGGCTTGGAGGTGGCCGTCGAGGGCGCGGGCCCTCGCGACCCCGCCTCGGGGAGCCTAGTAGCCCGCCGCGCGCAGGGCAGCACCCATGGCCCGCGCCGCTTTGGCTCGATGCGAGACGGCGTTCTTCTCGGCCGGTGACAAGAGCCCCACGGTGCGCCCGCCGGGCGGCTCGGTCGCCGGCTCGAAGATGGGGTCGTAGCCGAAGCCGCCCGTCCCGCGGGGAGCCTCGGCGATCCGTCCGGTGAAGGTCGCGGTGCGCACCAGCGGGGGCCCGCCCGCCACCGGATCGGCCACGAACACCAGCGCGCAGACGTACCGCGCGACACGGCGGGCGGCCGGCAGCCCATGGAGGGCCGCCAGCAGCTTGCGGTTGTTGTCCTCGTCCGAGGCCCGGTCGCCGGCGTAGCGCCGCGTCCGCACGCCCGGGCCGCCATCCAGTGCATCCACCTCCAGGCCCGAGTCGTCGGCCAGGGTGGGCAGGCCCGTCAGGTGACCATAGAAGCGGGCCTTGAGGAGGGCGTTGGCGCGGAAGGTCCGGCCATCCTCGACCGGCTCCTCGGCCACCCCCAGCTCATCGAGCGTCAGGAGCCGCGTGTGCGGCAGGTGGAGCAGGGCGACCAGCTCGGCGCGCTTGTGATGCGAACGGGTCGCCAGGACGAGGGTCCGCGGCGCCTTCCGGGCGGTCACGCCGCGGACTTGGCCGTCAGTGCCTGCCGCTGTGCGGCGAACAGTGCCTGGAGGCCGTCGTCGGCCAGGCCCAGCAGGCGCTCCAGGGCCGCCCGGTCGAACGGCTTGCCCTCGGCCGTGCCCTGCAGTTCGACGTAGGCGCCGCCATCAGTGCCGACGACGTTGAGGTCCACCTCCGCGTGCGAGTCCTCGCCGTAGTCCAGGTCCAGGCACGCGGTCCCGCCCACCAGGCCGACGCTGACGGCCGCGACCTGGCCGACCGCGGCTGCCTCCAGGCCGCGAGAGCGCAGGGCGAGCACGAGCGCCACGTAGCCCCCCGTGATCGAGGCCGTCCGGGTGCCACCGTCCGCCTGGAGCACGTCGCAGTCGACCATCACCGTCCGCTCACCGAGGCGGGCCGTATCGACGACCCCACGCAGGGAGCGGCCGATGAGGCGCTGGATCTCATGCGTGCGACCCCCCGGCGCGCCCTTGACGACCTCTCGCGGCGTCCGCTCAGCCGTCGCCCGCGGGAGCATGCTGTATTCGGCCGTGACCCAGCCGGTGCCCTTGCCGCGCAGGTGCGGGGGGATGCGATCCTCGATCGTCGCGGCGCACAGGACGTGCGTGTCGCCCATGCGGATGAGGCACGACCCTTCGGCCCACTTCTGGACGCCGAGGGTCATCGACACGGCGCGCAGCTGCGTCGGCCGGCGGCCGTCGGCCCGGAACCGGGTGGCGCCGATGCTCATGAGGGGTCCTCGCTCCTTCCCAGGGCCTGGTGGTCGCGGTCGTGGTCATGGGCCCGTTTGGCGATGACCCACAGTTCGTCGAGCTCGTCGAGCGACAGGTCGCGCAGCCGCACCTTTCGAGCCTTGGCGAGACGCTCGACACGGGCGAAGCGGGCGGCGAACTTGGCGCTGGCACCCCGCAGGGCGGCCTCCGCGTCCACCCCCAGGCGACGCCCCAGGTTGACCAGCACGAGCAGCAGGTCGCCGAACTCCTCGGTCCGCTCGGCCGGACGCTCGGCAGCCAGCAGCTCGGCGGCCTCCTCCCCGACCTTGTCGATGATGCCCTCCAGGTCGGGCCAGTCGTAGCCCAGCGAGGCCGCCCGCTCCTGGATCTCCTGGGCATAGGCCAGGGCTGGCAGGGAACGTGACAGCCCGGCGAACGAGGCCGGCATGTCCGCGCCAGCGGCGGCACCGGGGCGCGGCGCAGCTGTCGCCCGCTCGGAGGCCTTGATCGTCTCCCAGTTGCGCAGCACGTCACCGACCCCGTCCACCCGCGTCTCGCCGAAGACGTGCGGGTGGCGCCGGACGATCTTCGCGCCGATCGCCGCCTGCACGTCGGCCAGGTCGAAGACGCCCGCCTCGGCCCCGTACTGGGCGTGAAGGACGATCTGCAGGAGGAGGTCGCCGAGCTCGTCGGCGAGAGCCGGCGTCGAACCGGCCTCCAGGGCATCGTAGACCTCGTATGTCTCTTCCAGGAGATGCCGGCGCAGGCTCAGATGGGTCTGCTCGCGGTCCCACGGGCAGCCATCGGCGGCACGGAGGCGGGCCACCAGCCACGGCAGGCCAAAGGGCGAGACGGCCGCCCCGGCGGGCGGGACGGCTGGCAGGAGCCACGGCCCCGCCGCCAGGTCGTCCTGCGTCAGGCCACCGACCGTCGTGTCCGCGGCTCCGGCCACGGAGAGCACCGGGTGATCGGCCGGGTAGAGCGCACGCAGGAGGGCCACGGCATCGGTCGGGTGGGCCCCGCGTCCGGGCACCGCGGTGGGCCGGAACTCCTCCGTCCCGAGGGCGGCAAGGGCCGCCGCACCCGTCGACCCGTCGGAGGGCAGCAGCAAGAGCGGCCACAGCGGATCGATCGGTCGCGCCGCCAGCGCTGCGGGACCCGCCACCTGCAGCCCGTCGGACACGCGGATGTGATGACGCCGCTCGATCGTGGCGAGCAGGTCGGCCGGCATCGCCCGGTCTACTGGCTCCCCTGGCCCGAGAGGATCACGCTCGTCATGGAAGGGTCGGTCGTGATCGTGTGATTGGCGCTCGCGACATCCTTCTGCGGCTGGTACCAGTCGGTGAAGGCATCGGCCCGGATGGACGAGACCTGGTCCCCGAACGGCGGGCGTTGCTCGATCGCGCTGACGGAGTAGAGGTAGAACCCGTCGCTCAGCTGGACCGGGCTGCTCACGCCGCCAGGCTGCAGGCCGAAGAGAGCCTGCTCGGTGTGGTAGTCGGCCGACTGGCCCTTGGCGATCCAGCCCATGTCGCCACCCTGGGAGGCATCCGGGGCGTCGGAGTCGGCGATGGCGAGCGACTGGAAGGTCACGCCCGGCAGGTGCTGCTTCAGCTGGTTGGCCAGGTCATCGATGCGCGTGGCGGCCGGGGCATGCAGGGCCTCCCAGAAGATGACGTGGTAGCCGTACTGCGACTTGACCGGTCCGATGATCTCCCCGTAGGTGTGGCTGCCGTTGAAGATGGCGCCCCCGAACTCGGGCACGAAGCTCGCCTCGGTCTGGAAACCCAGCTCGCCGCCCGACGCGCCGCTGCCGGTGTCGCTGCTGTCGGTCTTGGCGATGGCCATGAACTGGGCCCGCCGGGTGGGCAGGTCCGTGATCGCGCGCAGCTTCGCCGCGGTGGCGTCAGCCTTGGCCTTGGCCGCCGCCCACGCGGGGTCGTTGGCCGCGAGGCTTGAGGCCCCCGAGGCATCGTTGTTGGGCGAGTACAGGATGTGCATGACGTCCACCTTGGATTCGGTCGCGTCGCTGCTGCCGGTGGACTGGTCGGTGGAGGTGGCCAGCTGGATCTCGGCGCCCCGCACCTGCTCGACGTCGCTGGCCAGGGCGTCGGCCGTGACCTTGGCGGTGACCTTGTCCTTCAGGATCTCGCCCTTGAGGGCCGCGCGGTAGGCGTCCACGGTGGTGTAGCGCTGGAGCGTGCTCTGGAAGGTGCTGTCCGGCGTGGCAGGCCGGATGTCTGTCACCTGGCCAACGCGGTAGTAGCCATCCTGCCCCGTAACCACGGCGGTGTAACCGGTCTTGGGCAGGGCGAAGACGGCTTGCACGAGGTTCGGGTCGTCACTCGTGTCCTGGGCGCTGATGTAGCCGTAGTCCTGGGCGCCGGTGTCATCCGCGCCGTCGGCTTTGGCCACGGCATCGATGTCCTTGCCGGCCTGGAGGTCGGCGAGGGCCTTCTGGGCGTTGGCCATGGCGGCCGTCTTCTGGGCATCGGAGGGCAGGCCGGTGACGACGTCGACCGACGGCTTGAAGGTCAGGACCGTGACTCGCCGCTGCTCGGGCGCCGTGGCGTCCTGCTGGAACTGGGCGTCGATATCGGCCGTCGTGACCGTGAGGCCGAGCGGCGCAGCGACCTGGGCCAGGAACGTGTCGTCGATGAGACCCTGGAGGGCCGCGTTGGGCAGCGTCGAGCGGCTCGACTCCATCTGGCTGATCTCCTGCTGCTCCGTGGCCGAGTCGAGCTGGCCGGCGGCGACCGCCTCCCGCAGGCGCGCCTCGCCTTCCTCCAGGCGGAAGGTCAGGACGTTGACCCGGTCCAGCCACTGGTCGCGCGAGATCGGCTGGCCGCCCACGGTGGCGACGGCGAGGAGATGCGTGTTGTAGTACGACAGGGCGACGGCGCCACCCAGGATGAGCACGCCCAGGGCGATGACCATGGCGAAGACGATCGTGACCACGACCTGCAGGCGTCGCTCGCTGTCCCCCGCCGAACGGCGCGGCTTGGTCTTGACGGACTTGGGGCGGGTCATCGCGGCTGTAGATGTCCTCGCATCGGGTGCTCGCCCCAAAGGTCGCGGCGGGCGCGGGGAGGCGGCGACGTATGGTACCCCAAGGCTGGCGAAGGCCCCCTCCGGACGGTCCCCCGCCGACGGTGGGTCAGCGCGGCACAGCGCGCCCGGCGAGACTCACCCCGCGCGGCGCATCCTCGGCTCGCAGGGGTGACACGCCGACGCCCAGGTACGTCACCCCTGGTCGGGGCGGCTGGCCGCGCAGCACGTTGCGGCCGTCATAGACGACGGCCAGGTCGGGCAGCCAGGCCGGGTCCAACTCCAGGAACCGCGGATCGGCGGTCTGCAGGATGACCGCCCGGGCCGGCGACGGCGTGCCCCACGCCCACGGGGTCACGCCCAGCCGGGTCAGCTCGGCCGCCGAGAGCAGCGGATCGTAGGCCGCCACCGATGCGCCGTGGAACCGGAGCCGCTCGATGAGCGGCATGGCCCGCGTGTAGGCGAGCTCCTTCACGCCCTCGCGGTAGGTGAGCCCCAGGACCAGCACGGGCACGTCCTCCAGCGAGCCGAGCTCACGCTGCACCTCGCCGACCGCGACACCCACCTGGCCGTCGTTGACCCGGCGAGCGAGCTCAGGGATCTGCAGCTCGGGCGCGCGGCTGATGAAGAAGTGCGGGTAGACCGGGATGCAGTGGCCACCCACCCCGATGCCGGGCTGGTGGATGTGCGAGAAGGGCTGGCTGTTGGCGCCGCGGATGGCCTCGAGGACATCCACGCCGACGCGCTCGGCGTACCGGGCGAACTCGTTGGCGAGTGCGATGTTGACGTCGCGATAGGTCGTCTCGGCGAGCTTGGCGAACTCCGCCGCCTCGGCCGTCTTGAGGTCCCAGACAGGAGCCGGCAGGACGCTGCGGTAGAACGCGAGGGCACGGGCCGTGCTTGGCGGGTCGATGCCGCCGACGAGCTTGGGATAGGTCGCCAGGTCGTGGAAGATGCGCCCGCTGAAGACCCGCTCGGGGCTGAAGGCCAGCAGGAAGCCCGCCTCGCCGTCGCCGGCGGTGAGGCCGCTGCCGCGTTCCAGGGCCGGTCCGAAGCGGCGCCGGGTATCGCCCACGGGCAAGGTCGTCTCGTAGATCACGAGCGTGCCGGGCTGTAGGCCGCGCGCCATCGCGTCGGTGGCCGGGTCGATCATGCGGTAGTCGGGCAGCTGCTCGTCCGACAGCATGAGCGGCACGATCATGACGACCACGTCGGCCTGCGCCGCCGCCTCGGCGTGGGACAGGGTGGCCTCGAAACGCCCCGCGGCATAGGCCGCGGCGATGCGCTCGGCCAGCCCCGGCTCCTCGGCGAAGTGGATCCGTCCGGCATTCAGCGTGGCCACGACTTCCGGCAGCACGTCCACGCCGATGACGTGCCAGCCCGCCTCGGCGTACTGCGCCGCGAGCGGCAGCCCGATCTTGCCCATGCCTACGACGGCGACGGTGCCGGCCGTGTCGGGCGCGCCGCGCCACGGCTTGACGCGTTGCGCGAGCCGATCTTCCCAGGCCGTCGGGTCGGAGACCATCAGGGCACCTCCAGGGGCACGATGTCGATCGGGCGGTGCTCCGTCGCCGAGCGCAGCAGGGCGTTCGCCAAAGCGACCGCCCACAGGCCGTCGGCGCCGCTGATGCCGGCCGGGGCGCCGCCACGTACGGCGTCGAAGAACGCGTCCAGCTCGCCGCGGAGCGGTTCGGCCGGCTGGACGGGGATGGCGGCGGTCTGACCGGCGAAGGTCGGTGCATACCCGTCCAGGTACTCGGGAGCCAGCTCCTGCGCCCCGCGGGTGAAGGTCAGGGTCTGGCTGAGGTAGTCGGCCCGGAACATCCCTTCCTGGCCCAGGACGGTCACGTGGCGCTGCTTCTCGGGCGTCAGCCAGTTGACATCCAGCTGGCCAAGGGCGCCGCCGGGGAAGGCCAGCAGGCCGTAGAGGAGGTCCTCGTGGGCGGTATGGACGTGCTGGGTCGATTCGGCGTAGGCGCGCACCGGACGCTCACCCGCCAGATGGCAGATGACATCGACATCATGGGTCGCCAGGTCGACCGTCACGCCGACGTCCCGGATGCGCTCAGGGAGCGGCCCGCCGCGCACCGTCTTGATGCTGTAGATGCGTGACAGGGCCCCGTCGGCCAGCCGCCGGCCCAACTCCCGCACCGCGGGGTTGAAGCGCTCGATGTGACCGACCTGGAGGATCACGCCCCGGTCGTCAGCGGCATGCACGATGTCGCGCGCCTCGTCGACCGTGCCCGCCAGGGGCTTCTCCATGAGGACCGCCGCGCCGCGGTCGATGGCCGCCAGGGCCACGCTGCGGTGGAGGGTCGTGGGCACCGCCACGATCACCGCGTCCAGGCGCTCCTCCGCCAGCATCACGAGCGGATCGTCGAAGGCCCTGACATCGGGCACGAGCGACAGCGCGTGCTGCTGGGCGATGGGCGCCGGGTCGGCCACCGCCACGAGCGTCACGTCATCGCGGCCGGCCAGATTACGCAGGTGGTTGCGGCCCATCGTGCCCAGCCCGGCCAGGCCGACGCGCAGGCGGGCGGGGCTCATGCGGCGGTCGTCGCCCCGACCGGCGTCGCCACCTCGCGGACGGCCGCGATGACCTGGTCCAGCTCCTCGTCGGTCAGGTTCGGACGCACCGGGATGGAAAGGACCTCTGCGCTGAGCCGATCGGTGACCGGCAGGTGCAGATCGGCGGCCCCTGGCATGAACGCCTGCAGGTAGGCCTGGCGGTGGGTCGGCACGGGGTAGTAGATGAGGGTGCCCACGCCCCGCTCGGCGAGGCCGTCGATGACCAGCTGGCGCTCGCCAGGGAAGCGCATCGTGTACTGGTGCCAGACGTGCTCGCGGCCCGTGGGCACGGCCGGCGTGAGGTAGCCGGTGAGGCCGGCGGTGAGGCGGGCCGCGTTGCGCCGGCGGCGCTCGGTCCGCTCATCGAGCCGCGGCAGCTGGGCCAGCCCGAGGGCCGCAGCGAGGTCGGTGGGCTTGAAGTTGGTGCCCAGGCTGTCGTGGTAGTAGCGGACGCGCATGCCGTGGTTACGGTAGAGGCGGATGCGGTCAGCCAGGGCGTCGTCGTCGGTCGTGGCGAAGCCGCCCTCGCCGGTCATCAGGTTCTTCGTCGCGTAGAGGCTGAACATGGCCGGCCCGAAGGTGCCGGCCTTGCGGCCGGCGTACGTGGCGCCATGGGCCTGGGCGGCATCCTCGATGATCGTCAGGCCATGCCGGGCGGCGATGGCTTCGAGGGGCCCCATGTCGGCCATCAGGCCGTAGAGGTGGACCGGCATGATGGCCCGCGTGCGCGGCGTCACGGCAGCCTCCACCTGGTCGGGGTCCATGGCGAAGTCGTCCGCTCGGACGTCGACGAAGACGGGCCGTGCGCCGACCTGGAGGATGACACTGGCCGTGGCGTTGAAGGTGAAGCTGACGGTGATGACCTCGTCACCGGGCCCGATGCCGAGACCTCGCAGCACGGCCTCCTGCGCCACCGTGCCGTTGGCCATCAGGATCGCGTGGCGCACGCCGCAGTAGGCTGCCCACGCCTCCTCGAACTCCTGGGTCTTGCGGCCCATGGCGAGCAGACCGGAGCGGAGCACGGCCAGGACCGCCTCCTCCTCGGCGGGTCCGATATCGGGCCGCGAGAGGGGGATCATGCGGCCACCCCGGCGAGCGCGGTGCAGCGGGCCGCGGTGATGCGGTAGCGGCGACCGTCCCGGCCGCAGGTCGCCTCCCCTTCGTAGGCAGCGGCGACCGGCTCGCCGGCGGCGAGCAGGCGCCGTCCGCACGCGCACACCCAGCCCAGCAGCCGGGCCGGGTTGCCGGCCACGAGGGCGTGGTCGGGCACGTCGCGCGTGACGACGGCACCGGCGCCGACGGTGGCGAAGCGGCCCACGTCCGTGCCGGCGACGACGACGGCGCCCGCCCCGACGGAGCTGCCGTAGCGTAGATGGATCTGGTCGACGGTCCAGTCGTCGGCCGTGGCGAGCGCCCCCTCGGCGGTGATCGCGCGCGGGTAGCGGTCGTTGGTCAGGATCGCCCCGGGACCGATGAAGACGCCGTCCTCGATGGTCACCCCGTGATACACCAGCGCCGCGTTCTGGATCTTGACGCGGTCCCCGATCCGGACGCCGGTGTCGATGTAGGCGTCCTTGCCGACCACGCAATCGTCCCCCACCACGGCGCCCTCACGCACCTGGGCCCGGTTCCAGATGCTCGTGCGCTGGCCGATCCGCGCGTCGGCGGCCACGTCGGCGGAGGGATGGATCACGAGTGGGCTGCGTCTCCGATGGGCGCTGCGCGACCTGTGCCAGCTGCCGGCTGGAGTGTACCCGAAGTCGTGAGGCGGCCTAGCCGCGACGCCTGCCCCGGCCGCCCAGCAGGAGGCGCACGAGACCGAGACCCAGGCCCAGGGCGAGGGCCCCGCGCCAGTCGACGATCGGCCGTACGTCGCCGTGGACCTCGCCGGCGACCACCACGAGCGCCAGCGAACCGGCGCTGATCTCCACCGCATCGCCCATCACCGCGCCGACGGCGGACTGCTCGAGGCGCACGTGGGCACTCGACTCGACGAGCGCCACGGCGCCCTGGCGGACCGCCAGGTCCTGGACCTGCGCGTGGGCGATGGCCCCCTGGCTGACCTCGGCGCGGTCGGCCGTCAGGCTGGCCAGGCTGGCCTGGCCGACGATCGCCGTACCGGTCGCGGCCGGCGCCGCGGCCGGGCGGGCGCGGCGCTTCCGCGGTGCGGTGAGTCCATCGGGCGTGGGCGTGTCGGCCATGACGGGGCCTCCTCCTGCGTGCCAGTAGCCTAGCCGACAGTCGCTGGTAGGATGCCGCGCAACGTGACCAGCAGCGCGCCATCCGAGCCCCGCCGGCGACCTCCGACCATCGCCCTGCTCGCGCTCGGCGCGGCCATCGTGATCGTGGGTGGTGCGGTGCTGGCGTCGGGGGCGCTGGGCCCGCGAGCCGCCAGTCCGACGCCCACCCTCGCGGCGGCCGTCTCGCCGTCACCGCCGTCGGCGTCCGGCTCGGCCACGCCCACCACCGCGCCCTCGGCGACCGCCACACCGGTGCCGACACCCAGCCCGACGCCGACGCCGCCGCCCGTCGCCGCCACCACCGACGGCGTCTGGCTGCCAGCCAGCGAGGCGGCGCTGGCCACCCGCCATCCCGTCGCCGTGATGATCGATGACCAGGCCCTGGCGCGCCCGCAGTCCGGCCTGGCCAGCGCAAACATCGTGTGGCAAGCCCCAGCAGAGGGCGGCATCCCGCGCTACATGGCCATCTTCCAGACGACCGAAGCACCGGCGGTGGGTCCCGTCCGCAGCAGCCGGCTCTACTTCGTGGCCTGGGCCAGCGAGTGGAAGGCGACGTACGCGCATGCCGGCGGCGCCCCGAACGCGCTGGCCTACCTCCAGGCCAACAACGGCAAGACCATCTACAACGCCGACGAGTTCCGCTGGGGGCCCTACTTCTGGCGCATCACGACCCGCTTCGCCCCGCACAACCTGTACACCTCGACCGCCAGCCTGTTCAAGCTCGAGGCGCGCCTCAAGGCCACGGCGCCGCAGACGACTTCGCCCTACACCTTCGAGGACGACGCCCTGCCGGCCTTGCGCCCAGTGAGCGGCTCGATCGTCGTGCCCTACCTCGCCAACCGCATCAGCTACACGTACGACCCAGCCACCAACCGTTACCAGCGCGCCGTCACCGGCGCCAAGGTCCAGGTGGACGCGGGCACGAACCAGCCGGTCGCGCCGGCCAACGTGGTGGTCCTGTTCATGCCGGTCGGGCCGCTCGCCAACGCGCCAGGCGCGTCCACCAACGCCGAGAAGCACCGCCTGGAGGTCGGCTACGTGGGCCACGGCAGCGCCCTCGTGTTCAACGACGGACAGGTCGTCAAGGCCGTCTGGACCAAGGCCAGCATGACCGCTCCGACGCTGCTGACATACGCCAGCGGGCCGCAGGCGGGCCAGCCGGTGCCCCTCGTGCGCGGCCAGATCTTCTTCCAGGTGGTGGCCACCGGCACGACCATCGCCTACCACATCGGCAGCCTCCCGCCTCCCCCGCTGCCCGGGCCGGGACGGGACTGAGCGGTCAGGAGCCGCTCGTGGTTCCCCGGATGGGGGCCGCGGCCGCGGCCGCGGCATAGACCGCCCGCGTCTCCTCCGCCACCTCCGCCCACCCGCGCCGCGACCCGTGCGCCCGCGTCTGCGCGGCACGGGCGATGGGACCCCGTACGCGCTCGTCGGCCCACATGACGCGCAGCGCGGCCGCGAGCCGGTCGGGGTCCCGAGCCTCGACGACGATGCCCGCCTTGCCCACCAGCTCCGGCAACGGGCCGACGCGCGAGGCGACCACCGGCGTGCCGACGGCCAGCGCCTCCTGGACCACCAGCCCGGTGCCCTCGCTGACAGCCGGGAACACCACCGCGCGCGCGCCGCCCTCCAGGGTCGCCAGTTCGGCCGGCCCGAGGCGCGGGACCTGGCGGACGAGGTCCCCGACCCCATGCCGTGCGGCGGCGCGGGCCAGGCCGACCGAATCCGACTCATCCGATCCGAGAGCACCGGCCAGGACCAAGACCGGCGGCCACGCCTCGGTGCCCCGGATCGGCGCCTCCTCCCGCAGGGCGCCGAGGGCCCGGAAGAGCGTCCCCAGGTCCTTGCGCGCGTCGTAGCGACCGGCGAAGACGAGGTATCGCTCGGGCAGGGCCAGGCGGGCGCGCAGGGCCTGGACCCGATCGGAGCTCGCGGCCAGCGGCTGGAAGGCCGGGTCGGGGGCCAGCGGCACCACGGCGATCCGTTCGGCCGGGATCCGCAGCAGGCGTCGCGCGCTCTCAGCCGTGGCCCGCGAGCAGACGATCAGGCGGACCGCGTCATGCAGCACGCGGGCCCGCAGCCGGTGGCCGAACCGCGCGGCCGGGCTGGCGGCGTACACCTCGGGCAGCTCCCAGGGCGCCAGATCGAGCAGGGTGGCCACGAGCGGCAGGCCGGACGCCAGCGGCGCGGCGCCCCCGGCGGTGTGGTAGATCGAGCCGGCGGCTCCGCTCTCCGTGGCCCGCCAGGTCGTGCCCACCTCCGCCCCGCGGAGCAGGAACGAGTCCAGCGTCAGGCCCGCCGAGCGGAACACCCGCGCCGTGGGCGGCACGCGTCGGCGGCCGGCCATGGGCAACCCGGCGGCTTCAAGAGCATCGGACGGGTCGTCACGCAGCGTGCGCAGCACGGCCACGAACGACTCGTGCTCGAGCGGCCGGGCCGCGAAGGCGCGCGTGAGGCGGTCCAGGTAGGCCGCCGTGATCGGCGTGCGCTCCGGCTCCTGGAGCGGGCGCAGGTCGATGACGACGCGCGCGCCGGCGGGACGCCCTGGGCTTGCCGCGCCCGCGGCCGATGCAGCTGGGGGCCTGGGCACGCCGGCGGCTCAGCCGGGGCCGACGTCGGCCCGGCCACGGGCGCGGGCTGCCGCGAGGGCCCCCCGGCCGCGCAGCTCGTCCCACCGCAGGCGCAGGACGACGATGAACGCCTCGCGCACGATGCCGCGCGACATCTTGCTGACACCCACCCGGCGGTCGGAGAAGACGATCGGCACCTCGACGATGCGGGCCCCCAGGCGGCTCGCAAGGTAGGTCATCTCGATCTGGAAGACGTAGCCGCCGGCGTGGATGCCCTCCCGCGGCAGGCCCGCCAGGGTGGCCGCACGCCAGGCCTTGAAGCCCCCCGTCAGGTCGTGCTGGTGCAGCGTCAGGACCGCCCGCGCGAAGAGCGAACCGCCACGCGAGATGACGCGCCGGGCGACCCCCCAGTCGCGCACGCCGCCGCCCTTGACATAGCGCGAGCCGATGACCAGGTCGGCGCGATCGAGCGCCCCCACGAGCGCTGGCAGGTAGGCCGGGTCGTGCGACCAGTCGGCGTCCATCTGCACGACCCGGTCGGCACCAGCGGCGAGCGCGACCCCGAAGCCCTCCAGGTAGGCCGGCCCCAGCCCTGCCTTGGCGCGCCGATGGCAGACCGAGACCTGCGGGTCCACCGCGGCCAGGCCGTCCGCGATGGCCCCCGTGCCGTCGGGCGAATCATCATCGACCACCAGCAGGTGTGCGCCGGGCAGCCGCTCCAGGATCGCCGCGGCGATCGCAGGGAGGTTCTGCGCCTCGTCGTAGGTCGGCACGACGACCCACGTGCCGGCGTACGGGTGGGGCACCGGTTCGGGCATGGCCGGGAGTGTACCCCGGGCCCTCGACGCGATCCGCGGCCCGCCGGCCCGCCGGCCCGGCCGTTCAGCCGCCGAGGGCGGCCTGCAGCACGGTGAGGGTCCCGGCCGACACGGCCGCGGCGCCGCCCAGGGCCACGACCCGCACGGCGTCCCGGGCGAGGGCGGCCTGGACCACCGCCGCGGGCACCGCCCCAGGCGGCACGAGCAGCAGCGGCTGCCCCAGGGCGGCCGCACCAAGGGCGTCGGCGAAGGTGAGGCCGCTGGCCACGTAGACGGCAGCCGTGGAGCCGAAGCTGGCGTCGACGACGGCCGCCGCGGTGGCGTAGCGATCCGCCCCGGCCAGCCGCGTCACGGGGCCGTGCGTGAGCGACGCGAGCGCGGTCGTCACGGCCGATGAGACCGAGGCGCGGCCGCCGACCACCACGATGCGGGCCGGCTGGAGGCGTTGCAGTTCGGCGACGGTCGCCGGTGGCAGGCCTTCAGGGGCGGTCAGCAGCAGCGGACCGTGCTGGTGTGCGGCGGCGGCAGCGGCAGCCACGCCATCGGCGAACGACAGCCCGTCGGCCACGTAAACGACCGGCACCCCTGGCATGAAGACGGCAGCCGATGCGGCGGCGGCCGTGGCGTAGCGGTCGGCGCCGCTGATCCGGCTGACCCCACCCGTGGCGTACCCGACCAGGGCCTTCGCCACGGCCGCCCCGACCGACGCGGTGCCCCCGACGATGACGATGCGACCCGGCCGCAGGCGGGCCAGTTCGGCGGCCGTGGCGGACGGGATCGCGCCGGGCTGGACGAGCAGCAGCGGGGCGTTCAGCGCGGCGGCGACGGGTGCGGCGCTGAGGCCGTCGGCGAAGCCAGCACCCGAGGCGATCACGACGGCCGGCACGCCCGGACGGGCGAAGGCCACGCTGATGGCCGCGGCCGTGCCGTAGCGGTCCTGCCCGGCCAGGCGCTCGGTCCCGACATGGTGCAAGGCCACCCCGTACAGGCTCAGCTGGGCCGGCCCGACGGCCGCGGTGGTGGGCGCATGGTGCAGGCCGTTGGTGTCACGGCCGACCAGCTGCAGGATGTACGTGCCACTGGCCAGCACGGTCGAGCCCACCCGGCCGTTCCACACGAACGACTGGGGCCCGGCGCGACGGGCCCCGATCGACACGCTGCCGGCGAGGCTGCCGTCGGGGCGGAAGACATCGAGGGCCATCGAGCCCAGGGCGGCCGTATCCGTCCAATCGATCTCCAGCGTATCGCCGTGGCCGTCGCCGTTGGGGCTGAACGAGCGGAGGGCCGCCCCGCCAGGGCCCAGGCTCGACCCCCCGGCGCCGGCGAACGAGAAGTCGGTGATGAGCGCGGCGACCCGCGTGGCGTTCGGCGCCTGGATGGGGCGGAGATACGTCGTCGAGCCGACCGCGCCGGCGATCCACACGCCGGCCTCCTGGTCGGCGGTGGGCCCCCAGGTCGTCACAGGCAGGGCCACCTGGAACCACTGCAGGCCGCCGGCCGAGACCGGGCCGGCCATGATGGCCACGTCGGTGCCGGCCGCGGCCTGGAGGACGACCGGTGCTCCGGTGCCCGGCGCGGCCCGCCCGTTGACGCCGTCGGCCACGACCTGCGCGAACCCGCCAGCTTGCAGCGTCGGCGTCGGGCTGTACACGCTGGCGACATTGAAGGGGCTGACGTTGCCGCGCCCGTCGGCGGCCCGCACGCGAAACGCATATCCGTGACCCTGCGCGCCCTGGAAGGTGGCGCTGGACGCCGTCACGTGGGTCAGCCAGGGCTTCCACGGGCCGCCGTCGAGGGAGACCTGCACGTCGAACCAGGCGATGCCGCTGCGGTCATCGCTGCCGCGCCAGGCGACCGTGAAGCCGAGGTCGCCGGTCGTCGCGGGCAGGGCCACCAGACCCGCCACCGGCGCGGTCGTGTCGGCGATGAACTTGGCCCGCAGTTCCGCGGCCAGCTCAGGGCGCGTGCCTTCGTAGCCCAGGGCCCAGATACCAGCGCCGCGCAGGCCCTTGCGGTTGATCATGTCGTACCGCTGGCCCAGGCTGACCGCGTCGTCGTAGTACAGCTCTCGGGTCACCTTGGCACAACCGCTGCATGGCGCGAGCGAGTAGGCCGTCCAGGAGCTCTGCTCCAGACCGTCGTAGTGGCGCCCGTGCGCGGCCGCCAGGCCGACCGCCTGCGCGTAGGTCGCGGCGACCGAGTAGCCGTTGTGGCTGGAAGGGGTCAGGGTCGCAGCGTTCGGGCCGCTGCCGCTCGTGCTCCAGGCACGGCCGTAGTAGGGCACCCCGAGGATGATCTTGCCGGGGGTGGTCAGGGCCAGATACGCATCGACGGTGTCGGTCAGGTCGTAGGTCGGCCCGCCAAGTGGGTCGATGGATCCGGCGATGGGACTGCTCGCGCCGCGGTAGTCATAGCCCATGACCAACACCGCGTCGGCGGCACCCGGCGCGGTGAGGCCGGGGATGTCGTAGCTGTCAGGGCGACCCGTGGCATCGAAGGTGAGCTCGTAGCCGGCACGGCGGGCGTCGAGGTCCGCACGCAGCTGACGGACCAGCGCCGTGTAGTTCGCCGCCTGGCCTGGCGGGATGGGCTCGAAGTCCAGGTTGACCCCATCCACGCCGCGGTCGTGGACGGCCGTGGCGATCTCCGCCGCGAGGCGCGCCCGGAGCGTCGGGCTGGACAGCAAGGTGATCGTGTCGGCGTTCTGCCCGCTGGTCCAGGCGAACCGTTCCACCGTCAGGACCACCCGGGTCCCATGGCGGTGAGCGGCATCGATCACGGCCGTCATGGCCCGGCTGGTCCAGCCGGCCCAGCCGACGCTCGGGGAACCGTCGGGGTCGCGCGTCTCCAGGTGGCCGTCCGGACCGGCGCCCACGGCGAAGTAGGCGATCGTGGAGAGGGTGGTGTAGTCCAGACGCAGGCTGCCACTGTCCAAGGTCCAGTAGGGCAGGAAGCCCAGGACCTCACGCCGCAGGCCGGCCGTCGTCGAGCGCATCGCCGAAGACGTGGTGGCCAGCGACCCGGTCGCCACGGCTTCCACCGCCGCAGGCGCGGCGGCGGCGCCGGTCGTCGCCGGGCTGGCCGCCTCCAGCGGGATGGTGGCCGGTCCGCCGGGCGTGAACGCCGGGCGGTCGGCCGCGTGGGCCATCGCATCCAGGTACTCCGTCGAGGGCCCCGTGTCGGGCGGGTCGGCCTGGGTCAAGACGGGCGCGTCGGTGCTCATGCCCGCGTCACCGCCCAGTACGGCAGGGGCTGGCGGAGCCTGCTCGGCGGACTCGGTCCGCGTCGACCGGGCACTCGGAGCGACGGCGGACGATGTCACGGCGCCCAGCGGTGCGGCCACCGGGACGAGGGACGCGGCCGATGACGTGGCAAGGGCGAGGGCCACCAGCAGGCCCGTTCCGACCCGGAGGCGGCGGTGCGTCAGCAGGTTGGCCATGCCGACCTCCTGGGAGTGGTGACGAGGTGCACCATAGGCTTCGGGCGAGGCGTGCCCCACCCCACGATGGTCCTGGTACGAGGCGTCAGTCGCTGCGGAACCTGTCCTGCAGGACCGCGACGCGCGGTCAGGTCGCGCTTGGCGCGGCGCCTCTGACGGCGAGCATCACCGAGTAGCTGATCGCCCCCGGACCGCCCAGGAACACGATGCGGCCGGGGTTCAGACGCGTCACCTCGGCCAGCACGACCGAGGCGACCGTGCGCCCCTGCGCCAGGACGAGTGGCTGGCCGAGCGCGGCGCCCACGAGAGCGTCGGGGAAGTTCGCGCCCGACGCGACATACAGCGTGCTGACGTCGGGGCTTCCGGGGTAGGTGTCCTCCGAGATGGCGACGGACGTGGCATAGCGGTCGCTGCCCGCCAGGCGCGTCGGGGTGACGCCCGCGGCCGCCCCGAGCGCGTCCTTCACCGCGTCGCTGACGCTGGCCGTGCCGCCCAGGACCTTGATGGCCTTGGGAGCCAGGGCCTTCACCGCCTGCAGGGTGGCGTCGGGTAGGCTGGTCGGGTCGACGAGGAGGACGGGCGCCCCGACGTGGCCCGCCGCGGCGGCTCCCGCGAGAGCGTCCGGGAAGTTGAGGCCGTCGGCCACGTAGAGGACGTTGACGGGGCCGCTGAAGAACGTGGTGGCGATGGCGCCGGCCGTGCCATAGCGGTCACTGCCGGCGACGCGGCGGACGTTGGTGGAGGGGTTGCTGACCATGGCGTCGAGCTGCTGCTCGACGGCCGTCGTGACACTGGCGGTCCCGCCCAGGATCACGATCTGCTGTGGTTTCAGGCGGTCCAGCTCGGCGATGGTCGACGGAGGCAGGCTGTCGGGAGCCGTGATGACGAGCGGTGCGTGCTCCTTGGCAGCGGCGGCCGCCCCGGCCAGCGCGTCGGGGAACAAGGCGCCGCTGGCCACGAATACGAGCGGGGTCGGGCCGGCGGGGAAGCTCTGGTCGTCGATGGCCTCCGCGGTGCCATAGCGGTCGGCCCCGGCCAGGCGATCGGGGTCGGGCGCGGGCGAGCCCCCGTCCAGGACCTCGTCACCAGTGAGCAGGAGGTTGCCCACCACGGAGCGGTAGTAGTTGTCGCTGCTCGCGGTGGGCGGTCCGCCGGGGTCCATGTGGACGTCGTAGAGGGGTGACCGCGAGGAGCCGAAGCGGATGGCGTACGTGCCCAGGTAGCCGTCGGACATGAAGA
This sequence comes from Candidatus Sulfotelmatobacter sp., assembly GCA_035622975.1. Classification (GTDB taxonomy): domain Bacteria; phylum Chloroflexota; class Limnocylindria; order Limnocylindrales; family CSP1-4; genus DASPUH01. The sequence goes on from DASPUH010000040.1 coordinate 41,159, forward strand.
TCTGGTCGATCGTCTGGGCGGGGTCGTCGAAGATGGCATCGATGACGCCCGTGACGCCCTGCATGCCGTAGGCGAAGACCGCGCCGGCGCCGGCCTGCAGGAACCCCGCACCGTAGTTGTCGACCCGTTGCTGAGCCACGCTCTGGGTGGGCTCGGAGGGGATGGTCGACTCGTTGTCGCCGCTGGCATAGCACAGGTGGTTCAGCAGGACGACGGCGTTCGGATGCGGGTGGAGCGACGCGGCGATGGGGCCTTCGCCGCAGTAGTTCATGCCGCCGCCACTGGCGCACGGCGTGCCCGAGGTGTAGTCGAGGACGAAGCCATCCACCCGGTCGGGCATGAGGTAACCGGGCGGGTACGGATTGGGGTAGCCGTTGCCATGGCCCATATAGGCCACGATGGTCGCCGGCTGACCCCCGTCCGCCCCGTTGACGTATTTGACGACGTTCTGCCACGTGGCCGGCAGGATCGTCGGCAGGCTGGAGAGCGTGCCGGTCGAGCCGGGCTTGGCGATCTTGTTGTAGCTCGTGGCGGTGTACAGGCGGATGACATCCATGCCGTGGCTGGCGGCATCCGCGGCCACCGACTCGGCGTCTGAAACGTACCCACCTGTCTGGCCGGCGACCGGTCCCACGATGATCACGGCGCGCGGTGCGGCTGGAGCCCCGTCCGCCCGCGCCGGCGACGCCGCAGCGCCCGACCAGCCGGTCGCCACGAGCGCGAGGAGCGCCGCGGCGATGAGGGCCAGCCGCGTGCGGCGGACCGTGGGATCGGCCAATGCTCTGCCTCCGGTACGCCCGGTGATCGCAGGTCGGCCCCGGGCCCGGCAGCTGCGATGGGAAGGACAGGGTGGGCCCTAACCCCAGGCGCCGCTATGCCGAGATGGTCCCGCACCCCATGGCCCCATGGGACCACGGGGGTATGGCAGCATGGCGGCCTCACCGCATCGCTCCATCCCGATGGGAAGGCCACGTGTCCCAGGAACCAGCCGATCCGACCGCGTCCTCGGCACCGCCGGACGGCACGCTGCCGACCATACCCTCCGCGGGCGCCGACGTCCAGCCCGAACCCGTCGCCGACGAGGCGACGGGTGGCGACGCGACGACCGAGGCGCAGGCTGCCACGCCTGTCGGGCCGCCCGCCCAGCCGGCCAGGACGTCCGGCGCGACGAGCGCGGCCATCCTCGCCGCCGTGACGGCCGCGGACGCCGAGACGGACGAGGCAGCGACGGCGACCGAACCCCCGGCATCCGCCGAGACGGCGGCGGCGACCGAACCGCTGGCATCCGCCGAGCCGGCCCCCGCGGCCGCGACAGGCCCGGCGGCCGCGACAGGCCCGGCGGCCGAGACAGGCTCGGCGGCCGAGCCGCCGGCAGCCGCCGAGGTCGAATCCGCCGACGCCGGGCCCTCCCGGCGCGGACCGTGGCGCCCCATCGCCGGCATCCTGGCGCTGGTGCTGCTGGCCGCCGCGCTCGGTTTCGGGGGCGCGTTCCTCGTGCCCGCACTGGTCGACGTGCCTGTGCCCAACGGCGCCGTGGCGACCACACCCGCCGTCTCGCCCACCCCGGCTCCGACCGCGACGGTCACCGCCACACCCAGCCCCAGCCGGTCGCCCCAGCCCACCGGCTCGCCTCCCGCCTCGCCCACGCCGCAGTCATCGAGCACGATCTACATCGTCCAGCGGGGCGACATCCTGTCCGCCATCGCCAACCGCTTCGGCGTCACCGTCCAGGCCATCGTGGCGGCCAACGGACTCACGGACCCCAACCACATCGAACCGGGCCAGCGGCTGATCATCCCGCCGCCCTGAACTCAGGGCCCGAGGCTGGGGCTCGGCAGTTCGATCGGCGGGTTCCCGCCGCCACCGCCCGGGACACCGGCGGACGGCGACGGAGCCGGGGATGCGCTGGCGCCGGGCGAGGCACCCGGCAGCGCGGCGTCGTAGTCGGTGATGACGAGCACGTACTCCAGGGCATCGAGGTCGGCCGCTGGAGCCACGACCGCGGACTGGACCACCGCGTTGGGATCCGTGTGCAGGTCCACGATCCGGCCGATGAGGAGGCCCTTGGGGAAGGGTGACCGGAAGCCGTTGCCCAGGTCGATCCCGGCGGTCACGACGAGGTCCTCCGGCACCACCGTCGCCGTCGCGGAGATGTCCTCCATGGCAAGGGTCGAGCCGAGCTGGCCCACGACCTCCCCGGTCGCCCGCGTCGACTGGGTCATACCGGTGACCGTGAGGCGCGTATCGCTCACCAGCAGCACGCGGCTGTAGTCCGGACCGATGTCGTAGATCTGCCCCACGAGCGCGCCCCCCTGCCCCAGGACGCTGTCGCCGACGGCCAGGCCGGCCTGCGTGCCGCGGTCGATGGTGATGACCCGCTCGGTGGCGTCGATGCCGCGCCCGACCACGGTGGCAGCGACGGTCTGGTGCTGCAGGGTCGACTGGACCTTGAGCAGCGCCGCGAGCTGGTCGTCCTGGGTGCGCACGGTCTGCAGCTGTGCGTTGGCCTCGGTCAACGCCTGGTTGGCGGCCCGCAGCTGGTCGTTCTCCTGGCGGAGGCGGTCCAGGTCGGCGATCGCGCCCAGGACCGACGTGATCCCCCGCGTGACGCCGGTCAGGGCGGCCTGCACGGGCGTGGCGGCGTAGCCAAGGCCCTGGCGCAGGTCCTGCAGGGGAGCGGTGTCACTCAGCGCGAGGAGGAGCAGCGAGACGGCCACCAGCACGGAGAAGGTGGCGGCCCGGCGGCGCGCGAGGCGGGTGGCGAACACGGAGAGCCCCTAGCGCGGCGGCCGGGCGTAGGTCTCGGCCACCAGGGTGCGGGACATGGAGTCGAGCTCCTCGAGCACCTTGCCCGTGCCGCGGGCGACGCACGTGAGCGGGTCATCGGCCACGTGCACGGGCATCTGGGTCGCCTCCGCCACGCGGCGATCGAGCCCCTGGAGGAGTGCCCCGCCGCCGGCCAGGACCACGCCCTGGTCCATGATGTCGGCCACCAATTCGGGCGGCGTCTCCTCGATGGTGTCCTTGATCGTGTCCACGATCTGCTGGACGGAGCCCTCGATCGCATCGCGCACCTGGTCGGCGCCGATGTCGACGGCGCGCGGCAGGCCGGTGAGCAGGTCGCGCCCGCGGAGGGTCACGTGCTGCTCGTCATGGTCGCCCGGGTAGGCCGAGCCGACCGCGATCTTGATGTCTTCCGCCGTGCGTTCGCCGAGCAGGAGGTTGTACTCGCGGCGGGCGTAGGCCACGATGTCCTGGTCCATCTCGTCGCCGCCGACGCGGATACTGCGGCTGACGACGATGCCGCCGAGCGAGATGACCGCCACCTCGGTGGTGCCGCCGCCGATGTCGACGATGAGGGAGCCCGAGGCCTCGCCGACCGGCAGGCCGGCGCCGATGGCAGCCGCCATGGGCTCCTCGATGAGCCGGGCCCAGCGGGCCCCGGCGTTGAGGGCAGCGTCACGGACGGCCCGCTTCTCCACCTCCGTGACGCCGGACGGGATGCCCAGCAGCATGCGCGGGCGGGGGATGAGGCCGACCCGGTCGTGGACGCGGTGCACGAAGTACTTGATCATCTGCTCGGTCACGTCGAAGTCGCTGATGACCCCGTCGCGCAAGGGACGGACGGCGATGATGTTGGCCGGCGTGCGCCCAACCATCCGCTTGGCCTCGGCCCCGATGGCCAGCACGCGCTTGGTCTTGGCATCGATGGCCACGACGCTCGGCTCGCTGATCACGATGCCGCGATCGCGCACATGGACGAGCGTGTTGGCCGTGCCCAGGTCGATGCCGATATCGCGCGAGAAGAGGCCGAGGAAGGCGTCGAGCATCTGGTGGGGCGGATCCTGCAAGCGGGGTGGATGATCGGCCGTCGTGCCGGGCGGGAGGCGGCACCGCGGCTTCGCGGGTCGTGACGAAACCCCGTCGACGCGCGGGGGCGCAGGCGCCGGCTCGGCCGGACGGGCGTCCGCAGTATACCTGCCGCCTCAGCGTTGGCCCCCTCGATCGAACGGGATGCCCCGGTCGCGGAGGCTGACGAATGCTTCGTGGCCGATGATCAGGTGGTCGAGCACCGGCACGTCCAGCAGGCGCCCGGCCGCCACGGCCTCGGCCGTCAGGTGCAGATCGTCAGGGCTCGGCGTCGGGTCGCCCGAGGGATGGTTGTGGACGAGGATGAGGCCCGCCGCATGCTGGCGGATGGCGTCGCGGAACAGCTCCCCGACGCGGACGAGGGCGGTGGAGACGTTGCCGCGGTAGACCGTCTCGATGGCCAGGACGGCGTTGCGCGTGTTGAGCGCGACGACCCGCAGTTCCTCGCGCTCGAGGCGCCCCATCTGGAGGATCAGACGATCGGCCAGGTCGCCTGGGGCCCGGACCGTCAGGCGGCCGGTCGGCCAGTCCGCCAGCAGCCGCCGGCCGAGCTCGAACGCCGCGGCAAGCTGGGCCGCGCGTGCGTCGCCGATGCCTGGGATGGCCTCCAGCTCCGGGGGGCTGGCGGCGGCCAGCTGGCTCAGGCTGCCGGCTCTGGCAAGGGCCTCCGTGGCCACCTGGATCGCCGATCGACCGGGCGAGCCGCTGCCCCACACGAGGCCGATCAGCTCCGCCGCCGAGAGGCCCGCCGCACCGCGCCGGACCAGGCGCTCCCGCGGGCGCTCCTCCGGTGGCAGGTCGCGCAGGCGATGCGGTGGCGGCGCCACGATCATCCTCCCGGCGGCGACCGACACCAGCTGGCGGGGCGCACCCGCGCCATCCGGTCTTCACCGGAGCTCTCGGGCCCGGACGACGAGCCCGCCGATTCCCCGCCCTCCGGACCCGAAAGCGCAGCGATCGTAGGCGGCACCGCTCGCCGGCGACTCACGCGCCGCTTAGCCGTGGCTTTGCCGCATCAGCCTGTCGCCGCTGCCCCACCCGGCTGCCTACGGGCCGCGGGCCGCCCAGGCGGCGAGGAAGAGCAGCCCGCCGTTGTAGGCCATGTGCGCGCCGAGCGACGCGGCGAGGCCCCGCCGTTCGTACATGAAGGCCAGCAGCAGCCCGGCCGGCACGATGACCAGGAACTGGACCAGCAGCTGCGAGCCGATGCTCGTGAGCGGGTCCTGGGGGCTGACGGCCACGTTGAGGACGTGCACGGCGGCGAACAGGATGGCCGAGCGCCGGACCGCCGGGGCGACGCCGAGGTCGAGACGCCACGCGCTGTAGACGAAGCCGCGGAAGAAGATCTCCTCGCCGAACGGTGCGATCAACACCGCACCCAGGGCGATGACCAGCGCGTCGACGTCACCCGTCAGCCGCGGCAGGTTCGATTCAGGGACCGTCCCCAGGATCATCGACAGCGCTGCCGATCCGATGAGCACCGGCAGGACGAGCGAGATCCCGGCGGCGGCCCCGACCAGCCAGTCCCCCAGCCGGCCCGTCACGGCTCCAGGTCGGAGGCGGGCGATGCCGGCCCACGTCAGCGCACCGCTGCGGACCACGAAGAGGTGCACGGTCGCGAGGTACACCCCGGCCGGGATGAGGACGGCCAGCAGGAAGGTGAGCGTCGGGCGCTGGTCCACGACGCCGGTCAGGCCCACGCCGAGCTCGATCAGCGTGGCGAGGCCCAGCACGAACCCCAGCAGCAGCAGGGGTGCCGGGCCGCGGTAGGCCGTGGCGGGCCGCATCGACCGCGCGACCAGCTGGTAGCCAGCGGCGGCGGCGAAGGCCAGCACGAGGGCCACGAGCCCCGCGGCAGCGAAGACGACGGCCGCCGCGCCCGACGCGTCGAAAAGGGCCAGGACGAGCAGCAACGCCCCGACCAGGCCCAGGAACCACCCGCTGACGTAGAGCCCGGGGGCCGCCCGGCCCTCGATGGAGAACGTCCGCGCGCCCGGCGGCCCGGTCGCCGGTGCCGGTTCAGAAGCGCCCGGCGCGGGTTCAGGGGCGCCCGGCGACGCCGGTCCCTCCGACGCAGGCGGACCCAAGGTCACTGCGAGCGCGCACCCGGGTTGGGTGGGATCGGTCCGTCGGCCGCGGCCGGCTTGAGACGGGCCGCTCGGACGCGCACCGGGCGGGGCGCCGGTACGGGCTTGGCTGCTGCCGGCGAGGGCGGCGGAGGCGGCGGTGGCGCGGCCTGGGCGACGGGGGGGTCAGCCGGCGGGATGTCAGCCGGCGTCGTCGCGGCGGGCGTCGTCTCGGCCGGCGTCGTGTCGGCCGGCACCGCCGCAGCGGCGAGGGCCGCCGTGGTCGCCGCCATCGAGGGCGCGAGGGCCGGGCTGCTCTCATGCTGGACGACCGCCGCGGGGAGCGTGGCCGACGCGGTCGCGACCATGGCGGGAGCAGGCGGCTGCGTGACGGCCGCCGGTGCCGTCGCACGAGGCGCGGCGGCGCTGGCCGCCGCGATCAACTGGGCGGCGCTCACGCTGCCGGCCGGGACCGTGCCGGGGCGGACCTGACGGCCGGCCCGCACCCGCTCGGGCAGCTGCTCGGGCCGCTCGAAGTCCTTGCCGCACCACGGACAGAGGCTCCAGTCCAGCTCCACGAGGTTGCTGCAGTTGGGGCAGAACCGGCGCAGCCGGTTGCGGCAGCTCGGGCAGATGATCCAGTCGGTGTGCACCGCCCGCCCGCAGTTGGCGCAATGCGCCTGGCGCTCGACTTCGACCAGCATCGCCTCCTCGGCGAGCGCCCGCTCCTGCGCCTCGGCCACCGTCTCCTGCGGCCGCAGGATGCGATAGAGCACGAAGGCGAAGACGAAGAGGATCGGCGTGAAGAGGATGATCAGTGCCGCCGCCAGGTAGGGCGCGATGGGATTGGTCGTGCGATGGCTCATGTCGCGGTAGGCGTAGTAGGCCGTCGCGAGCCAGATGAAGACGATATAAAAGCCGATCGCGCGCAGGATCAGCTGGATGGTCGGATCGTCGAAGAAGGTCCCGAAGGCACCGCTGATCGCATCGAGGATCTGGTTCATCGGGGCGGGGCGAGAGCCTCCCAGGTAGCGGCCAACGGACGAGCAGCCGCACGTCGCGGCACCGACCGCCCTCCAACCGGGGCCGAGTGTAGCAGAGGGCCCCTCGTGCTCAGGTAGGACGCGGCGGCTCGACGAGCCGTGACGCGACGGCCACGCCGCCGACGATGCACAGGACCGCGCCCACGATCAGCGTCCAGATCCCGATGCCCAGGGACTGGCTGCCCACCCACTCCCAGAACAGGCCGACCTCAAAGGCGCCGAGCAGCAACGGGATGAGGCCCAGGCGCACGAGCGGCGGGAGGCGGAAGGGCAGGATCGCCAACAGGGCGATGGCGATGACGAGGAAGAACGCCAGCACGTGGCTCGGCTTGTAGAGGCCCCACGACTCGAGGTAGCTCAGGCCGTTCGCCGAGGCCCACGGCAGCACGAAGGCGACCGCCGAGACCCATGTGCCGATCACGACGAGCCAGCCCACCGGCACCGGCGGCGCCTGGAAGGGGAGATCGCTGAAGAGCCCGGCGGCCCCCGCGGCGGGGCCACGAGATGCGGCGCCCGGGTCGGCAGCGCCGCTGGCCGCAGCCCGGAAGCGATCCGAATACCACTGGTTGGGGCCGGGCGGTCGCAGGTCGGGCCGCCCTTCCGGGCTTACCTTCGGCCACGCGGTGCCGCCGTCGGCCGGCGCGGCGCCCGTGCCCGCTCCGCCGACGAGCGCGCCGCACTCCGGGCATGCGGCGCGCCCTGCCTGGAGCGGTGCGCCACATGTCACGCAGGAGCCGGCGAGGGGCACGGCAGGGGATGGGTCCATCACGTGAGACCCCGACCAGCGAGCGCAGCCCGCGTCAGGAGCGCGGACCGCAGGGCGGCGGTCGCCCCCAGCAGCACGAGCGCGGTTGCCAGCAAGCCCACCAGGACGACCGTTGCCGCGGCGGCCGTGGCCCACACGGCCGCCGCCTGGGGCAGCGACGCCCCTGCCGGAGGCGGCGACAGGTAGGCCATCTGCGCGAGGGCCCATCCGGCGTCGATCAGCGCGGCCGCGAGCACGGTCGCCAGGAGGCCCAGGACCCAGGTGGCGACACTCGCGGAGAGGGTCCGGCCCGGTCGCCGTACCAGGGCAACCGCGATGGTCAGGGCTCGCCTCATGCCGCTCGGCGGCGCCGCGGGCGGCAGGAGGCCCATGCGGCGGGCCAGCAGTTCGCGGCCGACGACGGAGTAGATGTGGGTCGATAGCAGGGCGGTCGCCCCGACCACGGCCGGCCAGGGCCAGCTGCCCTCGATGACGCGCCACCAGAGCGGCACGGTCTGGTCGCTCGGCAGGAGGATCTCCTGTCGCACGACCCCCGCCATCGCCGTGACGGTCGGTACCAGGGCGACCAGGAGGGGCACGGCCGCCACGAGCTGGAGGGCCAGGAGCTCGGCCACGAGCCGGACGGTGGGGCGCGTGGCCAGGGAGGGAGTGGCGACGCCGGCTGCGCTCAGGCCGCCCGCGAACGCGGCGATATCGGCCAGGGCCGCCAGGACGAGCCCCCCGGCCACGGCGAGGGCGGCCAGTCCGCCGGCCAGCACGAGCAGCGCCGCCACACGGGCCGACAGGCCGTTCGCGTCCACGAGGTCCGGCCCGATCAGTACGCTGAGGCTGACCGGGCTGGGCACGGCCAGCATGGGCAACAGCACCACCACGACGCCGCCGCGCGCGAGGAACCCGACCAGCCCGACGCTCCACAGGGCGGGCGTCCGCCCCACGGCCCCGGCTGTCGGGATGGGCAGGGCCATCAGGCGGCCCGGTCGGCGGCCATGACCGCCCGCCCGAAGGCCTCCTGGACGGCCGTCGCAAGCTCCCCGGTCGGCATCGTCGCGGCGCGGACGGGATCCCACTTGATGGCCACCTGGACGAGGCAGGGGCGCTCCCACTCGCGTGCCTCGTCGGGGGCCGGGTACAGCTTCAGCCGCACCAGCTGGCGGCCGCCCTCCTCGGCGATGAGACCCGCCAGCGCGCCCGCGAAGGCTGGGCCGATGACCGCCTGGGGCGGCGTCGGCGGGGGTCCGGCGAGGGGGGCAAGGTCGATCATGTCGACCAGCCCATCCGCATCGCTGGCCCAGACGTGACCCAGCCACCAGCCGTCATCGGTCGTGGTCGGTGGCGCCATGCCGACCTCCACGGCGCGCCCGGGCCGGCCCGCGCCGCTGTGCACGCGCACCGTTGCCGGGAGCAGGAAGGATGGTCCGGGGACCCGCATGCGAGCCGCCACGGGAGGCAGTCTAGGCGCTGGCCGGCGGGCCTGCGCTGGGTGGCTCGACGACGGCATCGACCGGCGCCGCGGGGTGGTCCACGTCGGACCCTGCCTCGGTGGTGGCGTCGGCGACGATGGCCGCCGGGTCGATGCCGCCGGGCACGACCCCCGGGGCCTGCGCTTTGAGTGCCTCGATCTCCAGCTGGAGCATGGCCCGCCGCACGGCGTCGTCGGGCGGCCGGATGGCTTCCTCGATGCTCGCGTCGTCCAGCTGGAGGCCCTCCGGGGTCACGACGGCCGGCGCCGAGGGGGTGGTGGCCCGGCCGGTACCCAGGATCGAGCCGGCCGACCGCAGGATGCCGCCCGGGGCGTTCGAGGTCGCCTGCTGCTGCGCCTCGGCGCGCCGCCGCGCCAGGACCGCCTCGAGGCTCATCGTGGTGAGGCCGGGGATCTCCGTGTCGGGCTCCAGCGGCTTGAGGTTGGCGCCGCACGACGGGCACTGGGCCGCGTCGGGATCCGACAGCGGGGTGTTGCACCACTCGCAGACGCGGACGATGCTGCGCGTGCTGCCGAAATCGCGCACCGCCGGGTCCAGGTTGGCCGCGAAGGCCCGGTCGCCACCACCGTCGGGACCCAGGAGCGCATCGGGCGACAACTCGTACGAGGTCAGCGGCTCCAGCAGCGGCTGGCCGTGCTCCAGCAGCGGTTCAGCGGCCGACGCGCGGGGCGGCGTGACGGCCGTGGCGGCCGCAGGTGCAGCGGCAGGCGCGGGGACCGCCACGGGCTGATGCGGCGAGGGGGGTGGCTCGACGGACGCTGGAAGGGCGTCGGCCGACGTCGCGGTGACCGGCGGTGGCCCGGCCTGCGGGTTGGATGGGCGATCGGACTTCCTGGGCATGGCGGCGACTCTACTGCCTCCGTTCGTCCGGGGGGACTCCCCCGATGGTCCGGGGGGCTGCGCCGGCGCCGGCGCTACTCCCATTCGATCGTGGCCGGTGGCTTGCTGCTGATGTCGTAGACGACGCGGTTGACGCCCGCCACCTCGTTGACGATCCGGCTGCTGATGCGCCCCAGGACCTCGTAGGGCAGCTTGGCCCAGTCGGCGGTCATGCCGTCCTCGCTCGTCACGGCGCGGATGGCCACCACGTTGGCGTAGGTGCGACCGTCGCCCATCACCCCCACGCTGCGCACCGGCGTGAGGATGGCGAAGCTCTGCCACAGGCTGCGGTAGAGGCCAGCCGCCTTGATCTCGTCGATGACGATCCAGTCGGCCTCACGCAACGTCTCCAGCCGTTCTGCGGTGACCTCGCCGATGATGCGGATGGCCAGCCCCGGACCCGGGAAGGGCTGCCGCTGGACCATCGCCTCGGGCAGGCCCAGCTCGGCGCCCACGGCCCGCACCTCGTCCTTGAACAGGTACCGCAGCGGCTCGATCAGCTGGAAGCGGAGGTCCGCGGGCAGGCCGCCCACGTTGTGGTGGGTCTTGATCTTCTGGGCGGCCTTGGTCTCCGGGGCAGTCGACTCGATGACATCGGGGTACAGCGTGCCCTGGGTCAGGAAGTCGATCCGCCCGAGACGGCCCGCTTCCTCCTCGAAGACGCGGATGAACTCGTCGCCGATGATGCGCCGCTTGGCCTCCGGATCCTCCACGCCCGCCAGACGGGCCAGGAATCGCTGCCGGGCATCGACCATCACCAGGCGCATGCCCAGGTGCGCTTCGAAGGTCGCCCGCAGCAGCTCGGATTCCTTCTTGCGCATGAGCCCGTGGTCGACGTAGATGCAGGTCAGGCGGTCGCCGACGGCCCGATGGACGAGGGCTGCCGCGACGGCCGAGTCGACCCCGCCCGAGAGGGCGCAGATGACCCGTCCATCGGACCCGGTCGCGGCGGCATGTGCGTCGACACGCGCGCGGATGGCGGCCACGGTGGAGGCGATGAAGTCGCGCGTGGTCCAGGTCGGGTGGGCGCCGGCGATGCCGAAGACGAAGTTGCGCAGGATGTCGCGCCCGGCGGGGGTGTGGACGACCTCGGGATGGAACTGGATGCCGTAGAGGCGCCGGTCCGGATCGGCCAGGCCGGCGAACGGCGAGGCGGGGGTCAGAGCGGTGGGGTGGAAGCCGATCGGGGGCCGGGTGATGAGGTCGCCATGACTCATCCAGACGGCCTGCTCGCGCGGCACGTCCTTGAACAGGCCGTCCGCCTCGGTGATCGTCACGGTCGCCGGCCCGTACTCGCGGTGGGCCGCCGGCAACACCTCCCCGCCCAGCTCGTGGGCCATCAGCTGCACGCCGTAGCAGATGCCGAGGATGGGGATACCAGCGCTCCACAGGCGGGGATCGACGCGCGGCGCGTCCGCGTCGTAGACGCTGGCCGGCCCGCCCGAGAGGATGATGCCGCGGGGATGACGCCCCAGGATCTCGGCCAGGGGCGTGTCGTGCGGCAGCAGCTCGGAGTAGACCTCCATCTCGCGCACGCGCCGTGCGAT
>DASPUH010000041.1:0-8782 GCA_035622975.1 Candidatus Sulfotelmatobacter sp.
GGCAACGCGACGCTCATGGGCGCGAAGCTGGGCACGTTCGGCGGCTACTTCACCTGGAAGTACGGCTCGCTGTTCATCCTGGGGGTCGCCCTCTGGTCGATCTTCGCGCTGTCCGGCACCCTGGCCGGCGAGGCGGCGCGCGGCAGCCTCGACTTCGTCGCAGCAGCGCCGTTCGGCAAGCGGCGCATCGCCCTCGAGAAGCTCGCCGCCCACTTCACGGTGCTGTGGGTGTCGATGGCCATCATCGCCGTGCTCATCACCGTCAGCTCGAACGCCTTCGGCGACGCCTCGCTCGGCGACGCGGTGCCGTTCGTAGGGGCGGCAGGCTTCGTGCTCCTCATCGGCTTCACCGCCATGTGCTTCAGCGGCCTCGCGCTCGTGCTCGCGCCCTACCTGGGTCGCTCCGGGTCGGCCGGCGTCGCCGCGATCGTCATGGTCGTGCTGTGGATGCTCAACGGCCTGAACGTCGGAGGGCCGTTCCTCCTCCTCAGCCCGTTCTACTGGACGGCCTCGCACGTGCCGCTCGTCGGCCTGTACGACTGGGCCGGTCTTGCCGCAGTGGGGGTCGTCGGGGTCGTGCTCCTGGCCATCGGCGTGGAGCTGTTCACGAGACGCGACCTGGGCGTGACCACCGGCCTCTCGTTGCCCGCGCTACCCAAGGACGTCCTGGGCGTCCACGGGCCCGTGGCACGGGCCTTCGGCGACCAGCTGCCACGTGCCCTCGCCTGGGGCATCGGCATGGGCCTGATGGGCGCGCTCCTGGCGTCGCTCGCCGGACCGTTCGCCAAGCAGATCGGGAGCGAGCAGGACCTGGTCAAGACGTTCTCCACCATGTTCCCCGGGCTGGACTTCAACAGCGCCGGAGCGTGGCTGCAGCTGTACGTCGAGATCTTCTACATCATCGCCGGCTTCGCGGCCGCGACCTTCGTCTCGAAGTGGGCGTCGGACGAGACCGACGGCCGGCTGGAGGAGATCCTGGCCGTGCCCTTGACGCGCGCCCGGTGGGTGATCGCCGGCGGGATCGCCGCGATCCTGGCGGTCGTCATAACCACGGCCATCATCGCGGTCGCCATCGCGGCCGGAGCCGCGGCCGGTGGCGCGTCGGTCGGTGATGCCCTCCTGGGCCCGGCGTCCCTGGGGCTCTATGCCATCGCCATCGTCGGCGTCGGCGTGGCGGTCGGCGGGCTGTGGCGCACCTCGCTGGCGGCCGAGATCGCCGCCCTCGTCGTGGTGGCCACCTACCTCCTGGACCTGCTCGCGCCGCCCCTCAAGCTGCCCGACTGGGTCCACCAGCTCGCTCTGACGGCGCACGTCGGCCAGCCCATGATCGGCCACTGGGACGTGGCCGGGGTCATCGCCTGTGTGGTCATCGCCGTCGGCGGCATCGCCCTGGGCGCGTGGGGCGTGACGAGGCGCGACATCGCGCGCTGACTTTCGGGCCTCCCGCCCGCCGGGGACAGGTACAAGGGCCCTTGCAAGGCCCTGCGGGGCCGGCCAGACTCGCGGCCCGTGACGCGCTTCGTGGCGCACTCCCGGCAACAATCCCGATCTGGTACTGGCTAGGCGGTGTGGGCGTGGTGCTGCAGCGTTCTGTTCTCCGGCCGGTAGCGGTCGTTGTGGTCGCGATACTGATCGCGACCACAAGCTCCACCGGAGTCAGCGCCGCGACTGCGACGCAGGCGAGCCGTCCGAGCTCGGTCGCCCGTGCGCCGGCCTCGACCACCGCCCCCAACGGGGAGCCTCAAACCAGCCCCACCCTCGTGCCTCCGGCCGCGGCCGTCCGCGCGAGCGGCCCCGATCCCGCGGTGCTCGACCGCGTGACGGAAGGATTTCCTAGCGCCCGCACCACCCGGGTCCTCGGACGAGAGCACCTGCTCAAAGCCTCAGCCGCTCGACCGGCCTCCGCAACGAGTGGCCCGCCCTCCAACCCGAACGCGCCACCGCTCCGGCCAGCGTCTGGTGATCCACTCCTGCGCGCCAGCCGCGCGTCCGTGCGTCCGTCGACGCCCGCGACGGGTGACGTCACTCCCGACGTCACGGGGCCCTCGATCACCGGGACCGTCAAGAACACCAAAGGCACCGTGCTCCAAGGCATCACCGTGACGGCGTATCCACAAGGCAGCGGCATCGGTCCGGTGTCGACGACCACGTCGTCGGGTGGGACATACGCGGTGGCGGTCAGCGGCGGGGGCTCCTGGTACATCGTGTCGTTCGTCGACCCGACGGGCACGTATTTCGGCGGCTACTACGGCGGCGGCGGGTTGATCCTTGACTACGAGTACACCCCGGTGATCACGGTGGGTTCGGGACCCGTGACGGCCAATGTCACACTGCCGACGGCGTATCACCTCAAGGGTCAAGTGACCGATCAGGTCCATACGGGCATCGGCAGCCTGCAGATCAACGCCCTGCCCACGACCGGGCACCTCCTCAACGTCGCGGATGCGACCACCGACGCGGGAGGCAGCTACTCCGTCGCGGTCCCGCCCGGCACCTACCACGTCTCGGTCGACGACACGACCAAGACCTTCGCATCCGGCTGCTGGTCCACCACGGGCATCACCGCAGACTGGGCCACCTGCACCGTGTACTCCGTGGTCGCCGCGGACGTGACCATCGACATGACACTGCCGCCCATCCCGCACGTCACAGGGACGGTCACCAGCGCGTCGAGCGGCCTGGGCGTGTCGGCCTCCCTGACTTTGGCTGATGCCAGCAGCGGTTCGTTCATCACCAGCGGTAGCTCAGCCCCGGACGGGACGTACTCCCTCGCCGTCGATCCCGGCACCTACACGCTCGAGCTCCCCGCCGGCGTCGACAGCGGCTGGTACAGCCGCTCGGGATGGACACCGCAGCGCAGCCAGGCGACCGAAATGGTCGTGACGGCCGGCGGCGACACGAGCGGGATCGACGTCGCGGTTCCGAGCTTCTCCAACCTGTCCGGCAACGTCGCCGGCAGCGGGTGCACGGTCGGCAGCGTCGAAGTCGACGTGTACGACGAGTACGCCGGGTTCTACGGCTACGTGGTGACGACGACCGGGAACTACTCGATGAGCGTGCCGCCGGGCACCTACTTCGTCGGGTTCTTCGATGCTTCCGGCCAGTGCGCCAGCGGGTGGTACGGGTCGAGTGGCTTCGTCGCTGGCAGCAGCGCGGCCTCGCCGGTCGTCGTGACGATGGCACAGGCCGGCTCGGCCAGCGTCGCGTTGCCCACCGCGCGGGTGCTTCGCGGATCTGCGGCGATCTATGGCAACGTGACCGAGCCCAACATGATCGTCGAAGCCTGGCTGGGTTCCGACCTCTACTTGACCGGGTCGATCGGAACGGACGGGAACTTCGCCCTGCCGGTCGCACCGGGCACGTACACGATCTGGGTCTCCACGCCCGACGGCTGGCCGGTCGGCGGCTGGTACCGCGCAGGCGGCCTGACGTATGACCCCTCGGTGGCGACGCGGGTCGTCGTATCGTCCAAGAACGTCAGCATCACCATCGCCCTGCGGGATGGACCCCAGCTGTCCGGTAAGGTCACCGGGCCGGGTGGCGTCGCCGAGCCGGGAGTCCTTGTCGTGGCCTACCTGAGCGGCAACGAGGTCGGCTGGGGAACCACCAACGCCAACGGCGTGTATGCCTTCTCCGTGGCTGCCGGCACCTACACCGTCCTTGAGACGGGTGGCGCGGACCTGCTCCCGGGGTGGTATGCGCACGGGGGGTTCGCTGAGAAGCAGGCGTCGGCGAGCCCGATCGCCGTATCGAAGGACGTCTCGAACATCAACATCGCGGTGCCAGCCGGCCATGACATCCGCGGCGTCGTCACCGGCGCCGGTGCAGCCGGGCTGCACGACGTCGCCATCGAAGTGTTCCGCGGCGGCAGCCTCTACGAGCTCGGATTCAGCGGCTACGGCGGCGAGTACAGCCTTCTCGCCATCGCCGGCAGCTATCAGATCGGCTACGT
Organism: Candidatus Sulfotelmatobacter sp.; assembly: GCA_035622975.1. Classification (GTDB taxonomy): domain Bacteria; phylum Chloroflexota; class Limnocylindria; order Limnocylindrales; family CSP1-4; genus DASPUH01. Next base: position 3,953 of record DASPUH010000041.1, read on the forward strand.
GGATCCGTTCGAGGTATACGGCATCGGCTGGTACAGCGGGTCTGGGATCGTGGAGGACTTCGCCTTGGCGGACACCCTCGTGGTCGCCACGACGGACCTGACCGGCCTCGACGTGCAGCTGCAGCCGATGGCGCCGCCTGATGCCCCGACCGGCACCATCGGCTCAGGCTTCGACGATGGGGCCATCGTCTCCTGGCTCGCGTCCGCGGGTGACGGCTGGAGCCCGATCACCGGCTACACGGTGACGGCTTCACCGGGCGGAGCCACGTGCATGACCCACGGCGCACTGTTCTGCAGCGTCACCGGTCTCACCGACGGCACGCCCTACACGTTCACCGTGGTGGCCACCAACGCCATCGGCGACAGTGACCCGTCGACGGCGTCGGATCCCGTGACGCCGACCACTGTGCCGGCTCCCCCGACGACCGTGACGGCCGCCGGCGTCGACGCAGCCGCGGTGGTCTGGTGGTCGGCCTCGGCTACCGGTCCGGTCACGGGCTATGCGGTCACGAGTACCCCCGGCGGGTTCCACTGCTCGACCACCGGCGCCCTCGCCTGCAAAGTCACCGGCCTCACGAACCTGACCTCGTACACCTTCACGGTGTCGGTCACGGGTGCCGGGGGCACCGGCCCCGACTCCGGGCCGTCGAACGCGGTCATGCCGCAGGCCGGCGCGACGCTCCGTGCCTCACGCCTCGACAACGCGACGTACGGCGACCTGGCCGCCTATCCCAACGACCGCTTCGCCACCGATGCAGCGGTGGCGGAGCAGGCATTCCCGTTCGGCGCCCCGACGGTCTACGTCGCCGACGGCCTGAACTTCCCCGATGCGCTCGGGGCCGACGCGGCCGCAGCCAAAGCGGGCGGACCGGTACTGCTCGTGACCCCGACCTCGATCCCCGCTGTGATCGCGCACGCCCTGTCGTCTCTGCACCCATCGACGATCTACGTCGTGGGTGGTCCCGCGTCGGTATCGGGTGCCGTGCTGACCGCCCTGGAGGCCTATGCCACGTCGGTCATCCGCCTCGACAACGCGACATTCCCCGACCTCGCCGGCTACCCCGGCGACCGCTTCAGCACCGATGCCGCAGTGGCCGAACAGGCATTCCCTGCCGGCGCGTCGACCGTCTACGTGGCGGACGGGCTGGCCTTCCCAGATGCGCTGGGGGCCGGCGCGGCCGCCGCGAAGACGGGCGGGCCGGTCCTGCTCGTGACACCGACGTCGATCCCGGCCGCGATCATGCACGAGCTCGCGGCCCTCCACCCCACCACGATCTACGTCGTCGGCGGACCCGCCGCGGTGTCAGCCAGCGTCATGACCGCCCTCGCGGCCTACGCGACGGACCCCCCGGTCCGGCTCGACCACACGAGCTTTCCCGACCTCGTGGGCTACGCCGGCGACCGGTTCGGCACCGACGCGGCGGTCGTGGAGCAGACCTTCGGTGGTGGTGCGCTGACGGTCTACATCGCCGACGGCCTGAACTTCCCCGACGCCCTTGGGGCGGGCGCAGCTGCGGCTGAAGCCGATGGACCCGTGCTGCTCGTCACGCCGACCTCGATCCCGGCCGCCGTCGCGCACGAGCTGAGCAGCCTCAGGCCGACCCAAATCTACGTGGTCGGCGGAGCCGCCAGCGTCTCCAGCACCGTCCTGGACGCGCTCGCGCCCTACTTCGGACCCTAGCGGTCTCAGCGGTCCAGGGTCAGCTCCGCCCGCACGATCGAGGCAGGCGTCTCCTCGACGATCGTGAAGCCAGCCGCCTCAGCGGTGTGGCGCATGGCCATGTTGCCCGCGAGCATCTCCGCGTAGAGGCGCTCCAGGCCCTCGGCGCGGCCGATGGCCACCAGGCGGCGAAGCAGCTCCGCCCCCAGGCCATGGTGCTGCCAGCGGTCGGCCACGAGGACGGCGAACTCCGCCGACGGACGGGCGTGATCCTTGGACAGCCGGCCCACGGCGACGATGCGCGGCGCACCATCGGTGGCGGTCTCTTCCGCCACGAGGGCGATCTCGCGGTCGTAGTCGTTGAAGCAGATCCGCGTCAGGCGCTCGTGGGCCGTGCGCTGGGACAGGCCCAGGTGCTCGAAGTAGCGCGAGTAGACGGTCTCCTCGGTCAGCTCGGCGTGGAACCGGACCATGGCCGGCTCGTCCTCCGGCCGGATGGGTCGGATGAGGACCGTCGTCCCGTCGGGGGCCGTCCAGGGTTGCACGTACTGGCGCGGATACGGCCGGATGGCGAGCCGCGGCAGGTCCGCCTCGGAGACCGACGCGTCATGCAGGACGACGCGCGCGTCGAGCGCCAACAGCCGCTCCGGCGAGGCGAGCAGGGGGTTGATGTCGATCTCCTTGATCCAGCGCTGCTCAACGACGAGCAGGCTGAACCGCACCAGCAGCTGCTCCAGCGCGTCGACGTCGATGGGCCGGCGGCCGCGGATCCCCGCCAGCGCGCCGGAGACCACGGTCCGCTCGATCATCCGCTTCGCCAGGGTGGTGTTGAGCGGCGGCAGCCCGATGGACCGGTCGCGGAACAGCTCCACCAGCTGACCTCCCATGCCGAAGAGCAGCACCGGGCCGAACTGCGGGTCGATCGATGAGCCGATGATCAGCTCATAGCCGGCGAAGTCGATCATGGGCTGGACCGTGACGCCCTCGAAGTGCTCGGCCCCGCGAGCCCTGGTGACGCCGGTGCGGATGGCTTCATATGCCGCCCGCACCGCCGCCTCGTCGGCCAGGTCCAGCTGGACGCCGCCGACGTCCGTCTTGTGCGTGATCGTGTGGCTGTACAGCTTCAGGACCACCGGGTAGCCGATCCGCGTGGCGGCCGCGACGGCCTCGTCGGCACTGGGCGCGATGCGCGTCTCGGTGATGGGGATGCCGTAGGCCGACAGGACGGCCTTGGACTCGACCTCGGTGAGCAACGTGCGGCCGGCCTCGCGGGCCGCCCGGATGATCTCGGTCGCGGCGGCCCTGTCCATGGCCCGCTCGGCATCGTCGGGCAGGCTGGGCGTCTCGTACAGCGCCCGCTGGTCCAGCGCGGAATGCCACAGGGCATTGAACATCTCGGTCGCCGTGTCGGGGTACTCGAAGGTCGGCACGCCGGCCTGGCGGAGGATGGCCGCCCCTTCCGCCACGCCACGACCGCCCATCCACGAGGCGAGCACCGGCTTGCCGGCGATGTGGGCGTACGGGACCAGCTCCTGGGCCGTGCGCGTCGGGTCGGACATCGCCTGCGGCGTGAGGATGATGAGCATGCCGTCGGCGGCCGGGTCGGCGGCCGCGATCTCCAGGGCCTTGACGTACCGCTCGGGCGGGGCGTCCCCGATGATGTCGACCGGGTTGTTGTGGCTCCAGACGGCGGGCAGCACCTCGTCGTAGGCGGCCATCGTGGCCGCCGACAGGTCCGTCAGGTGGCCGCCGCCTTCGACGAGGGCGTCCGTGGCCAGCACGCCCGGCCCGCCGGCGTTCGTCACGATGGTCAGGTTGGGCCCCTTGGGCCGCGGTTGCTTGGCCAGCACCTCCGCCATCCCGAACAGGTCGGAGATGTGGTCCACGCGCAGCACGCCGACGCGCCGGAAGGCGGCCTGGAGGACGTCGTCGGAGCCGGTGAGCGAGCCGGTGTGGGAGGCCGCGGCCTTGGCCGCCTGCCCGGTCCGGCCGGGCTTGATGACGATGATCGGCTTGGTCAGGGACACCTCGCGGGCGGCCGACATGAAGGCCCTCGCATCGCCGATCGTCTCCATGTAGATGAGGATGCTGGTCGTGTGCGGGTCGTCGCCCATGTAGTAGATGACGTCGCCCCAGCCCACGTCCAGCATCGAGCCGAGCGAGACGACGGAGCTGAATCCGACCCCCTCCGCCGCGCTCCAGTCCAGCACGGCCGTCAGCAGCGCCCCGCTCTGGCTGATGAAGCCGACCGAGCCCGGCGCGGCCATGCCGGCGGCGAACGTCGCGTTGAGGCCGCCGATGGGGTTCATGACGCCAAGGCAGTTGGGCCCGATGACGCGGATACCACCCGCCCGCGCCTCGGCCAGGACCGCCGCCTCCAGGGCCGCTCCCGCCGGGCCGATCTCGCGGAACCCCGCGGAGATGATGATGACGCCCTTGACGCCCGCCTCGGCGCACTCGCGGACCAGCGCCGGGGCCGAGTCGGCAGGCGTGACGATGACCGCCAGCTCGACCGGTTCGCCCGTCGCGGCCAGGCTGGGATAGGCCTTGATGCCCAGGATGCTGGGGCGCTTCGGATTGATCGGCAGGACCGTGCCCCCGAACGGGGTGCTGAGGAGGTTCCAGAGGACCGTCCGCCCCACGCTGCCGGCCTTCTCGGTGGCCCCGATCACCGCCACGGACTGCGGCCGGAAGAGCGGATCCAGGGGATGGCGGGTGGCCCGCAGGACGTCGGACGCCTTGTCGGGCGCCCCGGTTCGGCGGGCAGCGGGCGGTTCGGAAACGGTCATCGCGGGGCTCCTGGTGGATCGATCGTGCGTCGGGTTTCGCGGTTCAGGGTAGCCCCGTCGGCCGGACCGCGAGCGAGTCGTTCGGGCGAGCCAGACGGGTCCTTCGGCCTCTCTTGCGACCGTGGCCCTAGACTCGACGACGGAGGTGCACGTGGGCCGCCTCGAGGTGGGGTTCGTCCTGGTGACGCGCGCTGCCACCGTCCAGCCCCATCGCGGCGACGAGACCGGCCGCGTCACGCTCGACGCCCACGAGGTTGGCCGAGCCCATGTCCACCAGCCACGGCGTCCCGATGAAGCCCAGGCCCGGCACGGGGCTCCGACCGTCGGCCTGGATCGGCAGCCCGACGCTGTCGATGACCGGCAGGTGGATCCAGTCGAAGG
>DASPUH010000042.1:0-13622 GCA_035622975.1 Candidatus Sulfotelmatobacter sp.
TCGGACAGGGAGATCGTCTCGATGGAGGACCACCACACGGTCGCGTCCGGGGCGAGGCGGGTGTGCAGCTCGAGCCCGACGTCGCGGTTGCCCGCCTCGATCTCGGCGATGCCCGCCGCGGTGCCGGTCGAGTCGAAGGGCCACTCCTGGCCCGCGATGCGGTAACTGGCGGCGGGATTGCCGCCGCCGCCGAGGAGGGTCAGGGACCACTCCACCGCGAGGACCGCCTCGAGCGCCGCCGGGCCGGGGTTGCACGCCGCGACCTCGAGCTCCAGGCGCGGGTCTCGACGCCCGCCGGTCGTGCGGATCGTCTTGCGCACCTCCAGCGGCTGGACGTCGTCGCCGTCGCCGACCTGCCCATGGCGGACCAGCACGGCCTCAGTGGGTCCCAGCCGCTCGACGGCGTAGGGACCGGCACGGAAGTCGCCCGACTCGGCCACGGAGCCGGCCATGAACGCCTCGCTCGTCGTACCGATCGGCAGAACATGGACCAGCCCCGACCGCCGTTCGTAGGCGTCGTACACGAGCCGTGCCACCAGGCCCGGCTCGCGGACGCTGACCCGGTCATGGATCGAGGCCGGTGCGGTCGTCTCCGCTCCATCGGTCGCGGTGGCAGTCGGATCACCGCGCGCGGCCTCGAAGGCGATCAGCTGCGCGTGGTACGCCTCGGGGCGGCGCCGCAGCACGGAGGTGAGGGCATGCCGCACGGCGCGCACGTCCCACGTGCCGATGCCCGCGCCCTCGGTCGGCTTGATGCCCAGGACCTGGCCGGGTGACGTCAGGAGCAGCTCGTCGACACCGTCGAGATCGAGGTCGTAGAGGATCCCGCCGTCGACCGGGAGGCCGCCGTCCCGTCCGGCCGCGTCGGCCGCGTCCTCGGCCGCGATGAGGTGGGCCCCCGTCGCCAGGCGCATGTGGCTGAGGTAGATGCCGCCGAATAGCCCATGCCAGTAGCAGTCGTTCGACTGGCCCTGGTAGAGGTGATCAAGGGCCCGGTCGTGCGCCGCTCCCGGCGGCATCGCCGCCACCTTGGCGGAGGTCCGCAGCATCTGCTTGTGGAGGTCGTTGACTTCCCGGTACTTGACCTGGAAGTTCCGCCAGAAGCCGCCGCGCATCCAGCGCGGCTCCGGCCGGCCGGCCGCCAGGTCCGCGTGGAGTTGCTCGCGGTAGGCCAGGCCTTCAGCGGCCGGCAAGGCCCACTCGCCCATCTCCGCGTACGAGCCCGTCGGCACGTAGATGCGCCCGACCGGTGGGCACCGCTCGAGCCAGTCGGTCGGGGTGACCGTCGTGAGCCAGCCCGCGTTGGCCTCCAGAGCGGCGAAGAAGCGCTCCACCCACCCCTGCTCGCCCCAGCAGTGTTCCCAGGTGTGCGGCCAGGCGCCGAGCTTCTCGCCGTCGTCACCCATCACGCCGACGCGATCCCCATCCGCCGTGGCGTGGCCCCGCAGGTAGGCGATGACGTCCTCGACCGTGCCGAACGGGATGCGGTAGCGCAGGCCCTGCTCGGTCCCGAAGATCGCCAGCCGCTTGCCCTGATCGTCGGTCATGTAGGCGCCCCAGAGGTCGGCTTCGGGGACGGCGGCGGCCCGGAAGTGGGCATCGTCCAGGATGGTCCACCGATAGCCCGCCGCAACGAGCGAGGTCGGTAGATCCGGTTCCCAGACCCGCTCGGCGAGCCACGCCCCGCGCGGTCGGCTACCAAAGAGCTCCCCCAGCTCGCGTGCCATGCAGGTCAGTTGCCCCACCCGATCGCCCTCGGGCAGGGAGGCCAGGACGGGCTCGTAGTAGCCGCCACCCATGACCTCCACCTGGCCTCGCGCGACCAGGGCGGCGACGCGTTCAAGGAACTGCGGCCGCTCGGACCGCAGCCACTCCAGCAGCGGCCCCGTGTAGTGGAGCGCCAGGCGCACCGTCGGGTGGCGCTCGAGCGCCTCGACCAGGGGCTGGTACGCACGCTCATGGTTGCGCTCGATGACCCAGCCGAAGTTGCCCACCGGCTGGTGGTTGTGGATGGCAAGGGCGAGCGAGATGCGAGCGTCCACGGGCAGGCATTCTAAGGCCACTGCACGGACCCTGTGTGAACCGGTTTACATCACCAGCAGGCGGGAGTCTCTTGACAGGCAGGCACGGCGACGCTACCTTCCCCTAAATCGGTTTGCTAAACCGGTTCAAGGCGCGCTCGCCGGCGATCGCGGGACCGCCGCCGACGGGTCGCCCGAGGAGGTCGGGCCGCACGGTGCAGACACGCAGTCGTCGTCCGCGCATCGCCGATGTCGCCCGGGAGGCGGGCGTTTCCAAGACGGCCGTGTCATTCGCCTTCAACAATCCAGCCCGGCTGAACGCGGGGACGGCCAGCCACATCCGTGAGGTGGCCCGCAACCTGGGCTATCTGCCGCACCCGGTGGCCCGGCTCCTCACCCAGCCGCGCACGCTGATGCTCGGCGTCCTGACCCCTCAGGCCCTCTCGGTCGTCTACCGCAACCCGTGGTTCGGCCACATCAGCGAAGGCATCGCCCTGGCCGCCGAGGCTGCCGGTTACGGCCTGTCGTTCCTGTCGCCCCTGCGGGGCTCGCTGTTCGAGTCCTTCGGGCGCGCCCCTGTCGACGGTTTCATCGTGATCGGGTTGTCGCGCCAGCACCCCGAGGTCGAGGAGATCCGCCGGGCGGGTCTGCCGCTCGTGATGGTCGACTCCGATCCGTTCCCCGAGCACGCGTCGGTGGAGATCGACGATGCCGCCGGCGCGCGGGCGGCGGCCGAGCACCTGCTGGCACTGGGCCATCGCGATCTCGTGGCCATCGGCGTGGAGCCCGCGATCGCGGAGGGCCAGTCGGGCGCGGGCCTCACGGGCCGCCGCCTCGCGGGCTACCGCGCCGCGCTGGCCGCAGCCGGCCTGGAGCTGCCCGACGACCGCCTCTTCGTGGGCCCCGCCACGATCCCGGGTGGCGCCCTTTGCATGCGACGCGCTTGGGACGCCGGCCTGCGGCCCACGGCCGTCCTCGCCATGAGCGACGCCATGGCCATCGGGGCGCAGCACGTCGTCCGCGATGAGGGCTGGGCCGTGCCGGCCGACCTGAGCATCGTCGGCTTCGACGACATCGACTTCGCGCAGTACAGCGACCCGCCCTTGACCACCGTCCACCAACCCATCCGGAGCAAGGGCGAGGAGGCCGTGCGGCTGCTCCTGGCGACCATCGAGTACCCGGACGGCGGTCCTGTCGAGCATCGACGCCTCGAAACGCGGCTGGTCGTCCGCGGTTCGACGGCTCCACCACGATCGACCAAGGAGGTTGTCGGCGGCGTCTGAGGGACCACCCCCGCGGGTCCGCCGCCCGCGTTCCTGATCCTGCGGATGATGGCTGCCAGAGCGGTGGCCGACGAGCATGAAGGTCGGTCCATTCGAGACCGGTATCGAGGAGGTACGGAAGAGGATCATGCGAGACAAGAAGAAGTTGGCGGGCGCCATCGGGCTGCTCGTCATCGTCGCCTCGGCTTGTTCGGGGGCCGCCACCGGCACCCCGACGCCCGGGGCCACCGGCACCCCGGCGGCGACGGGCGGCGGGTCGACCCCGGCCGCGAGCTCGACCGCATCGAGTACCAAGCTGACCGGCGCCCTCACCGTCTGGGAGGCCTATGGAGCATCCGGGACGTCGGAGAAGGACGCCTTCGACACGATGGTGGCGAACGTCGAGACCGCCAACCCCGGCTTCACGGTCAACGTCATCGACGTGCCGTTCAACAACCTGTTCAACAACTTCAAGGTCCAGGCACCCGCTGGCGCCGGGCCTGATCTGTATATCGCCCCCAACGACGACCTGCCGACGGAAGCCCGGGCCAACCTGCTGCAGGATGTCAGCTCGCTCGAGTCGACCCTGACCGCGGCGCCCTACAACACGTCGCAGGTGGCGATGAACGCTGCCATGGTCGACGGGAAGCTCTACGAGATCCCGGAGTCCATGAAGGCGGTCGAGCTCTTCTACAACAACACCATGCTGAGCACCCCGCCGGCCACGAACGCTGACTGGCTGACGGACGCCAGCAAGCTCGGTTGGGTCTACGGCGCGAACGGCGGTGGCTCTTACTACGCGTGGGGCCTCTACAGCGCCTTCGGCGGCAAGATCATGGATGACACCGGCAAGTGTGTCGCCGACCAGGGTGGCATCTCCGATGCCCTCAAGTTCCTGGCCCAGGCGCATGCCGCCGGCATGAAGGTCTACCAGAACGATGGCGACGCCGTGGCGGACCTGGAAGCGGGCAAGATCGCCGGCTTCATCGATGGTCCGTGGGAGTCGGCGAACCTCGAGAAGGCGATGGGCAGCAAGCTGGCCGTGGCCGCCGGTCCCTCGGGCCCCGGTGGCGCATGGGCGCCGCTGACCGCGCCGGATGGCTTCTACATCAACGCCCAGTCACCCAACATCACCCTCGCGGAGCAGTTCGCGCTGGCGATGCTGTTGCCGTCCAACGAGCAGATCTTCGCCAATGCCGGCCACCTGCCGGCCAACACCACCATCCAGCCGACCGATGCGATCGCCAAGTCCTTCGCGGCTCTGATGCCGAGTGGCTTCGCACGGCCGACCCTGGCCGCCCTGAACAACTACTGGGGCAACTTCGGGAACGCCATCGTGCAGGTCGTGGACAAGGGCACCGATCCGGTCGCGGCTGTCGCGACGGCGTGTGCGGCTATGAACAAGGCCAACAACCTCTAGTACTCTCACCTGGTCGAGTTCTCGCGACGCAGGGGTGCCGGTGGCCGGCGCCCCTGCGTCACCTGAAGCGGGAGGGGAAGCGACGATGAGACTCGCGACGGCGACCGCATGAGCGCCATCGCCGCGACCCCCACGACGGCGATGACGCCGCGCCGGTCACGCTGGCGGCGCAGCCAGAACGCCCGGACCGCCTACCTGTTCCTGCTGCCGGCGTTGCTCGTGATGGCGGTCATCACGTTCTACCCGCTCGTCTTCCAGGTCTGGATGTCGTTCACCGACTTCGGCCTGGCGAACCTGAGCGCCAAGGCTCCGCTGCCCAACATCGTGGGCTTCGACAACTACATCCGGATCCTCCAGAACAACATCGTCATCCCCAACTTCGACTTCCTGCGCATCCTGACGTTCAACCTGTTCTGGGCCTTCTCCAACGTCGTCATCCACGTCGTCCTGGGTGTCCTCATCGCGATCGTCCTGAACACGAACGGCCTGTGGTTCAAGCGGATCTACCGGGCCATCTTCATCCTGCCCGTGGTCATCCCGCCGATCATCGTGGCCACCGTGTGGCGGGATATGTTCGATCCCAACAACGGGGCGATCAACTTCCTGCTGCAGGACACCATCGGCGTCCTCTTCAAGCTTCCTCCGGGCAGTTTCAACCTGGACTGGCTGAACCAGCCCAATCCGATCCTGTCCGTGGGGCCGCTCATCCTTCCGCTGGCCTACTTCGCCCTGCTGACGGCCAACGTGTGGCTGGGCTGGCCGCTCAACTCGGTGGTCGCCACAGGCGCCCTCCAGAGCATCCCCCGGGACTTGTACGAGGCCGCCGAGATGGATGGCGCCGGGGCGTGGGCGAAATTCCGGGTGGTGACCCTGCCGTACCTGCGGCCGGCCATGCTGCCCTATGCCATCTACGGTTTCGTCATCACCTTCAACCTGTTCTACCTGTCGTACTTCATGTCGGGTGGCGGGCCGTTCGGCCAGACCGAGCTGTTGGTGACGACGGCGTACCGGTTGGTGAACGAGCAGCAGCTCTACGGTGTGGCCGCCGCCTTCGCGGTCTTCGAATTCTTCATCTTGCTGGCGATCACGCTGGTGACGAACCGGCTGGCGCGGGCGACGGCGCAGTTCGATGCTTGAGCTAGGGAGCTTCCGATGACCAGTCCGGCCATCGCCACCGCGGCGCCACCGCGAGCCCAGCCGGTCGCCGCCGCACGCCTCGTGCACGGCGGCGGGCCGTTGCGCCTGCGGCGCCAGCTGATCCTCCAATTGATCTGCGCGCTCATCGCGCTGACCGTCATCTTCCCCATCCTGTGGATCTTCAGCATGGCCCTCGATCCGCGGAACCTGTCGCGGCCCGACGGTCTCAACCTCATCCCGCCCGGCGCCTCGCTGGATGCCTTCGCCAAGGTCATCGCCCAGCCCACGCTCAACCCGGTGTCGTTCATCCAGCTGGCTGAGAACAGCCTGTTCATCGCCGTCCTGATCTCGGCCGCCAGCGTGACCATCGGGATGATGGCGGCCTATGCCTTCTCCCGCCTCCAGTTCCGCGGCCGGGAGGCCCTGATGATCGCGGTGCTGGCGGTGCTGATGCTGCCGGCCGTGGCCACCATCGCCCCGCTGTTCGTGTCGATGAACAAGATCCAGATCGGCACGTTCAACCTGCGCAACTCGCTGATCGGGGTGGCCCTGGCGGTCACCTCCGGCGTGCTGCCGTTCGCCATCTGGAACATGAAGGGCTACCTCGACACGATCCCGCGCGATCTGGAGGAGGCGGCCGCCGTGGATGGGGCCAATAAGCTGCAGATCTTCCTGCGCATCATCGTCCCGCTGGCCACGCCGGTCCTGGCGGTCACGGCATTCTTCGGCTTCGTAGCCGGCTGGACCGAGTTCTACTTCTCATGGATGTTCCTGACCAGCAATCCCAAGAACTACACGCTGGCCATGGCCCTGAACGGGATGGTCGGGCAGTACTCCAGCAGCACCCCCTGGTCCGAGTTCGCCGCCTTCTCGATCCTCGTGGCGCTGCCCGTCTCGCTGGTGTACCTGCTGCTGCAGCGCTACATCATCTCCGGCCTGGCCATCGGTGGCGTCAAGGGGTAACCAGGACACCCGGCGCTGCACCGGGAGCCGGGGGTGGACCCGATGCGGGCGGATGCCCGGTCGGCGACCGATGTGGCCCAGCTGCTCGCCGCCCAGGCACCGAGCGGCGCGATCTACGCTGCTCACACGACGCCGCACTACCGCCTCTGCTGGATCCGGGACGCCGCCTTCTGTGCCGTGGCTCTCGGGACCGCCGGCGAGGCGACGGCCGCATGGCGCTTCCACGCGTGGATGGCGGATGTCATCCTGGCTCAGGCGCCGCGCCTGGAGCGGGCCGTCGTGGCCGCGCACCGCGGCCGGCCAGCCGCCCGGGAGGATCATCTCGCCTGCCGTTTCGAGGCGGACGGGCGTCCCGGACCAGCTGACTGGTTGTCCGACCAGCTCGACGGCCCCGGGATCTGGCTGTGGTCGCTCGTCAGGCTGGCGGATCGCCGCCCGCTCGAGGGCGACATCGCCCGGGCGGCCGAACTGGCGGCGCGCTACCTGGCCGCGAGGTGGGCGGAACCCACGGCGGACGCATGGGAGGAGCATCCAGACGCCCGGGCCACCAGCACGCTCGGGGCAGTCGTCGCCGGGCTGCACGCGGCCGAGGCGCTGGGCCTGTTGCAGGCCGACGATCGGGTCGCGCTTCGGGCGGCGTCACGGCATCTCCACCACCTCGGCGACGACGTGATCGGTCTGCCCAAGTCCGATCGCGTCGCCGGTCCCGATGCGAGCCTGCTGTGGCTAGGCCCGTTGTACGGGCTGTTCGCCCCCGACGACCCGCGCTGGATCGCGACGGTCAAGCAGGTCGAAGGCGCCCTGGAGGCGCCGCATGGCGGCGTCTACCGCTACCCGGCCGACACGTTCTATGGTGGCGGGGAGTGGCCGATCCTGGCGGCCTCGCTGGCCCTGGCGCGAATCGACCGTGGCGAGGACAGAGATGCCGTGCGGGCACGACGCGCGCTGGCCTGGATCGAGGCCCAGGCGGACCCGTCGGGCTCGCTGCCGGAGCAGGTCACCTGCCATCCGCTCCATCCCGAAGCTGTCGCCCGCTGGCGCCAGGACTGGGGGCCGCCGGCCCGTCCTCTCGCCTGGTCGCACGCCATGGCCCTGTTGCTCCGGCGTGCGCTCGTCGCGGGGACGCCTGAGGGCCGATAGGGGGAGCTCAGCTGCGCTCGCCCGACGGCACCGCGCGGTGCCGCCACCGTCACCGTCGCGCGGCGAGAGCCCCAGCCCGTCCGGCCGGCGGCTCGCTCGGCCCGCCCCCGGCGCCGCCGGACGGATCGATCAGCCGGTGCGAGTTGTTGCGCCAGTCGGCGGCCGACAGGATCATGACCGCACCCGTGTTGCTGGCACCGTTCCCCAACCAGTGCACGATCATCCCGCGCGTGTCGCCAGTGACGGTGGACGGGATCGGCTACCACCAGGTCGTGCTGACGATCGACTCGACCGGGCAGCGCCATCCAGGTGACGTGGCGTTCGGGGCCAAGGACGGCTACGGCGTCGGGGCCACGGCCCACACGACGGGCGTGTCCGGGGCGACGCAGCAGGCCGCTCTGCAAGCGCAGCTCCAGCGCTTGGTGGACGCCGTCCTCGCCGGGCTGCCGTAGCCCGCGCGGGCGTCCCTCTGCCAGAGCATGCTAGGGTACGAGATATCGACTGAGGCACATCGCCGGCCGCACCCGCTGGCCATCGGAGAGGAGGGACGTATTGGCGCTGGGTCGTCGCGCGCGGCCCCCGCGTCACCGCGTCTGCGTGATGGCGCGCCCGATGGGACGGTCCCGCCGGCGCGTGGAGGATGTACGCCGGACCCTTGACGCCCGCCTGCTGACCGACCGGCGCTTGCCCGTCGTGCTGGTCGCGGCGGCCCTGCTGCTGACGACCACGGTGCTGCTGCCCCATGCGGTCGCGCACAGCTCGGGCTCGGCGGCTGGCGGCCCGTTCATCGCCACGATCCATGGCCCCGAGCTCGGCGCATCGGATGAACCGGTCTCTATCGCGCCGCCGGCTCCCGTTGCCGCGGCCGAACGTCTGGCGGACGAGCAGGCCAGCAGCGGCCCGTACGGCGCCGACGCGACCCTCATCGCCCTCGACTCGCCCGCGATCACGGTCCAGCCCGTGGCGGTCACCCGCTACACGGTCCGCGCCGGCGACACGCTGACCGGCATCGCCGCCCGGTTCGGCCTGAGCATGATGAGCATCTGGTGGTCGAACGCGCTGGCCTCCAAGGACCAGCTGCGGGTGGGCCAGGTGCTGGTGATCCCGCCTGTCGATGGAGTCTTCTACACGGCCGCCGCCGGTGACACGGTCCCGGCCGTGGCCGCCCGCTACCACGCCGATCCGGCCGCCATGCGCTCGTACAACGACCTGACGACCGATGAGCTGACCCTGGGTCAGCAGATCATGATCCCCAACGGCGTCGGCGCGGCCATCGCGGTCACGGCCACGCCGGCCACGACCCGCTCCAGCCCGCGACCAGTCGTCACGTCGAGCGGGTCGGGTCGCCCCGCGCCGGGATTCGCGCCGCTCCTGTGGCCCGTCGCCGGGGGCTACATCAGCCAGGGCTACGGCTGCACCGGTTTCCCCTATGAGCCGGCGATGTTCGGGTGCGCCCACTTCCACGCCGGGATCGACATCGCCGCGCCCGCCGGCACGCGGGTCATGGCGGCAGCCGCCGGCACGGTCACCTTCGCCGGCTGGCGCAACAACGATGGCGGATACCAGGTCGAGGTCAGCAACGGCGGTGGCTTCAACACCGGCTACTACCACCTGTCGGCGATCCTCGTCCATGTGGGCCAGAGGCTGGCTCGCGGCCAGCTCCTCGGGCGGGTCGGCTCGACGGGCCATTCGACCGGTCCCCACCTCTACTTCGTGGTGTGGATCGGGCCCATCTGGAACGGTGGTCGTCCGGTGAATCCGCTCGACTACTTCTAGGACCCCAACCACCTCCCCGCCTGCATCGCGGACAGGTTGAGAATCGGAGTAGCCTTCCCGGCGCGAGGGCCGCCGCCGATCGATGCCGCATCGGCGGATGCGGCGAGCGGCCGACGCGGATGGAGGCGTGGCCCGTGTCCCGCAGCACCTCGCGCTGGCTGGTGCCAGCCGCCCTTGTCCTGAGTGCCGTACTCGCGGCCTGCGGCAGTACGAGCAGCGCACCGACCGCGGCCAGCACGGCTGCTGGTGCGACAGCCGCCCCGGCGGCGAGCGCCGCACCCGTCGCCACGCCGGCGACGACCACCGCCGCGACGACCTGCCCGACCGCCGCCACGGTCGATGCCGCCCTGGGGACGACGCTGCCGGCACCGGTCGGCATCACGACGGGCAGCACGGCGCTGCCGGCCGGCGCCACCGGGGTCGCCTGCGAGTATCACGCGAGCGCCTACAACGTAATCATCGAGCTGATCACGAACATCGATCCCTCGTCCATCACGAACTTCACCAAGAATTTCCCCACCACGCCCACCGCGGTGTCGGGGGTCGGCGACCAGGCGTTCACCTTCTCAACGACGCTGGGCCCGGGGGTAAATGAAGGCGTCGTCGCGACCAAGGGACGCTCGCTGGTGTCGATCGGCGCAACCTACACCCCGGCGACGCTGGCGCAGGTCGAGGCGCTGGTCAACAGCCTCCTCTAGGGCGCTTCATCGTCGGCCGCGGCGCCGGGCAGCTTCAGCGGTGACTTCAGTGACCGGATCGTCTCTTAGGAAACGCGCCGCCGCTGGCCGACCTGGCCCACGTCGCGGCCGCCTGGAACTGCTGAGCGCGGACGCGCGCCGCAGGCGAGTTCCGCTCATCGGCGCATGCGAGGCAGGTCCTGATCCTCGAGAGCTCGGCCGAGCGGGATCGCCGCGGACCCGTTCTAGGATGTGCGGCGGCCCGGCGTTACATCTCCCCCGCTGACGGAGTCTTCGGGATGGCGTGGTAAGTCGATGGATCCTGAGCAGTGGACCAACTTCTTCATGCTGGTCGGCACTGGCTCTGCCGCGCTGGCGGGGCTGGTGTTCGTGGCCATCACCATCAATCTGCGGGGCGTCGCCGAAGACGCCACGCACCGGTACCGCGCCATCAACATGCTGACCGGCTTCAGCTCCGCCTTCATCCTCAGCGCGCTGGCCCTGATGGGCCAGCAGACACCGGAGGCAGTGGGGATCGAGTGGTTGATCGTGGCGTTGCCGGCGACGGCGATCAACACGAACGGCTACATCCAGGCCTTCCGGCTGCGTGGCAGCAGCCGGTATGCCCTCAGCCCATTTCGCATCGTCGGCGGCACCGCCTGCTACCTGGGCCAGGTCGTCGGTTCGTTGCTGTTGGTTCTTGACGTCGGATGGGGCATCAACGTCGCAGCTATCGCGCTGGTCGCGAACTTCTACTTCCTGATCTCCGGCTCGTGGCTGTTGATCGTCGGCACGCTCCCTCGGCCCGACTGACAAGGGGGGATCGACAGGCCGAGTCAGCACACCCACGCGGGTCGCAACGGGCTACGCTCGCGACCAGGAGGCGCGGGGTTCCGGCATCGTCGCAGCGCGGAGGTGGGAACCGATGGCCATGACCGATCCCTGGAGCCGCTACGGCCGCTCGCTCGCCCACGCCATGGCGGAGGTCCTCGAGGAGGTCCCCGAGGCGCTGCGCCCCCACGTGCTCGAGACGGCGGACTACTGGCTGAGCGTGGGCCTCGTGCTCGGGCTCGAACGACCGCACCAGGCCCGGGCGCTGCTGGCGATCATCGAGTCCGACGACCTCGAACGGGCGGCCCTCGCCGAGGATGGGGCCGGCTTCATCGCCGAGGCCCTCGCATGAGGCGGCGCGGCTTCGTCTCCGACATGTACCGCGCCGCCCGCCTGGCCAACGACGTGTCGGTGCTCGCCTCGGGCAACCCCCACCGCATCGCCCGCCGGGCGCGCAACAAGATCGTCGGCCGAGCCATGGCCCGCGCGGGCCTGTGGCGGTTGCTCTGGGGGCACTAGGCCACGTGGCCTTCCGTCAGGCTCATCGGGCCGACGCGGTGCTCCGGCGTCACGGCGCCAAGTAGGGCGTCGAACGCCGAGGCGGCCGAACCGGGAGCTCACCCGATCGTCGCCTCAGGCAGGTTGTGGGGAGCGGCGTCAAGCTCGCTCGAGCATCGATGACTCAGGCCGCAGTTCGCGGCCACGTACCAGACGCCGGGTTTGGAGCCGTCCCAGTAGTACGCGCTGAGTCGGCGGTCGGCGAGGGTCGCATCACACCGCGCGCACCGGTTGTGGCTGGCGCAGGGAGACGAGACAGATGCTGAGCCGCAGCGGAGCCAGCCGCATCGCCCTCGTCGCGATCGCTGCCGGGGCCGCGTGGTTGGACTGGGTCGACATCGGAACGGTCGGGCTCGGCAACACCTACTACGCCACGGCCGTGCGCAGCATGCTGACCAGCCCGCATGCCCTCCTGTTCGCCTCATTCGATCCGGCCGGCTTTGTCAGCGTCGACAAGCCACCCCTCGGCCTGTGGCTGCAGGTCGCCAGCGCGGCCCTCTTCGGCTTCGCCGGGCCGGCCCTCATCCTGCCCTCGGCCATCGCCGGGGTCATCGCCGTCGCCCTCCTCGGCGTGGTCGTGCGCTGGGCGGATGGGTCGGCGGCGGGCCTTCTCGCCGCCGCCGCGCTCGCCGTCACGCCGGTGAGCGTGGTCGTGGCCCGGGACGACCTGCTCGACGGGCCGCTCGTGGCCGTCTGCATGGCGGCGGTGGTGGCGTGCTTCGTCGCGACGCGCACCGCGCGGCCCTGGCCGGTGCTCCTCGCCGCCATGTGCGTCGGCCTGGCGTTCAACATCAAGTTCCTCGACGCGTACCTCGTGGTGCCGCCGATCGTCCTGGCCTACCTTCTCGGGGCGCCGGGCAGCCGCCGGAGACGAGCGATCGTGCTCGCGGGATCGGGCCTGCTGCTGGTGGTCGTCTCGGGGGCGTGGATCGCCTTCGTCGACCTGACCCCGGCGGATCAGCGCCCGTACGTGGGGTCGACGCGGACCGACTCGGCCTTCGAGCTGGCGCTCGGCTACGACGGCCTCCAGCGACTGCTCGGACATCCGTCGACCGAACCGACCACGGTGCCGACGACCTCGATCACGGATCCTGCCGCGGGCACCTCCGCCACGCCCGACGAGACCAGCCTGGGTCCACCGGGGCCGCTTCGTCTGCTCGAACCCCAGCTCGGCGGTCAGGTCGGCTGGTTCGTGCCCCTCGCCCTCATCGGGCTGGCGTCCGGCGCCGCGTGCCTGCCCTGGGGGGCCTGGCGGCGGAGGCGCCGGCCGCCGCTCAGCCGTCACCAGACGGCGATCGTCCTGTTCGGCGGCTGGTTCATCACGGCGGCGGCCTTCTTCAGTGTGGCCGCCTTCTTCAGCCCGTACTACCTCGCCATCCTGGCTCCGCCGGTCGCGGCCCTCGCAGGCGATGGGGCCGTGGCGGCATGGCGGGCCTACGGGCGGGCGGGCCCGGGGGCGTGGCTGCTGCCGCTGGCGATCTTGACCAGCGGTCTCGAGGCCTGGGTCATCCTGGGCGGGGAGCCGGGGTGGCTGCCGTGGCTCGGCCCGCTGGCCGCGGGCACGGCGGCCTGTGCCGCCCTGGTCCTGGGGTACGCGCTCGTGGCCCGAACGTGGCGGGGTCGGCTGGCGCGGCGCGGGCGACTCGCGCTGGCCCTGGCGCTTTCGGTCGTGGTGAGCGGACCGCCGCTCCTCTGGACGATGGACTCGTTACGAGCGGCGAACGAGGGCAGCCACCCCCTTGCCGGGCCGAGTCGGACGGGCGCGTCGCCGGCGGCCGTGCCCACCCTGAGCCAGGCGCTGCTGCGCTATCTGGTCGCGCATCGTGGTGGGACGTCC
>DASPUH010000043.1:0-18235 GCA_035622975.1 Candidatus Sulfotelmatobacter sp.
GGGTCGTGGTCGGGTGTGGTCCCGACGGGGCGGGCTTTGCCGCTACCGGCGATAACGACGGAGCATGGACCGCTCGAGCCGCGTTCGTGTCGCGCGGCGCAACGAACGACGGAGGAAGTGCCCGGATCCGGCGGTTCGGGCCGTCTCCTCCGTCGTTAGCGTCGCCTGGAGCAACAGGCAGCCTTGGGGCGCTCCAGATCCGATCAGGCCCGGTCAGCCCAGATCGGGCCCTTCAGGCCAGGTCGGCGTCCCCCGGCAGGCCGCGGGACGGGGAGCTCACCAGGGCCCGGATCGCACCGCGGTCGGGGATGAGCAGGGCCACGACCGCCGAAGCCGCCACGACCGCGGCACCCACGGCCACGGCCGGCACGAGCCCGGCCACGTACGCCTGGCCGGAGGCGTACGAGCCGTTGGCGCTGAAGACGGCCGCCAGGGCCGCCACGCCGAAGACGCCGCCGACCTCGCGGATGGCGTTGTTGGCGCCGGACGCCTTGCCCTCCTCCTCCGGCCGGACGGCCGAGAGGACGACGTTGGCGATGGGAGCGAAGAAGAGGCCCATGCCGATGCCGCTGACGATGAAGGCCGGCACGATCGAGGCATAGGGCACGGTCGGGGTCATCACGGCGGCCAGCCATCCCAGGCCGAGCGACATGAGCGCCAGCCCGGCGACGAGGATCGGCCGCGCACCGATGCGCCCGGTCATGGCCCCGGCGAGCGGCGCCACGAAGGCGGGCATGGCCGTCCAGGGCAGGACGCGCAGTCCTGCCTCGAACGGGTTGTAGCCCTGCACCGCCTGGAAGAACTGCGACAGCAGGAAGATCGAGCCGAACATCCCGAAGTACATCAGCAGCGAGACGGTGTTGGCCGCGGCGAAGGCGCGGCTGCGGAAGAGGTGCAATGGCAGCATCGGGTGGTCGGAGCGGATCTCCCAGGCCACGAAGGCCGCCAGGAGGAGCAGCCCGGCACCGATCGTGAGGACGATCTGCGGGTCGGTCCAGCCGCGCTCGTTGCCGTGGATGACGCCCCACACGAGGCCCAGCAGGCTGCCGCTGGCGAGCGCCAGGCCACCCAGGTCCAGGCGGCCCTCCGGCCCGCGCGTCTCCTGCAGCCGGACGGCGGCCAGGGCGATGGCGACGATGCCGATGGGCACGTTGAGCCAGAAGATCCAGTGCCAGTTCACGCCCTGCGCGATCGCCCCACCGACCACCGGGCCGACGGCGATGGCCAGGCCGCCGACGCCGCCCCAGGCGCCCAGCGCCAGCGCGCGGCGCTCCGGCCGGACGGCGGCGGACAGGATCGTCAGCGTCAGGGGCGTCACGATGGCACCGCCCAGCCCCTGCACGGCCCGGGCGATGATCAGGTCGCCGCTCGTGGGGGCCAGCGCCGCGGCCGCGGAACCGGCGGTGAAGATGGCCAGGCCGATGATGAAGAGACGCCGCCGGCCGAAGCGGTCACCCAGGGCCGCGCCCGTCAGGAGCAGCACCGCGAACGTCAGCGTGTAGGCGTTGACCATCCATTCGAGGTCCTGGAGCGAGGCGCCCAGGTCGCGCCGGATGACCGGCAGGGCAGTCGTGACGACGAGGTTGTCCAGGCTGACCATGAAGAGGGCGATGGCGGTGATGGCGAACGTCCAGGCGGTGGCTCGGCGGGTCATCGGGGCTGGTCCTTCCTTGGTTCCTAGTTAGCAGTCACTAAGTTGACGGGCGAAAAAAGGGGGTCGGTCGGGCGTTCCTATGAGGCGCCTCCCAGCGAGGCGAGCCTGAGGCCGTGCTTGTCGGCCGGGACATTGCCGATGGCGGCCGCGACGTTGAGCAGCATCCCTTCGGCGAACCACGACTCGAGCGCCTCGTCGTCCGCACCGGAGGCGGCCGCCACGGAGCGGTAGAGGGCGGCGAACTCCTGGCGCACGACCTCGCGGATGTCCGGATCGGCGCATGCGGCGTAGGCCTGCAGCTGGAGCCGCAGCATGTCGCGGTCCTGGAGCAACTCCATGTACGTGTCGCCCATGGCCTTCAGGACGGCGTTGCACTCGAGGGTCGAATCCTCTGCCCGCGCATGTCGGGCGCTGGCCTCGAAGGCGGCCCGGGTGCGGCCGAAGCAGGCCCGGGTCACCGCGATGAACAGGTCGCGCTTCGTGCCGAAGAGCTGGAACAGGTACGGCTGGGAGACGCCCACGCGCCGGGCGATGGCCTCCGTGGAGGTGCCGGCGTAGCCGCCCGCGGCGAACTCCTTGCTGGCCTCGGCGATGACCGAGTCACGGCGTTCCTCGGCGGTCTTGCGGACGGCGACGGCGTTCATGGCGGGATATTAGTGAGTGCTAAGTAACTTGTCAAGGGGCGGGATCCGCGGTGCCCTGGGAGCCTCTTGGCCGCCGTGCGGAGCCTCGTGGGAGTACCACCAAGCGGTGCCCGGGTGACCTTCGGGTCGCGTCGCACCGGGCCTGGGCGTCGTACGGTCCGGGGCATGGCGGACCGAGGGACGAGACAGTTGACCGCCGCACGCGAGGAGGCCTGGGCCGAGCAGGTCGCGGCGCTCAGCCGCCTCGAGCCTGCCGCCTCTGCGGAGGAGACGGCTGACCGACTCTGCCGTGCCCTGACCGGCCTGCCGGCGATCGACGCGGCCATCGTCGCGGGCCTGGACGCGGGCGGTCGAGCCACGATCGTGGGGGCCAGCGGACGGGGCTACACCCACCTGGGCGTGGACCAGCCGCTGCCACCCGACCTGGCCGGGCGCATCCGCGGTCGCGTGGACGACGGCTCCTGGGTGGGGCCATGGGAGGTCACGCGCGGTGCCCGGGATCGGACCCGTTCGGTCGTGCCCGAGCCCACGGCGATGGCGTTGCTGCCGCTGCGAAGCGGGTCGCGGGCTGTCGGCGCGCTGATCGTGGGCGCCACGGGCGGCGACGGCATCCCACGGCTGGCTGCCCGGTTGACATCGCTCGAGTCGTTCGCCGCCCTCGCCAGTGTGCTCATGGGGCCGGAACTGGCCGCGCGGCAGCAGCGCGACGCGGCCGAGGGGATCGTGGCGGCGGTCCTGGCCCAGCGGGCGTTCGCGCCGGTGTTCCAGCCGGTCGTGGCGCTCCAGACCGGCGTGATCGTGGGCTACGAGGCGCTGACCCGCTTCCGCGACGGCGTGCGACCGGATCGGCGGTTCACGGAAGCGGCGGCCGTCGGGCGCGGCGCGGACCTGGAGCTGGCGTGCGCCGAGGCGGCCCTGGAGGACGCCAGCTCGATCCAGGCCGTGCCCTGGCTCAGCCTGAACGTGTCGCCCGCCGTCGTGCTGGAGGGTGGCCGGCTTCGCCGCCTGCTGGCACGGGCGTCACGGGAGCTGGTCATCGAGGTGACCGAGCACCAGCCGATCGACGACTATCCGGTCTTCCGTACGGCCTTTCGCAGCCTTGGGCGCCAGGTGCGGCTGGCGGTGGACGACGCCGGGGCCGGCTTCGCCACGTTCCGCCACCTGGCCCGCCTGCGGCCCGACTTCATCAAGATCGACATGGGTTTGGTGCACGGCATCGAGCGCGATCCCGCCCGCCAGGCGCTCGTGGCCGGGCTGGTGCACTTCGCGGGGAGCAGCGGCTCCACGCTCATCGCGGAGGGCATCGAGACGCCGGAGGAGCACGCCGCCCTGCGCGACCTGGACGTGGGGCTGGGTCAGGGCTTCCTCCTGGGCCGGCCGGCGCCGGTGGCCTCGCTGGTCGACGCGGCTGGTTCGCGATCGGAGCCTGGGTCCTTCGCGGGGCTGTCCTAGGCCGCGAACCTCGCGAGCCTTGCGAGCGAACATCGAGGCTGCCAGCGCGATGCAGTCGAAGGCATCAGCACGGACGGGCCTCGGCCAGGCCACGCACCAGCGCGATGCAGTCGAAGGCATCAGGAAGGCATCAGGAAGGCATCAGGAGGGGAGGTCTCGGCCAGCCCACGCTCGGCCAGCCCACGCTCGGCCAGCCCACCCCCGGCACGCCTACACACCGACGTGATGACATCGACTGCATCAGCGGGGAGAGAGCCGACCTGATGCGTGAGGCGGGCACCGTCCGGCCGGGGTCCGCCACTGCCACTTGACCTTCAAGTGACTTGAGGGTGTAGCTTGGGGGTATGCGAGTCTCGGATGTCGCCAAACGGGCGGGCATCGCGCCCTCGGCCGTCCGCTTCTACGAGTCGGCCGGCGCGCTGCCCCGCGCGCCTCGCGCCGGCAACGGCTACCGCGAGTACGACGAGGCCGACCTGGCGCGGCTGCGCCTCGTCATCACGCTCCGTCGGCTGGGCGTGGCACCGGTCGAGGCCGGCCGTCTGGCGGCACTGTGCCTGGACCGTGGGGCCGTCGACCTGGATCTGCAGCCCCTCATCGCCGAGCAGCGGGCGGCCGTCGCCCGCCAGCGCAGCGACCTGGCCCGGCTCGACGCCGAGCTGGATGACCTTGAAGCCACGATCAGCGCCGCCGGCCGGGCGACGCAGGGAGGAGTCACCGTGCCCGACGTCCCGATCCGCGTCCTGTTCGTGTGCACCGGCAACTCGGCTCGCAGCCAGCTCGCCGAGGCGCTTCTGACGCGGCACGGCGGGCCGGCCTTCGAGGTCCACAGCGCGGGCACCGAGCCGCGCGGCGTCAGTCCCTATACGGTGCGCGCACTGGCGGCGGTGGGCATCGACTGGTCGTCTGCCCGCAGCAAGTCGGTCGACGAGTTCCTGGGCCAGCCATTCGACTACGTCGTCACGGTGTGCGACCGGGCCCGCCAGGTGTGCCCGGTCTTCCCCGGTTCGTACAACAGCCTCCACTGGGGCCTGGAGGACCCGGCCGAGGTGGAGGGCACCGACGCCGAGAAGCTGGCCGCCTTCGAGCGGACGCGCATGGAGGTGATGATGCGGCTGCATCCCTTCATCGAGCTGGCTCTCCGTGCTCGCCGCGCCGGCTTCGAGCTGGCCAGCTAGGCAGCTGAACGCCCGATGAGCCGGCGCGACGAGGAGCTGGCCGCGTTCCTGGCGGTGCCGGCCCCGGACCGCGAGGCGTACCTGCGGGCGCATTCGAACCTGCCCGGGCCGCGCGGCAACCTGGAGCTGCTCGACGTGGCCAGCAAGGCGGCCGACCCTGCCGATCTCAAACGCTGGGCCGCCCTGGACCCGGGGACCGCGCCCGGCGACGCGCCCGCGGGTTTCGTCGCCTGCGTTGGCGTGGCCGGCCTGGGCCGGCTCGTGGCCGCCGGCGACCGGTCGCTGCTCCCCGCCTTGCATCGCGCCGCCAACGACCCGCGCTGGCGGGTGCGCGAGGCGGTCTCCATCGGCCTGCAGTACTGGGGCGATGCGGACATGGCGGCGATGCTCACGGAGGTCGAGGGCTGGGCCGCCGGCACGCCGCTTCAGGGCCGGGCCGCGATGGCCGCCCTGTGCGAGCCGCGGCTGCTGCACGACCGTGCGGTCGTCGCGCGGGTGCTGGCGGTGCTGGGGCGGCTGACCGCCACGGTTCGCGACGCGGCCGACCCGCGGGCGGAGGACCTTCGGGTCCTGCGCCAGGCCCTGGGCTACGGCTGGAGCGTGGCGATCGCGGCCGATCCGGAGGCCGGCCTGCGCGCCTTCGACCCGTGGCTGGACGACGCCAACGCCGACGTGCGCTGGATCGTCCGTCAGAACCTGGCCAAGTCGCGGCTCAGCCGGGCCGCACCCGACTGGTTCGCCAGGGCCAACGCCCGGATCGGCTAGCCGTTCGTCCCCGAACCCTGCGGGGCGGCCGACGGCTTGGGGGCGCCGGACGCGCCGGGGCGCTGGCCGTTGAACGGCCGATCGAGGCGGAAGGTGCCGCCCTGGATCGTGAACGCGTGGAGCGGCCCACCGGTGGTCTGCGGCCCGCTGGCGACGATCGTCATGCCCACGGTCACGGCCGCCAGGTCGCTCGTGGCGGCGCCCTGGATGTGGTAGGCCGTGCTGCTGTCGACGTCGACGACCTGGGTCGTGCCGTCGAAGCGCTTGATGGTGATCGTGGTGGCGGTCTTGGCTGTGACCTGGCCGACGACGCTCGGCGTGACGATGGCGAGGCCGGTCACCGTGAACGTGCCGTCGCTGTTGCGCTTCTCCTGGAGCTGCACGGCCTGGCCGACCGACAGGTCACCGGCGCTCATCGTCCGTCCGGCTTCGGTGATCTTGACCGAGCCGTCCAGGGTGATCGTGCGGGTCCAGCCATCGGCCGTCTTCAGGCCGATCGAGTCGCCGTCGATGGATGCGATGGTCACCCCACCGAAGCCAGGGCCGACCGCCCCGCGCCCCGGGCCAAAGCCGAAACCGAAGCCGAAGATGCCGCCGAGATTGCCGAGCGACGGACCGCCGAACGGGAACCGTCCGGGCGCACCCGACGCTTTCGGCGCGTTGCTGGCCGCGGGGGCGGCGCCGGCCGTGCCGCCGTTCGGATTCGGGGAGGTGCCGGCCACGACCGCGACGCTGGCCACGATGGCGACGCCGGCGATGAGGCCGATGGCCGCCTTCAGCACGCCGCTGCGGCCGATCCGGCCCTGGAACGCCGGTGCCTGGACCGCGACCGGGGCAGCCTGAAGCTGGGCAGCCGGCTCCGGCTGGGCCGCCGAGGCGGGGTCGGCTGGCTGCCAGACGATCGGCTCGTTGGGTTCGGTCACGGATGCCTCCACGGGGTCGCGGGCGCGGTCGGTGCACCGCGCCAGTCAACAGTACAACCGCCCGTCATGAACCGGTCATGAAAGCGGCCCCATCGGCGGTGCGCCCGGGCACCAGCGGACGCGGCGCACTGGCGCGTGCCCGCGTGCTCGGCGAACCGCCCGCCGCGAACCGCCCGCGCTCCAGGAACGATCGGGCGCCTTCCAAACGATCGGGCGCCTTCCAAACGATCGGGCACCCTC
Source organism: Candidatus Sulfotelmatobacter sp. (assembly GCA_035622975.1). Classification (GTDB taxonomy): domain Bacteria; phylum Chloroflexota; class Limnocylindria; order Limnocylindrales; family CSP1-4; genus DASPUH01. The sequence continues at coordinate 6,854 of DASPUH010000043.1, forward strand.
CGCAGCGATGCAGTCGAGGTCATCATCCAGGGCTGGGCTGGGCTGGGCTGGGCTGGGCTGGGCTGGGCTCGCTTGGCTCGGGCTGGGCCCGGGCTAGGCCCGGGCCGGGCGCGGGCTGGGCCGATGCCTTCGACTGCATCAGCCAGGCAGCCGCCGCTGCTGATGGTGAGCTCAACCGCCGTCCGCGGGGTCAGCCGCCTCGGTCACGATGCGCCACACCGGGTCGGCGGAGCGATCCGCGGGCGTCCGCCGCCTGCTCGGCCATCAAGGCGTCCCAGGTCCGGACCCCCACGGACCGATCGGGCGCCAGGGCAGCGCCGCTGCGCACCGCGGCGGCGGCCTTGCCGGGTGGCGAGAAGCGCACGACCAGGCGGCGTCGGCTGGTTGCCCGCAGGTAGTCGCGAATCAGGTCGGCGAAGTCATGGACCCGCGGCCCGGCGATGTCCGCCACGCGTCCCGCCGGCTGGCCCAGGGCCAGTTCGACGAGCCGGGCGGCCACCTCATCGGCCGCGATCGGCTGGTACTGGAAGGCGGGGACGGGGATGACCGGCAGCCTGGCCATCGCCTGTGCCAGCTTCAGCAGCGACTCCTGGAATTGCGTGGCGCGCAGCGTGGTCCACGGCAGGCCCGATCCGGCCACGACGCGTTCGGCGGCCAGCTTGGACGCGAAATAGCCGAACATCATGCGGTCGATCGCGCTGGCCATGGGCACGCGATCGGCGCCGACGACCGAGATATAGACCAGGTGTCGCACGCCGGCTCTGGCCGCCGCGTGCACCAGGTTCTGCGTCCGGACCTCATCGCCCTTCACGCTGCCGCCGAGATGGACGACGGTGCCGATCCCGGCGACCGCCGCCTCCAGCCCGACGCCGGTGACCAGGTCGCCAGTGACGAACTCGACGCCCTCCTGAGCGTCGTGGGCGTGACGGCTGAGCACGCGCACCCTGGCGCCCGCGTGACGCAGGCGGGGCTCCACGAATCGGCCGAGCGTTCCGGTGCCGCCGGTGAGGAGGATCGGTGGACTGGAGGTTGGTACGGTCGCGACCGGTACGGTCGGGGTCGGTGCGGTCAAGATGGGTGAGGTCATGTCACGGTCTCCTGGTCACGTCTTGGGTTGGTGCGGGGTCACCCGTGTGACACCGCGCGACGGGAGGACGTGACTGATGGATGAGCGCGACTGGCTGGCCGAGCGGTTCGAGGAGCAGCGCGCGCACCTGCGCGCGGTCGCGTACCGCATGCTGGGGTCGCTCTCGGAAGCCGACGACGCGGTCCAGGACGCGTGGCTGCGCGCCAGCCGGGCGGGCTCGGGCGACGTCACGAACCTGGGCGGGTGGCTGACCACGATCGTCGCCCGCGTCTGCCTCAACATGTTGCGGGCGCGTGCCCGGCGGCGCGAGGAGTCGCTGGAGGCCCGAGTCCCGGACCCGGTCGTCAGCCCGGCGAGCGGCCTCCGGCCCGAGGATGAACTCCTGCTGGCCGACTCGGTCGGCCTGGCCCTGCTCATCGTGCTCGACACGCTGGCGCCGGCCGAGCGGCTTGCGTTCGTCCTGCACGACATGTTCGACCTGCCGTTCGAAGCGATCGGGCCCCTCGTCGGCCGATCTCCCGTCGCCGCCCGACAACTGGCCAGCCGTGCGCGGCGACGCGTCAAGGGTGCCGAGATCCAGGCCCAGGACGCCGACGTCGACCGCCAGCGGGCCGTGGTCGACGCGTTCTTCCAGGCCGCCCGCGGCGGTGCCTTCGACGCACTCGTCGCGTTGCTCCACCCCGACGTCGTACTCCGGGCCGACTACGGGCCCGCGCGGAGCCCGCAGGTCTTCCGTGGTGCTGCCGCCGTGCTGACCCAGGCGCGCGGCTTCCAGGGCGCGGTCGTGCATCCGGCCCTCGTCAACGGGGCCGCTGGCGCGGTGATCACCGTCGGCCGCCGGCCCTTCGCGGTGATGGGCTTCACCGTGGTCGAGGGCAGGATCCTGGAGATCGACGCGATCTCCGATCCCGAGCGCGTCCGGCGGATCGCCGCTTCGATCCTGCCCGCCTGACGCCAGGGGCCGGGCCCTGAGACCAGGCCTTACCCGTGGCCGACTTCCTCGGGCAGCTCGTACCAGCTCATGTGGTCCCCGGCGCGGGCGCGGATCTTCCAGCGGGCCGACTTGGGCGCCGCGTCGATGGCCGCCCGGAGGGCCGGCACCTGCGCCCGCACGTCCTGGCGGGCCGGCCGCCCGAAGTCCAGCTCGCCCTCCGCGAGGTCGTGGTCCAGGAAGGGGATCAGCTTGTCCAGGTTGCCGGTGGTCGTGCGCCACCAGCCCCAGTCGCTGCTGGTGAACTCCGTGATGCGCCGGAGAGAGATCGCCTTCCCGCCACCGTCGTCATCGGCGAAGGGGTACTCCGAGAGGAGGGCCAGGATGTCCAGCACGTCCTTGCGGTTGATCTTGACCACCTGCAGCTTGGAGAGCAGCAGGTCTGCCGGCGGCAGGGTCGTCTCGCTGACGTCCAGGCGGTGCATGAAGCTGAACTTGTGGCACATCTCCAGGTTGTCCACCAGCAGGTCCACCGGCCGCTGGTGGGGCACGTCCACGAAATAGAGCTGTTTGTGGCCGTAGAGCGCGTTGTACTGCTTGTCGGGCGTGTACCCGTTGGCCACCAGCAGCTCGGCCACGGCCTTGCGGTCGCGGGTCCGCGTGGCCAGGTCCAGGTCGCGGCCGGAGCGGTTGATGCGCGCGGTCCAATCGGGACAGCAGGCGTGGAACGCGAGGCCGCCCATGAGACGCACCTGCAGGCCCCGCTCGGACGCCAGGGCGATCACGCGGCGCGCCTCGGCGAGCGGGTCGTCCAGCGTGGGCGGTGCGCCGACGCCGGCGCCGGCGGACGGGGCGTTCTGGCTTATGGGCGGGCAGTATACTCACGCGGTTCCGTGGCGGGCGAGCGGATCGGAGACCGTGCATGCACGCCCCTGACGGCCACGCCGACCTCGTCTTCGTGGGCGGCCGGGTCATGACCATGGACGCCCAGCGGGCGCAGGCCGAGGCGGTCGCCGTGCGCGACGGCCGCCTCGTGGCGCTCGGCACGGCGGCCGACGTGGAACGCCTGGCCGGCCCCCGGACCCGGTGGATCGACCTGACCGGCCGTACCCTCCTGCCGAGCTTCCAGGACGCCCACGTCCACCCCTCGATGGCCGGCGTGGGCCTCCTCCGCTGCCCGCTGCATGAGCTGCCAGTGGACGCGGCCGGCTACCTCGAGGCGATCGCCGTCTACGCCGCGGCCCACCCCGACGCGCCCTGGGTGCTCGGCGACGGCTGGTACCTGGCGGCCTTCCCCGGCGGCACGCCGACGGCCGCCGAGCTCGATCGCGCCGTGCCCGACCGGCCGGCGTTCTTCGTCAACCGCGACGGTCACGGCGCGTGGGTCAACAGCCGGGCTCTGGCCGTGGCCGGCTTCACCGCCGCGACGCCCGACCCGCCCCACGGGCGCCTCGAGCGCGACGCGGCGGGCAACCCGAGCGGCACGCTCCACGAGGGGGCCATGGAGTTGATGCGCACCGTCGTCCCGGCGCCCACGGCCGAGGACCGGGCCTCGGGCCTGCTGCTGGCCCAGGCGTACCTCCACCGCTACGGCATCACGGCCTGGCAGGACGCCTGGGTCACGCCGGACGACCTTGCGGCGTACCACCTCATCGCTGGCCGGGGCCAGCTCACCGGCCGTGCCACGGCCTGCCTGTGGTGGGAGCGTGAGCAGGGCGGCGAGCAGATCGAGAGCCTGGTAGAGCGCCGCCGGGAGGGGGAGATCGGCCGCCTGCGGGCCGGCACCGTGAAGATCATGCAGGACGGCGTGGCCGAGAACTACACCGCCGCCATGCTCGTGCCGTACCTGGGGCCAGACGGCGAACCCACCGGCAACCACGGCATCAGCTTCGTGGACCCGGAGGCGCTCAAGGGGTACGTGACCAGCCTGGACGCGCTCGGCTTCCAGGTCCACTTCCACGCCCTCGGCGACCGCGGGGTACGGGAGGCGCTGGACGCGGTCGAGGCCGCCCGCCAGCGCAACGGCTGGTCGGACCACCGGCCGCACCTGGCCCATCTGCAGCTGGTGGACCCCGCCGACCGGCCGCGCTTCCGGGCACTCGGCGCGACGGCCAACATCCAGCCCTACTGGGCCTGCCACGACCCGCAGATGAATGACCTGACGCTGCCCTACCTGCGGCCGGACCGGGCCGCGCTCCAGTACCCCTTCCGCTCGCTGCTCGCCGAAGGGGCGCGGCTGGCCGGCGGCAGCGACTGGACGGTGAGCACGCCCAACGTCATGGCCGAGCTGGAGGTCGCGGTCACCCGGGTCTCGCCCGAGCACCGCCACCAGCCGCCGTTCCTGCCGACCGAGGCGCTCGACCTCATCGACGCGCTCGCCGCGTACACGAGCGGCACCGCGTACGTCAACCATCTCGACGACGTGACGGGCACGCTGGAGGTCGGCAAGCTGGCCGACCTCGTCGTGCTGGACCGCGATCTGCTGGCGCCCGATCGCGGCCACATGGGCGACGTGCGTGTGCTGCAGACCCTCATCGAGGGCGACATCGTGTTCGAGGATCCGGCCCTCGAGGCCGGGTGACGGGCATCAGAGCGGCTGGCGCCCCTTGCGGTCGCCGAGGACCCGGCGGGTCACCGGCACGAACAGGCCGGCGGTCCCCAGTTGGGCCCCGATGATCAGCAGCAGCAGGCCGGGCAGGCCCAGCAGCGTCACGGGCACAAGCCAGGCGAAGAGCCCGACAGCGCCGGCCACGCCGAGGTCACCGATCGCCACCGAGCCGCCACCTGGCGCGGCGGCGATGCTCTCCCCGTGACCGGCGGGGCTCCCGGCGTTTGGCGCACCCGCGCCCCCGGCCCCGTTCACCGGTCCGGCCCCGCCCCCGGTCGGGCCGATGGGGCTGGCTGTGGGTGTGTCGGTCGGTGACGGGGTGGGGGAGGGGGTCGGCGCGGCCGATGGCGAAGGCGTGACCTCGGGGCGCGGCGTGCCCGTCGGATCGGGTGTCGGCGGTGCGGTGCGGACCGCGGTCGCCGTGGGGTGCGCCGTCGGGCTGGGGGTCGTGCCCGGCGTGGGAGTCGGCCCCAGGGTCGGCGTCGGCGTCGCGGTGTCGGTCGGGTCAGGCGTCGGCGTCGGCGTCGGAGTAGGCGTGGCCGTGGGCGTCGGCCCGGGGATGATGACGAACGGCTCCAGGGGCAGGAGCGGCGCCCCCGCATCCGGGCTACCGGTCGAGCGACCCGTGTGGCCGGTCGTCGTCCAGGCGCCGAGGGGGGCATCCATCGGCATGACCTGGATGTCGAATGTGCCCACGTCCAGCAGCTGCAGCCCACCCGTGGTGCTGCTCAGGGCGAAGATGACGCTGGTGGGCGACGAGCCGGACTGACGTGCCGTCCACGTCTGGCCGGTCGGGACGCCGGTGACGCTCTCGCCGACAACGGTGAACCCGGCGGGCACGGAGACCACCAGACAGCGGATGCGAGTGTCGCCGCCGGTCACGGTGAGGGTCACGTCGGTCGCCTGGCCCTCGTCCAGCGTCATCGGCGTGGCCGTCACGGTCCACGCCGTGGGCAGGGCCGCGGCGGAGGTCACGGGAGCCGTGAGCACGGCCAGGCCCGTGGCGAGGAGGACGCCGAGGGTGCCCATGAGCGCCTTCATGCGACACGCGCTGTGACGACGTCGGCCGTGGCCGTGGGGGTCCACAGGCGCGCTGGCGCCGCGCCGACCGTCCGTGCCGGCTCGCCGAGCGGCGCGTCGCTGGCCGTGCGCATAGCGTGCACGAAGGTCCGCACCAGGTCCTCGTCGAGCTGCGTGCCGGCTGCGTCCTCCAGCCGCCGCAGGGCCTCCTCGATCGACATCGCCTTACGGTACGGCCGCGTCGTGGTCATCGCGGAGAAGGCGTCGCCCACGGCCAGGACACGGGCGATGAGCGGGATGTCGGTGCCGGCCAGGGCATGGGCGTAGCCGCGGCCGTCCCAGCGCTCGTGGTGGTGCCGCACGCCGGCCCGGATCGTCTCCAGGTCGGGCAGCCCGTGCACGATCCGGTCGCCGAGCGTGACGTGCTGCTTGACGATGGCGTACTCGTCGTCGGTCAGCTTGCCCGGCTTGCGCAGGATGGCGTCGGGGATGCCGATCTTGCCGATGTCGTGCAGCAGGCCGGCCGTGTGGACGACCCGCCGCGTCTCGCCGTCCAGGCCGAGTTCGCGGGCCAGGAAGTCGGCGTAGCGGGCCACGTCTTCCGAGTGCCGCCGCGTGTAGCGGTCCTTCGTGTCCACGGCGATGACGAGGCCCTGCAGGACGCCGAACGTCTGGTCGGCGACGTGCTCGGGGGCGCGGTCGTCGGCCACGCAGATGGCGTCGCCGCCGCTCGCCTTGGCCTCATCGAGTGCCGCCGACGCGGCCGCCAGGAGTGGCGTGACCGAGGCGCCGTGGATGGGGTAGAAGGCGATGCCGATGCTGACCGACACGGGCAGCCGCTCCGAGCCCTCGAACTGCAGGCTCAGGTCCGCCAGCGCCTCGCGCAGGTGGTCCATGGCCGGCTCCAGCAGGCTCGGGTCGTGGGGCGGCGAGACGACCAGGAACTCGTCCGGGCCATAGCGGCCGATGAGCGCGCCAGTTGGTGCGTAGCGCTTGAGCAGCGTGGTCACCTCGTCGAGGACGAGGTCGCCCGCCGGGTGGCCGTGCGTGTCGTTGAGGAGGCGGAAGTTGTCCAGGTCCAGGAGCGCCACGCTCGTCGCCCGGCCCGCGCTGGCCGCCTCGCCGGCTTCGCGCGCACCCTCCAGGCGCGCCCCCAGGAGCTCCACGAGCGCGCCGTGGTTGAGGAGGCCGGTCCGCGGATCCAGGCGGGTCGACTCCAGCAGCTGCTCCGACTGGCGGGTGAGGCGCTTCTGGGCGGTGCGGAAGACGTAGCCCAGCAGCAGCGCGCTGATCAGCGCGGCGGTGATCGTGATGGCCACGATCTCCAGGCGCTCCTGGTCCAGCTGGGCGAGGACCGGCGCCGCGTCCCGCCAGACGGCCATGATCGCCTGCACCTTGCCGGCCTGGTCGGTGCCCTGGGTGGCCGGGATGATCGGCAGGTACTCCCGCAGCACCGCGGACGTGGCGAGCGGCTGGAGGGCGCCGGCCGCGGCCGGGGTCGTGATGGCCGCCTGTGCCTGCTGCTGGCCGAGGGCCTTCTGAAAGTCGTCCGTGGCGGGGGCAAGCGTCCCGACGCCGGTCCCGTCGTCGCTCACGAGGACCGTGCCGTCGGGGCGGAGCAGGGCCACGTGGAGCAGCTGGCCGCTCTGGGCCAGGAACGCCAGGCCGGCCTGGAGGGTGGTGCGGCGGTCGCTGGTCAGGCCGCCGGGCTGCAGGTCCGTGGGTTGCAGGTTGAGGCCGACGAAGGCGCGCACGGTCGAGGCGTCGGCCCCCACGGTCGTGCCCAGGAGGGCCTGTTGCTGGTCGGCGGTCACGAGCGCCGCCTGACCGCTGGCGGCCACGCCGACGATGAGCAGGAAGGCGCCGAAGACGAGCCGGAACAGCATCGGCCGGGCGGCACGCCGAGGCGGCCGCCGGTCCCCGGTCCCGGTCGTGGGTGGCATGCTCACGATGGGCGAGAGGCTACCGACGCCGGCGGTGCCGGCGAATAGGTCGATTGTCATGACCCCGGCGATGCGTGCGGGCAACAGCGTCCCCGCGCGTGGCCGCCGTGCACCGCGGGTCCTGGGACGGTCCTGGTCGGCGTGCGCGGCGTTGCGCGCTGGGTGCTGCTCGGCGGCTCAGCCGCGGGCGCGCCGCCAGATCTCCGCCACGCGTTCGTGCGGGATGGCGTAGGCCGTGATGCCGTCGCGCCCGGTCATCGTCGTGGCGGCCACCAGGGCGTTCCAGATGGCCTCCTCGGTGGCCTCGATGGCGGCCACGAAGAGAGCGTCCAGGTGGTCGATCGCCAGGGCCCGCAGGGACACCACGGGGCTGCCGCGCTCGACCGCGGTCACCCCGCGTTGGGCGGTCGAGAAGGCCAGGATGAGGTCGCCGGAGTCGTTGGCGCCGATGCCGCCGACGCGGCCGATGCCCAGCGCTGGCCGCTGGGCGAGGCGGGTCAACTGGTCGGGCAGGAGTGGCGCGTCGGTCGCCACCAGCACGATGATCGATCCGGCGCCCTCGTGGGGCACCGCTCCCGGCCGCCTGGCCACCGGCGCATCCCATGGCGACGGCACATCCGAGGTGGGGATGGCAGGCCCGATCGGCACGCCGTCGAGGCGCAGGCGCGCCCGCTTGCCGTAGTTGGCCTGGACGAGCGCGCCCAGGGTGAACGACGCGCCACCGACCTCCACGACGCGGGAACTGGTGCCGATGCCGCCCTTGAAACCGTGGCAGACCATGCCGGTCCCGCCGCCGACGTTGCCCTCGGCGACGGTCGTCCCATCGGGCCCGCGGGCGGCGGCCACGGCGGCCTCCACGTGCTCGGCCAGGACATGCATGCCGTCGATGTCGTTGAGGCGGCCGTCCCAGGTCTCGGCGACCACCGGCAGGGCCCAGGCGACCGTGTCCGGGTCGCGGCCACGCGCCTCCAGCGCGACGAGCGCGTCGCGCACCACGCCGACGCTGCTCGTGTTGGTCAGCGCCACCGGCGAGGTGAGCAGGCCCGACTCACGGATCCACTCGAGGCCGGTCATCTCGCCGTTGCCGTTGAGCCGGTGCGCGCCGGCGAAGACGGGCTCGATGGCCAGGTCGCCGTCGTGCGGCAGCACGACCGTCACGCCGGTGCGGACCGGCCCGCGGCCGACGACCAGCGGCCCGTCGCCCGCGACGAGCGTCACGTGGCCCACGCGGACCCCGGGCACATCGGTGATGGCGTTGGCGGGGCCGGGGCGCCACTCACCGATGGCGATGCCCAGGTCGCGCAGCCGCATCGCGCCGCTCAGCCGGGGGACAGAGTCGTGTCGGGGACCGCGGTCTCGGCCGGCTGGGCCTTGAAGTAGGGCCGCGGTCGCCAGCCCAGGAGCGACGCCAGCAGCACGGCCGGCAGCTGCTGGATGCGCGCGTCGTAGCGGTAGACCATGTCGTTGTAGAGCTCGCGGCGGTCGGCGATGACGCCCTCCAGGCGGGCGATCTCCGCCTGCAGCGACATGACGTTCTCGTGGGCCGTCAGGTCGGGGTAGTTCTCCACCGTGGCAAGGAGCGACTTGACCGCACCGCTGGTCTCCTCCGACGTGGCCGCCTGTTGCGGGATCGGCGCCTCCGGGCGGTACCCCGCCCGCGCTTGCGTGACCCGTTCGAGGACGCTCTGCTCGAAGCCCATCAGGCCGCGCACGGCCTCCACGAGGTTGGGCAGCTCGTCGTAGCGCTGCTTGAGGGCCACGTCGATGTTGGCCCACGCCTTGTCGAGGCGCTGGGCCAGGCCCACGATCTCGTTGTACGTGCTGAGCACGATGAAGGCCAGCCCCAGGATGACGACCGCGAGCACGAGCGCGACGACGAATCCGGTCATGTTCACGGCTGCACCCCCAGGGCGAGGACGAGGAGGATCGCCGCCAGGATCATGACCCCGACGCCGAGGCCCGCCTGCAGCATGCCGCCCGTGGCGGTGGTCGTCGCGGCTTCCGGGGTGCCCGCGTAGACGGTCAGCGGCGAACCCGGCGTCGCGGCCATGACCAGCGCGTCGTCGGGGATCTCGAAGAGGGCGGACGCCGCGGCGCTGGCCGCCGGCGCGTCGGCCACGACCGCCTCCGGGTGCGCCTGCGGGTCGAGCACCGGCGCCCGCGTCGGCTGGCCGATGCCGAAACCGGGGATGGCGGCGTTGCCCCATGCCCTGGCTGGGTCCGTCTCCAGGTGGCCGCTGGCCTGGGCCGCGGCGAGGTCGGCGGCGATCTCCGGGTCGGCCAGCGCGAGGTCGGGGTCGTAACGGTCGGCGGTCGCCGGGTCGGCCACGTCGCGGTAGGGGAGGGCCGTGCCCACGATCGTCACGGTGTCGCCCGCCGCCAGGCGCGCCTCCTCGTAGTAGCGGCGGCCGCCCATGAGGCCGCCGACCGGCCCGCCGAGCAGGCCGCCCCCGCCGCCGAGCAGTGCCTCGTCGGCGCCCGGGTCCGGCGCGTGGACGGTCAGCAGCGCCTCCGCCTGCTGGGCCGGCGTGAGGGCCGAGTCCATCGTCCCGCCGGCCCCGATGTCGAGGCCGACCGGGTCGTCGCCCAGGATGCTGCTGTTCTCCTGCCACACCAGCGGCACGCGCCAGGTGGCGCCGCGCGGCAGGACCTTGATGGTGCCGCTGCCGTCGGTCAGGGTGAAGCCCACGGCCCGCTCGGCGGCGAAGATCGTGCGCCGCTCGTTGCGCCCCTCGTCCTGCCGCACCCGGGAGCGGTAGTAGAGGCACTCCATGCTCTGCAGCGGTGACCGCAGCGTCAGCGCCAGCGGCTGGATCGTGCCCGCCAGGCGGGCCTCTCCGGCGGCCAGCGAGCTGACCGAGGAGGTGCCGATGTCCTCCACCGCCTCGATGGCACGCCAGGCCACGAGGCCGCGGACCAGGAGCCAGCCGCCGGCCCCCAGGCCCACGATCGCGCCGGCTGCCAGCTCCAGCTCAACCCCGCTCAGGGCCATCAGGCGGCGTTCCCGGCCGGGATCCCGGGCGCGCCGACGAAGGCGAGGATGCGGCGCCAGGCGTCGGCCGAGGCCGCCGCGTAGTCGGTCGCCTTGCGGTCGAAGAAGCTGTGCGGCGCGTCGGGATACGTCACCAGCTCGTGGCGCACGCCGGCCGCCTGGAGGGCGCGGTCGAAGTCGCTGACCTGCTCGGCCGGGATGCCCTGGTCGGCGCCCCCGAAGAGGCCCAGCACCGGGCAGGTGAAGCGGGCGGCCGAGTCGATCGGCGCGGGGGTCGTGTGGCGGCTCGGGCCGGGCGGGCCGTAGAAGCCGATCACGCCGGCGAACCCCGGGGCGGTCAGGGTGGCCGACAGGAAGCTGGCCCGGCCGCCGAAGCAGAAGCCGACCGTGTAGACCGGACGGGCCCCGCCGGGCTGCAGGGCCGCCGCGCCGGCCTCGATGTCGGCCGACAGGCCGGCCCACGTCGTCTGGACCGTGTGCGTCATGTAGTCGAACGTGTCGTCGCGTCGCGACGCGCCCGCCGTGCGGCCGAAGTAGTCGATCGCCAGCGCGTCCACGCCGGCTTCGGCGAACCGCTCCGCCAGCGCCTCGTAGAAGGGATGCAGACCGCGCACATCGGGCAGGATGAGCACAGCGTGCGGGGACGGCCGCTCCCCGGTGCGAGCGGTGAAGGCCGCCAGGTGGTTGCCGTCAGCTGCCGTGAGCTCCCGCTGCTCGGTCTCCACGCTGCCGCCGGCCATGGGGGCGATCGGCGGTCGGTCGGTCGGCTCGTAGCACACGGGACGGCTCCTTTCAGGCTGC
>DASPUH010000044.1:0-15783 GCA_035622975.1 Candidatus Sulfotelmatobacter sp.
CGGTGCCGCTGGCGCTCGGCGCCTCGGACGCCGACCCTGAAGGGGCTTCCGAGGACGTGGCACTGGCGCTTGCCGTATCGGTCGCCGACTCGCTCGGGCACGCCGCGCCGACCGCACATCCGCTCGCCTGCAGCGGCCGGAGCGGACCGCTCGCGGCGATCGTGGGAGCCAGGGACATGAGCAGCAGCACGCCCGCGGCGGCGACCGCCAGAAGGGCCGGCCGACCCAGGGTCGGGGACGATCCGGGACCGTTCGAGTCCATCGAGGCTCCTGATGAAGGATGATGCTCGCCGCACGGGTAGCCCATTCGGGTCCTATGCGCATAGGACTATAGCGCTACCGGAGCGGCGCACGATACGCACATCTGCGTACCGGATTGGTACTTCGGTCGGGGTCCTCCACCCGGCGGAGCGGCCGTACGATGCGGGGCGCGTGCAGGGGCTCCTGTGCGGCCAGGTCGCGACGGTGCTACCCGGCACCGCTGCGGACGGCCGACCGGGGCTCCAGGCTGCATCTGAAAGGTCCGCCGCAAGGTGGCCCGGTTTTGATGGCCGCGCCGCCCCGGGACGGGCGACCGCTCCTCGATCAGTAAGGACTCATCCTTGCGCCACCACAACCGCCTTCATCGCCTCCTCTGGCGCCGCTCCGACAGGGAGCGCGGCCAGGGCATCGCCGAGTTCGCGCTCATCTGGCCCATCTTCGTCGTGTGCGTGATGGCCCTGTTGGAGTTTGGCGTGGCCTTCAACAATCTCCTGACCATCAACTACGCAAGCCGCAACGCGGCCCTCCTGGGCGCCGAGGCGGGCAACAACCAGTGCGCCGACGTGATCATCCTCACCTCGGTGGAGAAGGACGTGACGGCCCCGGCCCAGCCCAACCGCATCGCCTCGGTCGCGATCTACTACTCGGACGTCAACGGCAACCAGATCGCCGACATCGGCCAGTCCGGCGCCGACACCTGGACGCGGACGGGAAGCACCAACTGCACCTACCAGGGCACGACCTACACGGTGCCGTACACCCTGAGCGCCGCCAACACGGGCTATCCCTACTGGGATCGCTGCAACCAGATCAACGGCTGCGCCACCCTCAGCGTCTGCGGCGCCGGCCAGGCGTCCACGTGCCACAGCACCCTCGACACGATCGGGGTGAAGATCACCTACAACTATTCGTTCATCACACCGCTGAGCAGCGCCATCACCCTCCTGCGCGGCAGCGGCAACTTCAACGGCGGCAACTGGACCTTCGTCCAGAGCCAGCAGATGCGCATGGAGCCCATCCTGTGAGCCGCCCCACCGTCTTCGCCGCCTATCGTCGCGGGCGCCGTGAGCGCGGCCAGTCGCTGGTCGAGTTCGCCGTCCTCGTGCCGGTCTTCATGCTGATCCTCATCGGCATGCTCGAGTTCGGCCTGATGTTCAATCACGACCTCACCCTCCAGTACGCCAGCCGCGAAGGCGCCCGCGTGGGATCCGCCCTGGGCTGCGGCGCGAGCAGCAGCAGCACGACCTGCGACTCGGCCCTGCCCACGCCCCAGGATGTCGACACGTACATCGTGGCGGCCGTGCAGCGCGTGCTGGAGGCGAGCGGCTCGCCGATCAACATGGCCCAGATCGGTTCGATCACGATCTTCCGTGCCACCAGCACGGGCGGCGTGGTCGGCAGCAACACGGATACCTGGACCTACAGCAAGGGCAACGGGCCTACCGTGAGCGGGCAGGCCCTGGACTTCGTGCGCTCGGGCAGCAACGGCTGGGCGGACAACACACGGGTCACGTCGGCGACGGAGACCTCGAACTGCGGCTCGGGCCTGAGCACCTGCCCTGACTCGATCGGCATCAAGATCACCTACCAGTACCAGTACGTCACCCCCCTGGCCGCGGTGATGCGGTTCTTCGGCGGACCGGCCGCCTCCACCCAGAGCCTCAACGACCAGACCGTCATGGCGCTCAACCCCACCAGCTAGGAGACCGATCGGTCATGCCCGGCCCGGACCCCTCCCCCAGCAGGGGACTCGCCAAGCGCGCCCGGCAACGGGGTCAAGTGCTGGCCATCTTCGCCGGCGCCATGGTCCTCTTCGTGGGCGTCCTGGCCGTGGTCGTGGACGTCTCCTGGTACTGGTCCAACACCCTCAAGGTCCAGCGGGCCGCCGACGCCGCGGCCCTGGCGGGCGCCGTGTGGCTGCCCGGCCAGCAGGCCACGGCCTACCAGACGGCCGACAACGAGGCGACCAAGAACGGCTACACGACGGGCGGCGGAGTGACCGTCACGCCGGTCCAGGACTCGGTCGACCCGCACCAGCTGGACGTCACGATCTCAGCCCCGGTGAACACCTTCTTCATGCGCCTGTTCGGCATCACCAAGATCCAGGCCACGCGCAGCTCCAAGGCCATCTACGTCCTGCCGGTGCCGATGGGCAGTCCCCTGGCCTATTACGGCGTGGGCTGCTTCGTCCTCAAGCCGCCGGCCACGGCGCCGGCCTGCACCCAGTCGGCGACGACCAACGGGGACAGCGGGGTCGCGCCGCCCGCTGGCCTGTCAGGCGCGCTGTGCGGCACGGACCTGTGCAGCCAGGGCGGCTGGGGCGCGATCATCACGCGCGGCGGCAACGAGCAGAACGGTGACGCGTACGCCCCGGAGAACAACGGCGGTTACAGCCCGGCGAACAATACGAAGTACGACCCGAATGGTTACTACTACCAGCTCGAGGTCGGCGCCGGCGGCGGCGTGTACATCTTCGACCCCGGCTTCTGCGCCATGGGCGGCAACGGGTCCGGAGGCACGTATGGCGCCGGTGACCACTGGATCGCTGGTCCGTCCAATCCTGTGAGCACCTACTACACGCTGTTCAACACCAACGGTGCGCCGGGTCAGAAGCAGATATGGACCCAGGTTGCCGCCTCGGGCACGCTGTTCAAGAACCAGACCGGCGCCGACACGGCCAACGGGGCCACCAGCACCGGCGTCAACTGCAGCAGCACCGGGGTCAACAATGGCTCGGACAACTACCACGACCGGTGGTGGGCCATGAGCACCGGTTTGGCGGCCGGCGTCTACCAGCTCCAGGTCCAAACGACCGATCCCGGCGACGCCACGATCAATGCCAATACGAACGCCGAGAACATGTGGTCGCTGGCTATCACGGGCGGTGGTGGGCCGCGGGTCTACGGGGCCGGCCGCATGGCCACGTACAACAACTTGAGCGGCGGCCTGCAGAAGTTCTACCTGGCGCAGATCGATCCGACCGTGGGGGCGGGCAAGACAGCGGAGATCGACCTCTTCGATCCCGGCGACGTGCAAGGCCCGGCCTACCTGCGCATCCTGAGCCCCGATGGCGGTAGTCAGTCGTACGCGACCTTCAGCTATACCAGCGACAGCAACTGCACCGGGAGCAGCGACGCATGCGCGGCCAGCGGCCGCACGCAGATCGAGACCAACAACGGCTCGTCGTCGGGCTTCAACAACACGTGGCTGCACATCTTCATCCCGCTGCCTGATACGTACGGCAGCGTGGCCACCGGAGGACTGTGGAACAACGGCTGGTGGCAGATCGAGTACAACGTGATCGGCGGCAACGACACGACGACCTGGCAGGTCTCGGTCATCGGCAACCCCGTCCACCTGGTCGTCCCCTGATCCCCGGCGCGGCCTCCACCCGCTGCCCGGCGTGACGCCGGGTCGATCCCCGGGACCTCGATCAAGCATCGCGGTCCGGGTGGTGCCCGCCTGCACGGCCCCGCTGACGTGCGCACTGCCTTCGACCGCCTCACGCCGGTAGCCGACGGCGGCCGCTGCACCCGCATCTAGCGCGTCGAGCGGTCACGACCAGCGACCGATCCGATCTCCAGGCGGACCGCGTGATCCCACCGGCGCGATCACGACCCGACGCCCGGCACGACAGCGGGCCGGCACGGTGGCGCCCGCCACCGGCGGCAGGACGTCCGGTGTCCGGTGACCGGGACCTTGGTCCGGTGCGCCTCGGCACGTCCGCAACGCCCCCCGCAAGGTCGCCACCGCACCCTCAGCGGGCATCGGTGGCACCGGCGCCATCAGCTTTTGACGACCGGTACCAACGGGCCCTATCTGGGACCCACGCCACACGATTGACTGCGCTTGCGCACCACCGGACCTATCGACCAGAGGTTGATCAACACCCATGAAGCCAGGAACCAGGGGGACCCCACGCACCCGGCGCCAGCAGGGCCAGGTCCTTGCCATCTTCGCCGCCGCAACCATCCTGTTCGTGGGGATCCTGGCCATCGTCATCGACGTGTCGTGGTACTGGGCCAACAGCCTCAGGGTGCAGCGCGCCGCCGACGCCGCGGCGCTCGCCGGCGTCGTGTGGCTGCCAGGCAATGTGGCGAGCGGCGTGGCCGCCGCGGATGCGGCCGTGGCCCAGAACGGCATCACGGTCGGCGGCTCCACCACCGTCACGGTCAGCCAGGATTCGCAAGTCGTGACCGGCGGCAACCCCAACCAGCTCGACGTGACCGTCTCGGCGCCCATCAACACGTTCTTCATGCGCCTCTTCGGCATCAACAGCATCCAGGCCAGTCGCAGCTCCAAGGCGGTCTACATCCTGCCCGTGCCCATGGGCAGCCCGCAGAACTACTACGGCGACTTCGGCTCGATCCGCTACGCCACCCCGGAGACCGTCACCACCGTCACGCCCGCCACCGTGGGGCCCACCTTGCCGACTACCTTCGTGTCCGGTGGTTCGTGGACCAGCCCCGCCAACATGTACTCGGGCTCCGTGGTCTACACGACCGACACCGTGCAGAACCATGCCGAGGTGTGGAAGACGTTCACCGGCCTCACCGTTCCTTCCGGTGCGACCGTGACGGGCATCCAGCTGATCATGAGCGCGAAGGCGACGACGGCCACGACCTGCACGGTCACGGCAGCGCTGTCGTGGAACGGCACGAGCTGGTCGACCGCGGAGGTGACCACCGCGCTCACGTCCACCGTGACGTCCTACGGCCTGGGCGGCACGACCGACACCTGGGGCCACACCTGGGCCGTCGCCGACATCGCCGCGCTCCAGCTCAAGCTGACCGACACGGGCTGCTCGGGCAGCCACACCACATCCGTGCGGCAGGCGCAGCTCACCGTGTCCTACACGACCTCGTCCACGACGACGCTGCCCAACTACAACCTGACCGACCCGAACCTGGGGGTGCTCACGCCGCAGGGCTTCTGGGGCACGATCATGAGCCAGGGCGGCGAGGACATCAACGGCGACATCTACGCCCCCAAGTACGACGACAACGGCTCCAGCAAGACGAGCAACCCCAACTACAACTCGACCAACTACTACAACTACGACGTGCAGATGCCGGCCGGCAGCTCCGGCGGCCAGCTGTGGATCTTCGACGCGCCCTTCTGCGCCAGCGACACGGGCGGCCAGTACGGCACCGGTGACCGGTGGTTCAACGGCAACACGACCGGAATCAGCACGTTCTACGACCTGTACGACACCAAGCTGACCGACGACCTGAGCGACGACACGTCCGTCTGGTCGTCCGGCAACACCTTCAAGGAGACGCAGGCCTACTCCGACGACGACCTGTTCGCCTCGGGCAGCGGGACCGGGACCTCCTGCGCCAAGGAGGACACGGTCACCGCCAACCAGGCGCCCGCAGGCCCGGACGGACTCGGCACGCAGTGCACGGCCAGCCTCGCCAGCGGCATCGATTGCCACCTCCGCTGGTACGAGATCCCGGTGACCCTCGCCGGCGGCAAGATCTACCGCCTGCATGTCAGCACGACGGACCCCAACAACGCCTCGGCCCAGACCGGCGCCGACGGGCACAACAGCTTCGCCCTGTGGGCGACCGCTACCGGCGGCACGCCCCACGTCTACGGCGTGGGCGCGATGGAGACCTTCGAGCCGCTGCCGGCCAACCAGAACTCGCAGTTCTACCTGGCCCAGATCGGCGCCCAGCACGCTGGCAAGACGATGGAGATCCGCCTGTGGGATCCGGGTGACACCGGTGCCCTGTCGGCGAGCCTCAAGATCCTGGCGCCGACCACGACCGCCTACACCGCGACCAATTTCTCCTGGACTTCCCAGCAGGGCACCACGAACAGCGGCGCCTCGAGCTGCAACGGGAAGTCGGGCACCAACGTGTCGTCGGTCACGACCAATACCGGCAACAACTCGCAGTTCAACGGCTGCTGGGTCATCATCGACGTGGCGGTCCCGACCAACTACACGGCGCCCCAGCCGACCGGCGAGACCAACGGCGGCGGCTGGTGGAAGATCGAGTACGACATGGGCAACCAGTCCACCACCCCGGCCTTCGATCTGACGACCTGGCAGGTCTCCCTGCTGGGCAACCCCGTCCACCTCGTCGTCCCGTAGCGCCAACCACCGGGCCGCGCAGCGCGGCCCCGTGCGGCCACCACGATGCGGCCGACCCGTCCCCGGTGGCATCGCCATAGCTGCGCTCCTGGAGGTCCCTGTTGCCTCCCCGCCACGGCATGTGCGACGGCGAGCCCCGAACGGTGCCCAGACGCACCGCAATGGGCCGGATCCGACCAGTACGAAAGGTGTATCTCAAGGCAGCCATAGGTACCCTTGCCGGGCACTCATCCGTCGCCCTTCGAGGACACCGCATTGCCAGACACCGACAGCGCTGCCGCGTCCGTCCATCCCGCCACCCCGTCCAAGAGGCGCCGCCAGCGCGGCCAGGTCCTCGCCATCTTCGCCGTCGCCATGGTCGTCTTCGTCGGCATCCTGGCGATCGTCGTCGACATCTCCTGGTACTGGGCCAGCAGCCTGAAGGTGCAGCGCGCGGCGGACGCTGCGGCGCTCGCCGGCGTGGTGTGGCTGCCCGGAGACCCCAGCCGCGGCATCCAGACGGCCGCCAACGAGGCGGCCAAGGATGGCTACACCGCCGGCGTAGGTATCACCATCAGCGCCAACCAGGACTCGCTGGTCACCAGCGGCGGCAACCCGAACCAGATGGACGTCACGATCTCGGCGCCCGTCAACACGTTCTTCATGCGCCTGTTCGGGATCACCAAGATCACGACCACGCGGACGTCACACGCCGTCTACGTCCTGCCCGTGCCGATGGGCAGCCCGCAGAACTACTTCGGCGACTTCGGCAAGGTCCGCCATCCCGGCGGGGGCGTCGACCAGCCCGTTCCAGCGCAGTACGGTCCGCTCTCGCCCACCGCGAGCCACAGCCCCAACGGCTGGACGAATCCGGCCAACGCCTACACGAGCAACAACGGGTACGCCACCTCGAGCACGACGAACGCCCAGCAAGGATGGTCGTCCTTCGGGATCCCGAGCCTGCCGGGTGGGGCGACCGTCGACGGCATCCAGGTCCAGATCGAGGCCCACTCCAGCCCTGCCAACTGCCGTATCTCGGTAGCCCTGTCCTGGAACAACGGGGGTTCGTACACCACCTCGCAGACCATCACCGGCCTGACGACCAGCGACGCCCTCTATGGAGTGGGCGGAACGACGGACACGTGGGGTCGGACCTGGTCGTCGAGTGATCTCACCAACGCGAACTTCGTCGTGCGCCTCCAGGACGCCGACTCCTGCAGCGCCCACACGATCTCGGTCGACCAGGTCCAGGTCCTCGTCGCCTACCACACGACGACCTTCGTCGCCGACGCGAACCTGACCGACCCGAATGGGGCCGCCCTCGCCCCGCAGGGCTTCTGGGGGACGGTCATGAGCCAGGGCGGCGAGAGCCTCAACGGCGACATCTACTCGCCCTACTACGACAACAGCACCGGCCCGCTGGTCACCAACCCCTACTACGCCCCGACGACCTACTACAACTACGACATCCAGATGCCTGTCGGCGGGTCGAACGGCAAGGTCTGGCTCTACGATGCGCCGTTCTGCGCCAGCGATGGGAGCGGCCAGTATGGGACGGGCGACCGGTGGCTCGACGGCGATTCGAACAGCCCCATCAGCACGTACTTCACGCTGTACGACACGAAGAACACCCAGGACCAGAGCGACGACACCCAGACCTGGGCGTCAGGGTCGACGTTCGCCCAGACCAAGGGCTACTCCGACGCGGATCTCGACGGGTCGGGCGGGACCTCGTGCGCCATGGGTGACACGGAGACGAGTTTCACCCAGGCGCATAGCGACCACCAGTGCGATGCCAGCCTCACGGCCGGCATCGACTGCCACCTGCGCTGGTTCGAGCTTCCGGCGACCCTGACCGGGGGCGAGATCTACCGCCTCCACATCACGACGACTGGCAGCACGTCACAGGTGGGTTCGGACGGCCACAACTCCTTCACCATCTGGGCCAGTGCCTCGGGTGGCACCCCGCAGGTGTATGGGGTCGGAGCGATGGAAACGTACGAGCCGCTGCCGGGCGGCGGCGCCTCGATCTTCTACCTCGCCCAGATCGGCGCCGAGCATGCCGGGAAGACGATGCAGATCAACCTGTGGGACCCCGGCGACACAAAGCCACTATCGGCAAGCCTGAAGATCCTCGCCCCGACGGTGACGGGGTACACCCCCACCACATTCTCCTGGTCGGCCCAGAAGGTCAACTCGCAAGGCAACGTGTGCACGGGGACGGGGACCAACGTGACCTCGGTGACGACCAACGTGGGCAACACGACCGGCACGTTCAATGGCTGCTGGCTCACCATCCTGGTCCAGATCCCGACCAACTACACGGCCCCGGCGCCACCCGGGGAAACCAACGGGGGTGGCTGGTGGAAGATCGAATACGACATGGGCGGTAGCTCGTCGGATAGCGCCTTCGACCTGACGACGTGGCAGGTCGACCTCCTGGGCAACCCGGTCCACCTCGTGGTGCCCTGAGCCGCCGACGCCGAAACCGGTGCGCCCGGGCGCCGACTCGGGGTGAGCGCCTACCTGGTGATCAGGCGCGCCTCCAGGCGTGCCACCTGCTCCCGCAACCCGGCCGCCCGTGCGCGCGCGCCCTGGACCACGCTCGCCGGGGCGCGGCTGGTGAAGGAGGCGTCGGCCAGGCGGGCCTCGGCCGCGCCAAGACGCGCCCGCAGGTCCGCCAGCTCGCGCTGCACGCGCGCCCGATCGCGGTCGACGTCCGCCCCGCTCCGCCGGAGGGCGGCCTCCAGCGCGCCCGCCAGGACGTGGATGGTGCCTGCCTCGTCTGCTGCGGCGAGGCGATCATCGGCCACGGTGACCGGTGCCAGGCGAGTCAGACGGCCGAACGGCACGACCAGCCCGGCATAGGCCGCCCGGACGGCCGGATCGGGGAGCGACAGTTCGGCGGCAAGGCGCTCGGCGGGGGCGATGCCGGCCTCGGCGCGGGCGTTGCGCACAGCGCGGACGAGCTCGAGCAGGGCCCCCATGGCTCGCGCCTGAACGGGGTCGGCGAGGGCCCGCTCGGAGGCGGCTCGGGGCCAGCCGGCCACGATGAGCAGCTCCGGGTCCCCGGTGGCATGGGGCAGGCGCCCCCAGATCGCCTCGGTCAGGAAGGGCATCACCGGGTGCAGCAGGCGCAGGTAGCGATCGAGCGCCCAGACGAGCACCCGCCACGTCGCCTCGCGCTCGGCCGGCCGGGTCGCCGGGTCGGCGAGGCGCGCCTTGGCGAGCTCCAGGTACTGGTCGCAGTACGTGCTCCAGATGGCCTCGTGCAGGGCGCGGGTCGCGTCGCCCAGCTGCAGGGCGTCGAAGGCAAGGGTGACCTGCTCGATCGTGCCGGCCAGGTCGGCCAGCAGCCAGTGCTCGGCCGGGCCCAGGTCGGCGGCCGGCGGGAGGGCGAGCACGGCGTCGTCGGGGAGGTCGGCCGGCCGGGCTCCCAAAACGTAGCGAGCGGCGTTCCACAGCTTGTTGCCGAAGTTCCGGGCGCCCTCCAGGCGCGTGGGTGAGAGCCGCAGGTCGGCGCCCGGGGCGACCCCGTTGACCAGGGCGAAGCGGAGGCTGTCGGCCCCGATGTCGTCGATCACCCCAAGCGGGTCCACGACGTTGCCCTTGGTCTTGGACATCTTCTGGCCGTATGGATCGCGCACCAGCCCGGAGAGGTAGACCGCCCCGAAGGGGGCTTCGCCGGTGAGCCACTCGCCCAGCATCATCATCCGGGCGACCCAGAAGAAGATGATGTCGTAGCCGGTCTCCATGACGGTACCGGGGTAGTAACGCGCCAGGTCGGGCGTCCGGACCGGCCAACCCAGCGTGGAGAAGGGCCACAAGCCGCTGCTGAACCACGTGTCGAAGATGTCCGGATCCTGCTCCAGCTGGGCCGTGGGCCGGCCGCAGGTGGCGCACGCGGCGGGACCCTCGGCCAGCTCCGACACGCTCACGTGGCCGTCGGGGCAGTACCAGGCGGGGATGCGGTGGCCCCACCACAGCTGGCGGCTCAGGTTCCAGTCATGGATCTGCTCGAGCCAGCCGAAGAAGACCTTCTCGAAGCGCCGCGGCACGATCCGCGTCCGCCCCTCCCGGACGGCGGCCAGCGCCTTGGCCGCCAGCGGCTCCATGCGCAGGAACCACTGCGTCTTGAGCCGCGGCTCGATCACGTCGTCACTGCGCTGGCAGCGTCCCACGACCATCTCGTGCGGCGCGGTGCTCACCAGGTCACCTAGTGCCTCCAGGTCGGCCACGATGCGGCGACGCGCCTCGAGGCGGTCCAGGCCCTCGTACGACCCGGGGCAGCTGACGTGCGCGGCGTCATCCAGGACCGTGACACGGGCGAGGCCATGGCGCAGCCCGATCTCCAGGTCGGTCTGGTCGTGGGCCGGGGTGACCTTGACGGCACCGGTGCCGAAGCCGCGGTCGACCGCGTCGTCGGCGATGACCGGCACGTCGCGTCCGGTGAAGGGGATGCGCACGCGGCGCCCCACCAGCGCGGCGTACCGCTCGTCGGCGGGGTGGACCGCCACGGCCGTGTCACCGAGCAGCGTCTCAGGCCGCGTCGTGGCCACCGCGATGACCGCCCCGGGCTCCGGTTCGCCATCCGCCCCCACGAGGTGGTAGACGATCGTCCACAGGGTTCCCGTCTCCGGGGTGGCGATGACCTCCAGGTCGGACACGCTCGTGCGGCAGCCGGGGCACCAGTTGACGAGCGCCTCGGTGCGGTAGGCGAGGCCGTCGTCGAAGAGCCGCTTGAAGGCGGTCCGCACCGCCTGCGCCGAACGATCGTCCATCGTGAAGCGTTCGCGGCCCCAGTCCAGCGAGCCACCGACGCGCTCCAGCTGGCCGCGCATGATGGGCCGGGTGGCGGCCACGAACGCCCGCATGCGATCGAGGTACGCCTCGCGGCCAAGGGAGGCGCGGCTCTGGCCCTCCTTGGCCAGCATCCGGTCCAGGACCACCTGGGCCGCGATCGAGGCGTGGTCCATCCCCGGCAGCCAGAGCGTCGGCCGGCCGCTCATGCGGGCGTGGCGGATGAGCGCATCCTCCACCGCCGTGCGCTGGGCATGGCCCAGGTGGAGCGCCCCCGTCACGTTGGGCGGCGGCTGGATGATGACGAACGGCAGTTTGGCCGGATCGGCACGGCTGCCCGTGCCGTCCGGGGCGAAGACATCGGCCGCCAGCCAGCGCTCGTAGATCCCCGTCTCCACCGCCGACGGGTCGTAGGCCTTGGGCATGTCGATGTCGGTCATGGCCGGTCGCTCCCGAAGATGGAACGCCCCGCTCGTCCAGCGGACGAACGGGGTCGTGGTACCACCTGCTGGTCTGGCCTCCCGACGCGGTCCGGTCATCCCGGCCCGCCCGATGCCGGCCGTCGGGGGCCCTCGCGGCGCGCTATCGGGCGCCACCCGCACGGCTCGCGAGCGACGTTCACGCTCCCCTGCCGCCGCGGGCTTGCAGCCGATGGCCCGCGGTCTCTGGACGGCCGTCCGAAGCGCTACTCCTCTCGGTCAGCGCCGTGAAGGGCGCGAGTGTAGCACGCGATCGTGGCGATCCCGGTCGCGTTCAGGCCGCGTCGCGCTGTCGGCGCGCCTCGTAGAAGAGCACGGCCGCGGCGGCCGCCACCGACAGGCTGTCGGCCAGGCCGGCCATCGGCAGGCTCACCGCGACGACCGACGGGCCGCGCCAGCGATCGCTCAGGCCGGCCGCCTCGCTGCCCAGCACCATCGCCGTCCCGGCGCGGTAGTCCACGGCGGTGTAGCGCCGCGCGGCGTCGACCCTGGCCACGATGACGGCCAGCCCCAGGCGGCGCAGCCAGGCCTGGACGTCGTCCGTGCCGGCGGCCGCCACCGGGACGCTGAAGATGCAGCCCAGGCTGGCGCGGATCGTATTGGGGTTGTAGAGGTCCGTGCCCGGGTCCGCGAGCACGACCGCGTCCACCCCGGCGGCATCCGCCGTGCGCAGGACGGCCCCCACGTTGCCCGGCTTCTGGACGCCTTCCAGCACGGCCACGAGGGGCGACGCTCCCAGCCGCAGGTCGTCCACGCCCTTGCGCGGGGGTCGAACCACGGCCACGATCCCATCGCTGCGGTCCCCGTAGGCGAGTCGGGCATGGGCCTGCGGCCCCACCTCCAGCCGCACGTCGCGCCCTTGCCGCGCCCGGGCGTCAAGTGCGTCCAGCAGGGTGAGGCCGTCAGGGCCGTGGACCAGGGAGCGGCAGACGAACACGGTCTCCACCGCCACCCCGGCCTGCATCGCACGCCAGGTCTCGCGCGCCCCGTCCACCAGTGTCAGGCCGGTCTCGTCCCGGCGGCGCCGGTCGCGCAGGGCGTGGGCCGCGGCGACGCGAGGATTGCGGGGCGAAGTGATGGGTTCGTCGGTCACGGTCGCACCACGACCATCGTGCCGACCTCCACCGCCCGGCCGTCATCGGTGACCAGCCGGAGGGCAGTGACCTCCGGGCGTACCAGCGCGCCATGCCAGGCCGCACGGACGACGTCGATCAGGTCGTCGGCCGAGAGTGCAGCCGAGTGGCTGGTCAGGACCAGCATCGGCGGCCCGTCCCCGGCACCAAGCTCGCGGCACGCTGCCAGCAGGGCCGGCAGGTCCGCCGCCAGGTGCCAGCGACGGGCTCCGGTACCATGCCCGTAGGCCGGCGGGTCGGCCACCACGAGGTCGTAGCGGCGACCGCGCCGCGCCTCGCGAGCCGCGAACGCGGCCGCGTCGTCGATGATCCAGCGGACGGGCGCGCCGGCCAGGCCCGACAGCGCGGCGTTGCGCCGGGCCCAGGCCACGGCCGTCCGGGCGGCGTCGACGTGGGTCACCGCCCCTCCGGCGCTCGCCGCGGCCAGGGTCGCGCCGCCGGTGTGGGCGAAGAGGTTCAGGACGCGCGCCCGACCCGCCGCCGCTGCGGCGCCGATGATCGCCCAGGCGGCCGCGTGCTCCGGGTAGCAGCCGACCTCGCCCGAGGTGGTCGGGCGCAACTCCAGGCGGAAGGAGCCGGCATCCACCGTCCACGGGCTGGACGCGCCCGGAGCGGCGATCCAGCGCCCGCTCGGCCCGTCGCGCTCGTAACGCAGGTCGGCGCCCGGCCAGCGGGCCGGATCGCGGGGCCGCAAGCGCTCCGCGCCGGCGGCGGGACGATCCACGATGCGCGACCCGAAGCGCTCCAGCCGACGACCCCCGCCGAGGTCCAGAAGCTCGTGATCGAGGGCCAGCGTGGCCCGATCAGCCGCGCTGACGCTGGGCCGTGGCTCAGGCGGTGGCGTCGTTGCGGAGGAGCGCGGGATGGTTGGTCTCGTCGACCCCCTCGTCGACGTCCGCCTTCGTCAGCAGCAGCGGCGCGCGGCCGTGGCGGATCGTCTCCTCGGTGATGATGCAGCGGCGGACATCAGTGCGCTCGGGGATCTCGTACATCACGTCGAGGAGCGCCTCCTCCACGATGGAGCGCAGCGCACGCGCCCCGGTCCGCCGGCCCAGGGCCAGCTCGGCAGCCGCGTCGAGCGCCCCACGAGTGAAGACGAGGTCCACCTTGTCCAGCGACAGGAACTTGGTGAACTGCCGCGCCACCGCGTTGCGGGGCTCGGTCAGGATCCGCACAAGGTCGTCCTGGGTCAGCGGGTTGAGCGTCACGATGACCGGCAGGCGGCCCACGAACTCGGGGATCAGGCCGAACTTGAGGAGGTCCTCCGGCATGAGCTGCTCGAGCACTTTCTCCCGCTGAGTCCGATCCAGGTGGGCCTCCGAGCCGAAGCCGATCGACCGTCGGCCCACCCGCTCCTCCACGATCCGCTCCAGGCCTTCGAAGGCCCCGCCGCAGATGAAGAGCACGTTGGTCGTGTCGATCTGGATGAAATCCTGATGGGGATGCTTGCGGCCGCCCTGGGGCGGCACGTTGGCGATGGTGCCCTCCAGGATCTTGAGGAGCGCCTGCTGGACACCCTCCCCGGACACGTCGCGGGTGATGGAGGGGTTGTCGGCCTTGCGGGCGATCTTGTCGATCTCGTCGATGTAGATGATCCCGCGCTGCGCCCGCGCCACGTCGAAGTCGGCGGCCTGGATGAGCCGCAGGAGGATGTTCTCCACGTCCTCGCCGACGTAGCCGGCCTCGGTGAGCGACGTCGCGTCGGCGATGCAGAACGGCACATCCAGGATCCGGGCCAGGGTCTGAGCCAGCAGCGTCTTGCCCGAGCCGGTGGGCCCGACCAGCATGACGTTCGACTTCTGCAGCTCCACGTCGTCGACCTGGTGGCCCGCGTTGACCCGCTTGTAGTGGTTGTAGACGGCGACCGAGAGGACGCGCTTGGCCCGCTCCTGGCTGATGACGTACTCGTCCAGGGCCGACTTGATGTGGGCTGGGTTGGGCAGCTTGGCGACCTGCGGCTTGGCGCGGGGCGCCTCCAGCATCTCCTCTTCGATGATCTCCTGGCAGAGGTTGATGCACTCGTCGCAGATGTAGACGCCCTGCCCCGCGATGAGCTTGCGGACCTGTTCCTGGCTCTTGCCGCAGAAACTGCAGCGGTACGGGACCTTGGGGCCCTTGGTCGTGGTCGCCACCTGGCTCGTGCCCTCGCCTACCCGGTCAGCCGGCCGTCCCGGTCATTCGCTGTTCGGCTTGCGCGCCGGTTCAGGTGCATCCTCTGACTCCCCGCTGGGTTTGGCAGCCCCCTGTTCGTCATGGCCCTTGGCGATGAGCGAGCTGCCCGGCCGGTTGAAGATGGCATCGATGATGCCATACGCCTGTGCCGCCTCGGGGGACATGAAGTAGTCGCGCTCCGTGTCGTGGCGGACCTTCTCCACGGTCTGGCCGGTGTGGTGGGCCAGGATCTCGTGCATCTTCTCGTTGAGCGCCTCGAGCTCCTTGACCTGGATGAACACGTCGGGCGTGTTGCCACGGTAGCCGCCCGAGCCCTGGTGGATCATGATCCGGCTGTTGGGCAGGGAGTAACGCTTGCCCTTGGCGCCGGCGGCCAGCAGGACGCTGGCCATGCTCGCGGCCAGACCGATGCAGATCGTGCTGACAGGCGCGCGCAGGTACTCCATCGTGTCGTAGATGGCGAGGCCCGAGGTGACCACGCCACCCGGCGAGTTGATGTACAGGCTGATGTCGCGCTCGGGGTCCTCCGATTCCAGGAAGAGGAGCTGGGCGATGATGAGGTTGGCGACGTGGTCCTCCACGACGTCGCCCAGGAAGACGATGCGCTCCTTCAGCAGGCGACTGTAGATGTCGTAGGCGCGTTCACCGCGGCTCGACGACTCGATGACCATCGGCACGAGCATGGCCCGGGCACTGAGGGCCGCCGTCAGGGCATGGGAGTCACTGGCGAAGGCGGCGGCGGTCGTGGCCTGGGCGGCGGCGAGCGCGTGGCGGGTATCGGGGACACGGACGCGGGTCATGCAGCGCTTCCTTCCAGGGCCATCGCGGTGTCGGGAGTCGGTCCGGCGACGTCCAGCGG
>DASPUH010000045.1:0-20981 GCA_035622975.1 Candidatus Sulfotelmatobacter sp.
ATGCTCGAACGCAT
Source organism: Candidatus Sulfotelmatobacter sp. (assembly GCA_035622975.1). Classification (GTDB taxonomy): domain Bacteria; phylum Chloroflexota; class Limnocylindria; order Limnocylindrales; family CSP1-4; genus DASPUH01. The sequence goes on from DASPUH010000045.1 coordinate 15, forward strand.
CGGCGTCCTCGACGCATGAGCGTGTGGCGGGGGTCCCGGAGCCGGGTGTCGTGGCCTCGCAGCCTGGCGCGGCACCTTGGCTCCGCGCCTACCAGCCCCATTGCTGGTCCGCGCTTAAGGTCGACCAGCAAGGCTCGCCGGGGCCTCGCCGCGGCGTCGCTCCGCACCCCTTATGACCTCCCGCGGCCATTCCTACGAATGGGGCTCGTGGATCGGACGGCAAGCCGCAGGCCCGAACCCTTCGCGTTACCGCTCACGCCGGGACCACGAATGGGGCTGGTACCGAACGCTCCAAGCCTGGGCACCGGCCGATGAGCGGGCCTGTGCTGGCGCTGGTCGAGCACGCGGCGGGTGAGCCGGATCGCCTGTCGCTGGAGGCGCTGGCCCTCGGGCGGCGGGTGGCGGAACGGCGGAAGGCGCCCCTGGCGGCCCTGGTGATCGGGGCGGAGGGTCGGGCCTTCGGGCCAGGCCTGGGAGCCCACGGGGTCGGGCTGGTCCACGTGGTCGAGTCGGACCGCCTCACCGACTACGCGCCCGAGGCGTGGGCGGCCGCCCTTGCGCAGCTGGCGGACACGCTCGGCGCCGCCGTGGTCCTGGCCGCGGGGAGCGACCGCGGCAACGAGGTGATGGCGTACCAAGCAGCTCGGACCGGCCTGCCGCTGGCCGCCAACGTGCTCGACGTGACGCAGGCCGCGGCCGGCCCCGACGAGCCGTTCCTGCTCACCCGGCAGCGCTGGGCCGGCAGCCTCATCGAAGAGTCACGGCTCGATGCTGCGAGGCGCCTCCTCACGGTGGCCCCGCACGGGATCGCCGTCGACGAACGAGCCGGCGCCTCGCCTGCCACGGTCGCCGCGTTCGCCCCGACGCTGAGCGACCGCGACCTCGTGGTCCGCGTGACCGGCCGCGAGGCCCAGGCCGGCGGCGGCATCTCGCTGACCGACGCCAAGGTCGTGATCGGTGGGGGGCGGGGCGTCGGCAGCGCGGCGGGGTTCGCCGAGCTGGAGGACCTGGCCCGGCTCCTGGGGGCGGCGGTCGGCGTATCCCGGGCGGTCACGAGTGCCGGCTGGCGGCCTCACACCGAGCAGATCGGCCAGACGGGTCAGCGCATCGCGCCGGAGCTGTACATCGCCTGCGGCATCAGCGGGGCGATCCAGCACATCGTCGGCTGCAAGGCGTCCAAGCGCATCCTGGCCATCAACCCCGACGGCGACGCGCCGATCATGGGCGTGGCCACCTACGTGGTGCTGGGCGATCTCCATGCGGTCGTGCCGGCCATCAGCGCGGAGATCCGCCGCCGCCAGGGCGCCTGAACCCGTAGCTCACGCCACGTGACGGTCATGAACCCTGCGGCGAGAATGTCCTGATGACGACCATGACGGTGAAACAGGTCCTAGGCGAATTGAGGGCCGTCATCGACCGCGTCCGGGAGGGCGAGACCATCGTGATCGTCGACCGTGGCGTCCCGGTGGCTCGGTTGACAGCGATCAAGCGCGAAGCGCAGGCGGCACCCCCGCTCGACCTCTTGCGAACGCCTGCCCCGTGGCTGGCGCCCGGCACAGGTGGGGTACAGGCATTGCTCGAGGAGCGGCGACAGGGCCGTTGACGACCGAGGTTTACGCCCCCTCGACGACGAATCCCATCGCGCGGGCGGCGTCCGCCTGACGCCGGTCGAAGGTCAGCAGCACGAACGGCTGCGGCAGGCGCTGAGCGGCGGCCAGGTGCAGCGCGTCGAGGGTTCGCAGTTGATGCGCGCAGCCGAGCGCGCTGGCCTGCTCCAGGCACGCCGGATCGAGCGGGACGACGTGACACCGCGCCCAGTCCTCGCGCAGGAGGCGCCAGGCATCGGCCGACCCACCGGATTCGAAGCCCAGGCGGCACAGGGTGATCTCCGCCTCCGTCCGGGCTACCGACGCGGCGACCCACTCGGGGTCCTCGGCCATCCGCTGCAGGACTAGCTTGGTGCCCTCCTCCTCGACGTAGCGCTTGACCAGCGCGGAGGTGTCCAGGAAAAGCATCAGCGTTCGCGGAGCTGGGCCAGCACATCCTCGCTCGCCCGGCCCGATGGCGCAGGCACGGGCCTCGGGGCAGGCGGAGGCGTGCGGAGTCGGGAGGCCACGACCGCACCGCTCGCGACCAGCTCTTCGAGGCTCGCGGATTCCGTGGTGCCGACCGGCCCGATCTCCGCCGCCGGCACACCGTCGACCGTGATGATGAGCCGTTCACCGGCCCGCGCCCGCCGCACGACCCGACTGACCTGGTTCCGCAGCTCCCGGATGGCGATCCGCTCCATGGCCCGACTGTAGCACATGGACTACATCGACCGCGACGGCATGGTCGGGGCGCCGTCGGATCAACGGGGCCCCGTCTCGCTGGCGACGCGGGCCGATGCGCAATCGCGTAGGGCGGCGGCGCAGAGAATCCGACCAACGGCTCTAGCCAGGCTGACCGCTACGTTCGAGTCTGCGCCTCGAGGTCTAGATGTTCCACGTTTCTTGGGGAGTCCAGCGACGCATTGGGGTGCTGCCGGTCGCTATCTGCGCAGCTGTCGTCCTGGTAGGGTGCGAACCCCCTGGCGGCAATACGTTGGACGTGACCGTGGACAATCAGTCGGGTGCGGACGTCGCACTTCTCGTCGGTGGACCCCAGGGCCAGTCCTATGTGATGCCAGCGAGTCGCACCTCCCAGACGGGTGTGTCGGAAGCTTATGTCCCGTCACTCCAGCTCGAGGTTCGACAACTGGTCGGATGCCGACTGATCGGCGCTTACACGATGACGCCGCCCGGCCAATGGCTCATCACGATCACGCCCGATGGAACAGCGATGGTCTCGTCGACGAGCTACTCGACTGTTGACCTGTCCGTGGGTCCCGTGGCGCCGGGGACCACCTGTCTCGTGCTGGAAGTGTCCCCATGAGGCACCACATGCCCAACAGAGATCCGGACAAACGACCCAATCCAATCGGTCGCGGTTTGTGGCTCAGCCCGAGTGCTTTGCGACCCCGCTCGACCGTGATTCGAACTCCGGAAGGCGTGACTTCCTCGTCTGGACCCGATTCTCGATCCGGGCGCTCCTCACGCCTGACGGATGCGGGCGGAGATGCGGGCCGCGGCGGCCACGACCTCGGCGGCGACCGTGGCAGCTGACGCGGAGGAACCCGGGAAACGGTACGACGGGCCGTGGACGTGGATGGCCGCCACGACCTCGCCATCCTCGTCGGACACGGCCGCGGCGACGGAGGTGATGCCCTCGGCCACCTCTTCCGCCGTCCAGGCGTAGCCGTCCAGCAGCACGTGCCGCAGGCGCTCGCGGATCGCCGCCGGGTCGACGACGGTCGCCGGGGTGAAGCGCTCGAGCGGCCGGGCCAGCAGGACGTCCACCTCCGCCGGCAGCATGTGGGCGAGGAACACGAGCCCGGACGAGACCGCGTGCATCGGCAGGCGCGTGCCGGTCCAGTCACGCACCCCCACCGGGTGGGGCGAGTCCACCTGGTCGACGTAGTGGACGAGTCTGCCGTCGGGGATCGACAGGCCGGCCGCCTCGCCGGCCGCGCCGGCGAGCGCCACGAGGTGCGGCCGCGCCACCGCCACGAGGCTGCGCGTCGGCCGGACACCGGCCGCCAGGGCCGCCATGCGGCCCCCGACCCGGTAGTCCGTGCCGCCGGCCACCCGCTCGACCGCCCCCGCCGCCACCAACGTGGCCAGCAGGCGGGCCGTGGTGCTCTTGGGCAGCCCGGCCCGCACCCCCACCTCGGTCACGCCGAGCGGCCCGTCGGCCAGCGCACCCAGCACGACGAAGGCCCGCTCGATGGCCTGGACTCTGGACACGACCCCTCCCGTCCGCTACATTGCGGTGGCCGTTCCATCATACGGCACCGTTCCACATAGCGGAACAGCGAGAGCCACGGAACGCCCCACGTGACCGACAACGAGATCGACCTGGCAGCCCTCTCCGACGAGGAGCTGACTGAGCAGATGCACAACGACCTCTACGACGGCATGGCCGCCGAGATCGTGGAGGGCACGAAGATCCTGCTCGGGCGCGGCTGGAGCGCCACTCGCGTCCTCGACGACGCCCTCGTGGCGGGCATGAAGATCGTGGGCATCGACTTCCGCGACGGCATCCTGTTCGTGCCGGAGGTGCTCCTCGCGGCCAACGCCATGAAGGCCGGCATGGCCATCCTGCGGCCGCTCCTCGCCGAGACCGGCGCCAAGCCCATCGGCAAGGTCGTCATCGGCACGGTCAAGGGCGACATCCACGACATCGGCAAGAACCTCGTCGGGATGATGCTGGAGGGGGCCGGCTTCGAGGTCTTCGACCTGGGCGTCAACACCGACGCCGACAAGTTCCTGGCCGCCCTGGATCAGCACCACCCCGACATCCTGGGCATGTCCGCCCTGCTGACCACGACGATGCCGTACATGAAGGTCGTCATCGACACGCTCAAGCAGAAAGGCCTGCGCGACGACTACATCGTGCTCGTCGGCGGGGCGCCGCTCAACGAGGAGTTCGGGGCGGCCGTGGGCGCCGACGCCTACTGCCGCGACGCCGGCGTGGCAGCGGAGATGGCCCGCGCCCTCATCGACAAGCGACGGGCCAGTGCCGCCTGACGCGGTGCCCACGGCCACGCCGCGCACGCTGATCATCGCCTGCGGTGCCCTGGCGCCCGAGCTATTGGCCCTGACGCGACGGCCAGGCATGGCGCACCTGGACCTGGCCTGCCTGCCGGCCCACCTCCACCAGCGGCCCGAGCGCATCCCCGACGCGGTCCGTCGCCGCATCCGCGCCGCGCGCGCCACCCACGACCGGATCTTCGTGGCCTACGCCGATTGCGGCACCGGCGGGCTGCTGGACGCCGTCCTGCGGGAGGAGGGCGTGGAGCGCCTGCCCGGCGCCCACTGCTACCAAGTCTTCGCCGGCCAGGCGACGTTCGACGAGCTCATGGCCCAGGAGCCGGCGACCTTCTTCCTGACCGACTTCCTGGCCCGTCATTTCGACCGCCTCGTGATGCGGGGCCTGGGCCTGGACCGCCACCCGGAGCTGCTGCCGGTGTACTTCGGCGCGTACCGCCGCGTGGTCTACCTGGCCCAGACCGATGACACGGCCCTGCTCCACGCGGCTCGTGCCGCGGCGGCCAGGCTGGGCCTTGCCTTCGAGCTCCGCCACACCGGCTACGGCGACCTCGCCACGGCCGTCGAGGCGCTGGCGGCCGTGGCCGACGTCTCGGCCCTGCGCGCCGCGCTGCCGGTGGCGGCCGGACCCGTCGCAGCCGCCTGACGTGGCCGGGACCCTGACCGTCATCTGGTGGCGGGACATCCCCGCCCAGGTCGTCGTCCGCGACGGCCGCCAGACGGCCAAGATCGTGCTCCATCCGCGCTTCCAGGTGGCCATCGACAAGGCCGCCGTTAAGGCCGGCCGGCGGGCGATGGACGACTACATCGCCGAGTGGCGCAAGACGCAGACGGCGTGCGCCGACGAGCCGGACGCGGCGGCCAAGGCGGAGGCGGCGCGCCTGGAGCACGCCTACACCCGCGACGTGCTGGCCCGCCTCGTGGCGGCCGGCGGCGTGGACGACGCCGGGCCGGGTGGCGCGGCCGCATGACGCACACGGTCGTTGGCTCCGCCACGCGGGAGGTCGTCATCGGCGACGACCGGCCGTTCGTGATCATCGGCGAACGGATCAACCCGACCGGCCGCAAGCTGCTGGCGGACGAGATGAAGGCCGGCGACTTCAGTCGCGTCGAGCGTGACGCGCTGGCCCAGGTGGCGGCTGGCGCCCACATGCTGGACGTCAACGCCGGCGTGCCGCTGGCCGACGAGCCGGCGATGCTGGCCCACGCGGTCCGCCTCGTCCAGGGCCTGACGGACCTGCCCCTGTCCATCGACTCGTCGATCGTGGAAGCGCTGGAGGCGGGCCTCGCCGCCTACCAGGGCAAGGCGCTCGTCAACTCGGTCACCGGCGAGGAGGAGCGGCTCGAGCGCGTGCTGCCCCTCGTGCGGCGCTACGGCGCGGCGGTGGTGGCCATCTCCAACGACGAGACCGGCATCTCGGAGGATCCCGACGTGCGCTTCGCGGTCGCCCGGCGGATCGTGGAGCGGGCGGCAGACCACGGCATCCCGCGCGAGGACGTCATCGTCGATCCGCTGCTCATGCCCATCGGGGCCTTGCCCACAGCCGGGCGCCAGGTCTTCCGCATCCTGGGCCGCCTGCGCGACGAGCTGCACGTCAACACCATCTGCGGCGCCTCCAACGTCAGCTTCGGCTTGCCCTTCCGCGAGGGCATCAACGGGGCGTACCTGGCCATGGCCATCGCCAGCGGCCTGACCTGCGCCATCACCAACCCCCTTTCCAACGGCGTGCGCCAGGCGGTCATGGCCGCCGACGTGCTGATGGGCAACGACCCCGAATGCGGCCGCTGGATCCGCCGCTACCGCGAGGCGCCGGCGGAGGGCGAGCCGGGCCGCCGGGTGAACCGCCGCCGCGCCGCCGCGGCCGCCTCATGAATGCCGCCGCCCAACCGCTGATCGTCTTCACGCCGTCCGGCCGCCGCGGCCGCTTCGACGAGGGCACGACGGTCCTGGATGCCGGGCGGGCGCTGGGCGTGGACATCGACTCCGTGTGCGGCGGCCGCGGCCTGTGCGGCCGCTGCCAGGTCCAGCCCAGCCTGGGCGAGTTCCCCAGGCTCGGCCTGACCTCATCGGCCGACCACCTGGCGTCCGCCGGCGAGCTGGAGACGGAGTACGTCCGCCTCCACGGCCTGGCGGCCGGCCGCCGGCTGGCCTGCACCGCGACCGTGCGCGGCGACCTCGTCATCGACGTGCCCGCGGAGAGCCAGGTGCACCGCCAGGTGGTGCGCAAGGAGCTGGCCCGACGGGCGTTCCAGATCGACCCGGTCGTCCGGCTCCATTACGTGCAGGTGGCCCAGCCGCAGCTGGCCTCGCCGCGTGGCGACCTGGCCCGGCTGAAGGACGCCCTGGCCGCCGAGTGGGACCTCACCGGCCTGGAGACGGACCTGCACGTGATCCGTGCCCTCCTGGCCGCCCTCGAGGCGGGTTCGTTCGCGGTGACCGTCGCCGTCCACGACGGCCGCGTCATCACCGCCGTCTGGCCGGGCCTGCACGAGCGGGCCCTCGGCGTCGCCCTGGACGTCGGCTCGACGACCATCGCCGGCCACCTGGTGGACCTGTCGGACGGCGCGGTCCTCGCCTCCGAGGGCGTCATGAACCCCCAGATCCGCTTCGGCGAGGACCTCATGAGTCGCGTCTCGTACGCCATGCTGCACCCCGACGGCGCCGCGGCCATGACCCGCGCCGTGCGGGCTGCGGTGGGCAAGCTGGTGGCGTCCCTGGCGGCCCGCGCGGGCGTGCCGGCACGCGACATCCTGGAGCTCGCGGTCGTGGGCAACCCGATCATGCACCACCTGTTGCTGGGGCTGGACCCCGTGCCGCTGGGCACGGCGCCGTTCACCCTGGCCACCGACGAGGCCCTGGAGGTGGGCGCGGCGGAGATCGGCGTGCGCGCCCACCCCGGCGCCCGGGTGTACGTCCTGCCGTGCATCGCCGGCCACGTGGGCGCCGACACGGCGGGCGTGATCCTGGCGGAGGAGCCGCAGCGCGGCGCGGGCGTGCAGCTCGCCGTGGACGTGGGCACGAACGCGGAGATCGTGCTCGGCGTGGACGGCCGCCTCCTGGCGGCTTCCAGCCCCACTGGCCCCGCCTTCGAGGGCGCCCAGATCAGCGGCGGGCAGCGCGCCGCGCCGGGGGCCATCGAGCGCGTGCGCATCGACCCGCAGACCCACGAGCCGCGCGTGCGGGTCATCGGCTGCCCGCTCTGGTCGGACGAGCCCGGGTTCGCGGAGGCGCTGGGGGACCTCGCCATCAGCGGCATCTGCGGGTCGGGCATCGTGGAGGTCGTGGCGCAGCTGTTCCTCGCCGGCATCGTCTCCGCGGACGGGGTGATCGACGGCGCCCTCGCCGCCCGGACGCCGCGCGTCATCGCCGACGGCCGGACCTTCGCGTACGTCCTCCACGACGGCTCGCCGCGCCTCGTCATCACCCAGAACGACGTGCGCGCCATCCAGCTGGCCAAGGCCGCCCTGTACGCCGGCGCCCGCCTGCTCATGGACCACGCGGGGGTCGACGCGGTCGACGAAGTGCGGCTCGCGGGGGCGTTCGGCAGCCAGATCGACGGCGTCCAGGCCATGGCCCTGGGGCTCATCCCCGACTGCGACCCGGCGCGCGTCGTGGCGTCCGGCAACGCGGCCGGCACGGGCGCCCTGATGGCCCTCCTCTCCGTGCGCGCCCGGCGGGAGATCGAGGCGACCGTTCGCCGGGTGGAGAAGATCGAGACGGCCGTCGAACCCGCCTTCCAGGCCCATTTCGTGGACGCCCTGGCGTTCCCCCATCGGACCGCTCCGTCCACCCATCTGGGCCGGGTCGTAGCCCTGCCCCAGCGGCCGGCGGGCCATGGGGCTAGCGGCCCGCGACGACGCGAGCGCGGTCGTCCCGTGGTCAACGCCGCCAGCACCAAGGAGCCGTGATGGACGAGGTCCCCCACCAGCGCAGCGGCGGCCGTGCGGCCCGCCAGGCCGCCCGCCTCCATCGCCAATTCGAGCGGTCGCCGTTCCTGACCCGTGCCCTCAAGCCGTTCGAGGTCCTCGACGAGGAAGGTCTGGCCCTCATCGAGCGCAACGCCGACACGATCCTCCAGGAGGTGGGCCTGGAGTTCCGCGGCGACCCCGCGGCGGTGGCCACGCTGGTGGCCGCGGGCGCCGACGCGACGGGCGAGCGCGTGCGCTTCCCGCGGGGGATGTGCCGCCAGATCGTCCAGGCGACGGCTCCCCGCGAGTTCACCCAGTACGCCCGCAACCCGGCCCACAACGTGCAGATCGGCGGCTCGGCGACGGTCTTCGCGCCCAACTATGGCTCGCCGTTCGTGCTCGACCTGGACCGCGGGCGGCGCTACGGCACCATCGAGGACTTCCGCAACTTCGTGAAGCTGGCCTACAGCAGCCCCTTCATGCACCACTCCGGGGGCACGGTCTGCGAGCCGGTGGACGTGCCGGTCAACAAGCGCCACCTGGACATGGTCTACAGCCACATCCGCTACTCCGACAAGCCGTTCATGGGCTCCGTCACGGCCGCCGAGCGGGCCCGCGATACGGTCGAGATGGCGCGCCTCGTGTTCGGGCCGGACTTCGTGGACCAGCACGCGGTCGTGTTGAGCCTTATCAACGCCAACTCGCCGCTCGTGTGGGACGCCACCATGGTCGGGTCGGCGCGCGCCTACGCCGAGGCCAACCAGGCGACGCTCATGACCCCATTCATCCTGGCCGGCGCGATGGCGCCGGTGACGGCGGCGGCGGTCTGCGCCCAGACGCTGGCCGAGGCGCTGGGCGGCATGGCCTTCGTGCAGCTGACGCGCCCCGGCGCGCCGGTCGTCCTGGGCTCGTTCGCCAGCTCCATGTCGATGCAGTCGGGCGCGCCCACCTTCGGCACCCCCGAGCCGGCCCTCGTGCTGTACGCCATGGCCGCGCTGGCCCGCCGCCTGGGCGTGCCGTTCCGCTCCGGGGGCAGCCTGTGTGCCTCCAAGCTGCCCGATGCACAGGCCGCCTACGAGTCGGCGGCGACGCTCCAGCCGACCGTCCTGGCGGGCGTCAACTTCGTGCTCCACGCCGCCGGCTGGCTGGAGGGCGGCCTGACCTGCGGCTACGAGAAGTTCGTCATGGACGCCGACCAGTGCGGCATGATGGCCGTCTTCGCCAAGGGCATGGACCTCTCGGAGAACGGCCAGGCCCTCGAGGCGATCCTGGCCAACGAGCCGGGGACCCACTTCCTGGGCAGCGCCCACACCCTGGCCAACTTCGAGACCGCCTTCTACCGCTCGGCCATCGCCAACTACGACAGCTTCGAGAAGTGGCAGGAGGATGGCTCGCTCGACACGGCCCAGCGGGCCAACGCGGTGTGGAAGCAGATGCTGGCCGACTACCAGGAGCCGCCCCTGGACCCGGCCGTCGACGAGGCGCTGCTGAGCTTCATCGCCGCTCGCAAGGCGTCGATGCCGGACGCCCTCGCCTGACGTGGTCGCCCTGCGCCGGGCCGGTCCCCCGACGGCAGAACGCCAGGCCCTCGCGGCCCTGGTGGCCGCGCCCAAGTTCGAGCTGATCCCCATCTCCAACGCCCTCGAGGCGGCGGCGGCCCTGCCGGCCGGGGCCATGGCCACGGTGACCGCCTCGCAGTCGAAGGGCATGGGCGCCTCGCTGGAGCTCTGCGGCCAGCTCCGCGACGCGGGCCATGACGTGGTGACGCACCTCTCGGCCAACCTCATCCGCGACCGCCACGAGCTGCGCGACGTCGTGCGGACCCTGGCCGGGATGGGCGTGCGCCGCGCCTTCGTGGTCGGCGGCGATGGCGAGGCCGGCGGCGACTTCCCGGACGGGCTGAGCCTCATCCGGGCACTGGCCGACCTGGGCCACGACTTCACCGAGATCGGCGTGCCCTGCTACCCGGAGGGCCATCCCAGCATCAGCGATGCCCGCCTTGACGAGGTCCTGGCGGCGAAGGCGCCGCTGGCCGACTACATGGTCAGCCAGATGTGCTTCGACCCCAAAGTCATCTCGTCGTGGCTCCTCGAGCGACGAGCCCGCGGCTTATCCCTGCCGCTCCACCTGGGCCTGCCCGGCGCCGCGCCGCTGCACCGCCTGATGACGATCAGCGCGCGCATCGGCGTGGCCGACTCGCGCCGCTTCCTGACCAAGAACACGCGTTTCGTGAGCCGGCTCCTGCTGGCCCCTGGCGGCTACCGGCCCGACGGCCTCCTGGACGCCCTCGCCCCGCTGGTGGCCGACGCCGCCGCGGCCGTGACGGGCCTCCACATCTTCACCTTCAACCAGGTCCGCTCGACGGAGGCCTGGCGCGCCCAGTACCTGGCGGCCCTCCGCGCCTGAAGCCTTGCCCCGGCCCGGTCCGTCAGCGCCCGTTCATCGATTCGCAAGGTTCGGATGGGCATCCTCCGGGCATGACGACCACCACGCGCCGCATCCTCGCCGTGACTGCCCTGGCGGCTGCCCTGGCCCTCGTGGCGGGCGGTGGCTACGGGCTCTGGTACCTGTTCCTCCGGCCCGCCGGCCCGGCCGCCGTGGCGAGCGGCAGCCAGGCCCCGGTGGCGATCACGGGCGCCGCCGCCCAGCCGCTGGCCTCGGGGGGGCTGCCCGGCACCTGGGACGTCGACACGTCGATCGGCTCGTTCTCCGACTTCAGCGACTCGTGGGTCGGGTACCGGATCCAGGAGACGCTGGCCTCGATCGGTGCGAACACCGCGGTAGGGCGGACAGCCAACGTCAGCGGCGGCCTGACGATCACCGGCGAACAGGTGACCGCGGCCACCATCACGGCCGACCTGACGGCGCTGCAGAGCGATGACGCACGCCGGGACAGCCAGCTGAGCCACAACGGCCTCGAGACCAGCTCCTTCCCGACCGCCACGTTCGCCCTCACGAGCCCGATCGACCTGGGGTCCGACCCGACGGGCGGCCAGGAGATCGACGTGACGGCACAGGGCACGCTCGAGCTGCATGGCGTCACGAAGGCAGTGTCGGTGCCGCTCAAGGCGCGACTCGTGGGCAGCGTCATCGAGGTGACCGGATCGCTGCCTATCACCCTGGCCGACTACGGCATCACGCCGCCGACCTCGTTCATCGCCCTGTCCGTGGACGGCACCGGCACGCTCGAGCTGCAGCTCCTGCTGACGCACGCCTGACCATGAGCCTGGAGGCACGTCTCGCGCGGCGCAGCTGGACCGCACTTGGCACGACCTGCACCGTGCTGGTGACGGACGGGGCCGCCCTGGAAGGGGCATGCGAGGCGGTGGAGGCGGCGCTGCACCTCGCCGATGCCACCTACAGCCGCTTCCGGGCCGACTCCGAGCTGTCAGCCCTCAACGGCGCGGGCCGGCCGGTCGTCGTGAGCCCGCTGCTGGCCGAGGCGCTCGAAGCGGCCCTCCGGGCGGCCCGCCTGACCGACGGTGCGGTCGATCCCACGGTCGGCCGGACGATGCGCGCGCTGGGGTACGGCGCCGACTTCGCCACCCTGGCCGGACGCGACATGCCGCTCGAGTTGCGGCTGGAAGCGGTCCCCGGCTGGCGCGCCATCGGCTACCAGGCCGTCGCCCGCCGGGTGAGCCTGCCGCGCGGCGTGGAGCTGGACCTGGGGTCGGTCGGCAAGGCGCTGGCGGCGGACCATGGGGCCGCGGCTGCCCACCGGGTGACCGCTGCGGGCGTGCTGGTGAGCGTGGGCGGTGACATCGCCACCGCCGGGAGCGGTCCGCTATCCGGCTGGCCCATCCTGGTCACCGACGACAGCGGCGCCCCGGCTGACGGACCCGGCGAGGTCGTCAGGATCTCCACCGGTGGGATGGCCACCTCCAGCACCACGGTGCGGCGCTGGACGCAGGAAGGCATCCAGCGTCACCACCTCGTGGATCCGGCCACGGGGAAGCCCGCCGTGAGCCCGTGGCGCACCGCGACGGTGGCCGCCCCTTCGTGCGTCGACGCCAACACGGTCGCCACCGCCGCCATCGTCAAGGCCGATCGAGCACCCGACTGGGTGGCCGGCATCGGCCTGCCCACGCGCCTGGTCGCAACCGATGGGCGCGTCCTGCTCTTCAACGGCTGGCCGAAGCCGGCGGCGGTGGCGGCATGAGCGACCAGCTGCTCTGGTTCGCGACGCGGGGGGCCGGCATCGTCTCGCTGCTGATGTTCACCGCGGTCGTGGTGCTGGGGGTCCTCAACGTCAGCCGCTGGCAGGCGCCCTCCTGGCCCCGCTTCCTGACGGCCGGCTTCCACCGCAACCTGTCGCTGCTGGCGCTGGTCTTCCTGGGCCTCCACATCGTCACAGCGGTGGTGGACCCGTTCACTGCCCTCGGGCCGGCCGCGGCGCTCATCCCCTTCGCCTCCAGCTACCGGCCCCTGTGGGTCGGCCTCGGAGTGATCGCCGTGGACCTCATCGTGGCCCTGGTCGTGACGAGCCTCATCCGGGCCCGGCTGGGCCAGCGGGCGTGGCGGGCGATCCACTGGCTGGCCTACGCCGCATGGCCCCTGGCCATCGTGCACGGCATCGGCAGCGGGTCGGACAACCTTGCCCCGTGGATGCTGGCCCTCGATGTGCTGTGCGCCGCCCTCGTCGGCGTCGCCGTGATGTGGCGGCTCATGACGGTTCGTGCGGGCAGCCCGGAGGTGCTGCAGCAGGTGGTCGCCGAGGTCGCCCGCCCGGCCCGCGGCCGGACCGTCCGATGAGCGGATCCGCGCCGCTCGCGCGCCTGCTCGCCGGACCGCCGCTCGCCGCCGGGGCGGAATCGTTCACCGCACACCAGGCGCGCCTGGGGCCCCTGCCGGCCATCGACGGGGCGGTCCTGATCTCGGTCCTCGAGTCGAGCGGGCTGACCGGCCGCGGCGGCGCCGGGTTCCCGGTCGGGCGCAAGTGGCGCACCGTGGCCCACGCCGCGGGGGACTGGCCGGTCGTGCTGGTCAACGGGGCCGAGGGCGAGCCGCTCAGCGCCAAGGATCGGGCCCTCATGGTGACGCGCCCGCACCTCGTCCTGGACGGCGCACTGCTGGCGGCCGAGGCCGTGGGCGCCGGACAGATCGTCCTGTACGTCGGCGAGGCCCATGCGGCGGCCCGAGCCGCCATCGGCCGGGCCGTGCTGGAGCGGGGCCCGCGGGTCAGCCGGCGCGTGCGCCTGGTGGCCGCGCCGGATCGCTACGTGGCCGGCGAGGAATCGGCGGCCGTGCACTTCATCGACACCGGCGACGCGCGCCCCACCGCCGTGCCGCCGCGTCCGTTCGAGCGCGGTATCGGGGGCCGGCCGACACTCGTGCAGAACGTGGAGAGCCTGGCCCATGTCGCCCTCATCGCCCGCTACGGTGACGGCTGGTACCGTGGCGCGGGCAGCTCCGGGGCGCCGGGTACGGCGCTGGTCAGCACGAGCGGGCGCGACGGGCGCACGACCGTCCATGAGATCGAGTTCGGGGAGACGATCGGCTCGGTGGCGGGACGACTGGGGACGATGGCGGACGGCATCCAGGCGGTCCTCGTCGGCGGCTACTTCGGCGGCTGGATCGACGGCCGCAGCGCCGGGTCCATGCCGCTCGAACCGGCCGGGCTGCGCCAGGCGGGTGCGAGCTTCGGCTGTGGCGTGCTGTCCTTCCTGGGACGCGAAGCTTGCGGCGTGCAGGCCGCCGCACAAGTGATGGCCTACATGGCGGCCGAGAGCGCCGCCCAGTGCGGACCCTGCGTCTTCGGCTTGCGGGCCGTCGCCGACGCGACAGCACGCCTGGCGGCCGGCGTGGCGCAGGCCGACGACCTGGCCCACCTGGAGCGCTGGACCGGCCAGATCCGCGGCCGCGGCGCCTGCCGCCACCCGGACGGGGCGGTCAACCATCTCGCCAGCGCGATGCGCGTGTTCGGTGACGAGTTCGCCCGCCACCAGGCCCGACGCGGCTGCACCGCGGACGGGCGCGAGGTGCGCGCCTCGTGAGCGACCGCGACCGCCTCGGACTGCAGGTCGACCGCATCCGCTGCGACGGCGCCGGGCTCTGCGCCGAGTTGCTGCCCGAGTTGATCTCGCTCGACGACTGGGGCTACCCCATCCTGGCCCCCGACGCCGTGCCCGGCCATCTGCGGCCGCTCGCCAGGCAGGCCGTTGACGCCTGCCCCGTGCTCGCCCTGCGCCTCGTCCCGCGGCCCGCGCCCGTGGAAGCCAGCTGAGATGCGCCTCCTGGTCGCAGAGGACGACGACGGCCTGCGGGACGTCCTGGTGCTGGGTCTGGCCGAGCAGGGCTACCAAGTGGACGCGGTGGCCCGCGGCGACGACGCCATCGACCAGCTCAAGTGGTACGAGTACGACGTCGCCATCCTGGACTGGCGCATGCCCGGAGCGCCCGGTATCGACGTCGTGGCCTGGGCTCGCCGCCACCAACGGCCGACCGCCCTCCTGATGCTGACGGCGCGGGACGCGCCCCCCGACCGCATCCAGGGCCTGGATGCGGGCGCCGATGACTACCTCGTCAAGCCGTTCGATTTCGGCGAGCTGCTGGCCCGCGTGCGCGCGCTGCAGCGGCGGCCCCACGGCGTGGACGGGCCCATCCTGACCCGCGGTCGCCTGGCCCTGGACCCGCGCACGCGGGTGGTGACGGTCGCCGGGGCGGACCTGCGCCTGACCGCCACCGAGTACCAGATCCTGGAGCTGCTGTTGAGACGCTCGCCGGCCGTCGTGGACCGCAAGGCCATCGCCGAGCACGCCTGGGAGGACGAGACCGACCCACTGGGTTCCAACGCCATCGACGTCCAGCTCAGCCGCCTGCGCGCCAAGCTGACCGGAGCCGGCGTGCGCATCGTGACGGTCCGGGGCACCGGCTACCGCCTCGAGGAAGCATGAGAGCCGCCCGGGCGGCCCGCGCCGAGGGGGTCGGTGGGGCGTCGATCCGCGTCGCCCTGCTGGCCACGACGCTCGTCGCCGTTGTCTACCTCGTCATCGGCGCGGCCGTCGTCCTGCTCGTGACCCACGACCTGACGCAGCAGATCGACGACCGCCTCGTGGCCTCGCTGTCGCACATCGGCGACGAGCCCGGCGGGGCGCCCGACTCGGGCTACGGCGCCCCACCGCCCGACCGGTTCGGCCCGGCGACGCTGGTCTGGACGATCCACGCCGACGGCGCGATCCAGGCCACGAACGCCGAGGCCGTCCTGCCCACCACGGCCTACCACGTGACGACCCCGCAGACTGTCATGGTCGGTGACGTCGCGCTGCGCGTCGCCGGCGCCGCGACCGGGGACGACTACGTGGTGGTCGGCCAGACGCTCGACTCGGTGGCCCAGGCGACGTCCACGATCCTGCTCGCCGAGGCCCTCATCGCGCCGGTGCTGCTGATCGCCGTCTTCCTCGGCGCGGTCGCCATCGGCCGGCGGGTCGCGGCCCCGATCGAGCGGGCCCGCCAGCGCCAGCTGGCGTTCACCGCCGATGCCTCGCACGAGCTCCGCACGCCGCTCTCCGTCATCGAGGCCCACGCCAGTCTGGCGACCACGCAGCCACGCACGGCCGACTGGTACGCCAAGGCCTTCCAGGGAGTCGACCGCGAGGCCCGCCGGATGCGTCATCTGGTGGACGACCTGCTGTGGCTCGCCCGATTCGACGCGCTCCAGGGCAGACCGTCCCTGGAGCCCGTGGACCTCGCCACGGTGGCCTCCCAGACCGTGGACCGGTTCGCCCCCGTCGCCGAGCACCGTCATCTCGTGCTGCGCCTGGCGGTCCCCGCCGAGCCGGCCGTCGTGCAAGCGCCGGCCGACTGGCTCGACCGCCTGCTGGGGGTCCTCATGGACAACGCCTGCAAGTACTCGCCCGACGGCGGCGAGGTGACGGTCACGGTCGGCCAGGAGAGTGGGCGGGTGCGCCTGACCGTCGATGACGCCGGGCCGGGCATCCCGGCGGGGCAGCAGACCCGCATCTTCGACCGCTTCCACCGGGCCACCGCCGAGGGCAGCGGCGCAGGCCTTGGCCTGGCCATCGCCGACTCGATCGTGCGCGCCTCACGTGGCACGTGGCGGATCGGCCACTCACCGGCAGGGGGCGCGAGCATGTCGGTGAGCTGGGCCCGCGGTCTGCCCTGACCGGATCGTCGTAACTTGATCGCAAGGCGGCGCCCTCGAGACTGGCGCCATGGACCAGTCACCGACCAGACCACGCCTGCCCACCCAGCAACGCACCCGTGACGCGGCTCTGCGGCGGCTGCGCCGCCTGACGATCGGGGCCGCCGTCCTGGGGACGGCCGGCACGGCCACCCTGGGCGGTCTCGCGGCCGTCACCTACGCCGGCCATGCCACGGCCACGCCGGCGGCGGTGGCCGAGGTGGGTGCGGGCACGTCGGCTTCAAGCACGGGCAGTGGCTCGAGCGCCGCGGCCGCCCCCACCGCGACGGCGGCCCCGACGGATCAGCTGGGCTCGTCCACGGTCGTCGTCCAGTCCGGATCGACCGGCTCGGGCATGGTCACCTCCGGCGGCTCCTGATGCGGGCGCAGGTGATCCGGTTCGCCGCCATCGGTGTCGTCAGCACGATCGCCTACGTGGCCCTCTACGCCGCGCTGCGGGCGTACCTGCCGGCGCAGCCCGCCAACGCCTGCGCCCTCGTCGCGACGGCCATCGGCAACACCCTCGCCAACCGACGCCTCACGTTCGGCCCCGATGGCCGTCGGAGCGCCTGGCAGGACCAGCTGGTCGGCCTGTTCGCGCTCGGCGCGGCGCTGGTGATCACGACCGGGGCGCTGGACCTCCTGCAAGTGCTGCGGCCGGGGTCCGGCCGCAGCACCGAGCTGGCCGTCCTGGTCGCGGCCAACGCGCTGGCGACGGCCGTGCGCTTCCTCGTCCTGCGGGCCTGGATGGCCCCGCGGCCCGCCGTGGCGGACCGGACGCTCAGCCGCGGCGCTCCAGCCGCACCACCGGGATGACGCGCTCGGTGCGCCGCTCGTACTCAGCGAAACCGGGCATCAGGGCTGCCTGCGCATCGTAGAGGCGCCGCCGCTCGGCGCCATGGGTCACGGTGGCCCAGGCCTCGAAGCGCTGACCGTCCACTTCGACGATGACGTCCGGATGGGCCACCAGGTTGTGGTACCAGGCCGGGTGCGTGGGGGCGCCGCCCTTGGAGGCGATGACCACGTACGCGTCGCCGTCACGCGTGTAGGCGACCGGCGACGTGCGCGCCTCGCCGCTTCGCGCGCCGGTCGTGGTGAGGACCATGAGCCGCCGTCCGGCCATCGGCCCCCGCGTCGAAACCCCGGCGTGCGCTCGCAGGTCGGCCACCATGTCGTTGTTGAAGGTTCGGGGGTCTTGCGGCGCAAGCCCTCAGCGCACCCGGGCCACGATCTCCACGAGGTTGCCGTCGGGATCGCGCAGCAGGGCATTCCGGTTGTGGCTGCCGGTGTCGTGGGGTACCTGGACGACCGGGGCGCCGGCTGCCGCCAGGCGCCCGCACGCCTCGTCCACGTCCGTGGTCCAGATGACCAGCACCATGGCCGGGCTGCCGGGCGCCGGATCCACTCCGTGCACCCGACGCGCCGCCTCGACCGTACCGAGCCCCAAGGCGAACCCGCCAAGCTCGAGCTCGACGTGCTCGGGGACCCCGTGCGTCGGCGTGCGGAACGTCTCGGTGAAGCCGAGCAGGTCGCGATAGAAGTGGAGGGCGGCCTCGATGTCATGCGTGTAGAGGTTCACCATCACATCGCGGAACATCGCCGCGAACGTAGCACAGGGCCCGCCCGGCCGCGCTCCGGGCGGCGGCACGTTCTACGCTGCGCTCGTGGAGTCCGTGGTGCTCAAGCTGGTGCTCACGCCCGTCCTCATCGGCACGGTCAGCCTGGCCGGCCGAAGATGGGGCGCCTTCATCGGCGGCTGGCTCATCGCGCTGCCGCTCACGTCCGGACCGGTCATCTTCTTCCTCGCCCTCGAGCAGGGGCCCGCGTTCGCCGCCGACGTGGCTGCCGGGTCGCTGCTCGGCGTGGCCGCCATCGCGGCGTTCGCGGTGGCCTACGCGTGGCTGGCCGGTCGAGCCGGCTGGCCGGCGGCAGCGACCGGCGCCGCCGGCGCCTTCTTCGCCGTCGGGCTGGCCGGCCAGCCCCTGGTGGGGCTGCCGGTCGTCATCATGCTGGTCCTCGTCATGGCCAGCCTCGTGCTCGCAGCGCGCGGCCTGCCCCACCCCGCGGCCGAGAACGGGGTGGAGGCCTGGCCGGCCTGGGAGATCCCCGGCCGGATGTTCATCGGGACGGCGATCGTGCTGGCCCTCACCGCTGCTGCGGCGGCGCTCGGCCCGGGCCTGAGCGGGGTCGTGGCCATCTTCCCCACGTTCACCGCCATCCTCGTCGTCTTCACCCAGCGCCGCGAGGGGCCCGCCCAAACCGTCGCGGTCCTGCACGGGCTCCTGACTGGGCTGTACGGCACGGCCGGCTTCTTCGTCATCCTCATCCTGTGGCTGGTGCCGCTGGGCGTGGCCGGCGGCTTCGTGCTCGCCCTGGCCGGCAGCGCGGTGATCCAGGGGGCGGTACTGCTCTGGCGGCGCCAGCCCGCCCGTCAGCGGGCGCGGGCCACCCCGTCGATCACGGCCAGGTAGCGCACCGCCTCGTCCTCCCAGCCCAGCGACCGCGTCCGTGCCGCGGCCGTGGCGGCGCGCGTTTCGCGCGCCACGGGCTGGTCGATGATGGCGCCGAGGACGTCGACCAGCGAGCCGGCGTCACCCGAGGCATAGGTCCACACCGCGGCCGGCCCGAACGTGCGGGCCACGAGCGGCAGGTCGGAGCAGAGGGCCGGCTTGCCCATCGCCGTGTACTCGAAGATCTTGGTCGACAGGCTGAGATCGGTGAACGGATCGCGCCGGGTCGGGGCCAGGCCCACGTCACCCGCCGCGATGGCGGCCGGGACGGCCTCCACCGGGATGCGGCCATGCTGGGTCACCACGTCCTCCAGGCCGAGCCGTTCGGTCTGCGCCAGCAGTGGCCCGGCCGCATCGCCGCGCCCGTAGATCTCGAACCGGACCGGCAGGGACGGCCGCCGGCGGCGCAGCAGGGCGAGCGCATCCAGGACCACATCGAGCTCGTACATCGGCGTGACCGCCCCGGCGTAGACCAGGCGCAGCGTGCCATCAGCCATGAAGGTCCTGGCCGCCGCGGCCGCCGGGTCGAAGCGGGCCAGGGACGGGCTGTTGGCGATGACCGAGAGGCGGTCGCGCGGCACGCCCAGGGCGGCCAACCGGTCGGCCAGGGCGTCGTTGACGGTCATGACGTGATCGGCGAAACGGACGGAGGCGCGCTCCTGCAGCCGCAGGACCCACGCCCCGGGCCGCCGCAACGGCCCCGGGAAGCGGCTGCGGAAGAACTCGGGCATCGCCTCGTGGAGATCCAGGATCACCGGCACGCCGACCGCGCGGAGCGGCGCGGTGGCGAAGACGAGCCAGTCCGGCAGCGTCGCGACCTGGACCACGGCGTAATGCCGCCGCCGGTGCGCCCGCGCCAGGGCGAAGAGGACGCGCACGAAGAAGGCCAGGTACTCGCGCAGGTATGTCGCCAGGCCCGCCCCCTGGTGGCGCTGCACGCCGAGGCGCCGGACATGGACCCCCTCCAAGTCCCCTTCCCCGCTCTCGCCGGGCCGGCGGAGCCCGAACACGTCGACCGACCAGCCGGCGCGGGCCAGCGACTCCGCCTGCCTTCGCAGGCGCGGATCCTCCTCGTAGTAGCTGTGGGTGACCAGCGCGATGGCCCGCGGGCGCGTCGTCACCACGGTCGACCGGTCAGCTCGCCGTACTCCCGCAGGAGCACCGCGAACTCCGTCTCCCAGTTCCAGCGCTCGGTGGCGGCCTGGTGGCAGCGGGCCCGCAGGGCGTCACGCTCGGCCGGCGGCAGGGCCAGCAGGCCGGCCAGGCCGGCCGCGATGGCCCGCGGGTCGGTCGGGTCGCACACCGCGCCGAGCGGGCCGGCCGGGTCGTCGAGCACGATGTGGCGCATGGCCGGGAAGTCGGAGGCGAGGACGGGCACCCCGGCCGCCAGCGCCTCCCACAGCTTGTTGGGCGTGGAGAGGCGGTGGTTGAGCGTGTCGGGCTGGATCGTCACCGCCACGACGTCGGCCGAGGCGACCCACGGCAGCAGCTCGTCGGGCGCCACGGGCGGCAGGCGGTGCAGCCGGCCGGCGGTCGCGGGGGCCGCCACGAGGGCGGCCACCTCCGCCTCCGAGGCGCCCCAGCCCAGGTACACCAGGTGGGCCGCCTCGAGGCCCGGCTGGCCCATCGCCGCGGCCAGCTCAGCCAGGCCGCGGCCGGGCACGAGGGCCCCGTGGTACAGCACGAGGGGCGTGGCCGCCGGCAGCCCCAGGGCCTGGCGCAGCCGGTCCGGCCGTGGCACGGGCACCGTCCAGCGCGGCGCGCAGTTGCGCACGATGGC
>DASPUH010000046.1:0-28000 GCA_035622975.1 Candidatus Sulfotelmatobacter sp.
TGATCTCGTCCGGCATGCCCGCCTGCTCGACCTTATCGCGCAGCTCGTTGATCTCAGCCTGCTGCGGGTCGTCCTCGCCGAGCTCGCGCTGGATGGCCTTGAGCTGCTCGCGCAGGATGTACTCCCGCTGCGTCTTGTCCATCTCGGACTTGACTTCCGACTGGATCTTGCCCTTCAGCTCCAGGATCTCGATCTGGCGGGCCAGGAACGTGCTGACCAGCTTGAGCCGCTCGACGATGTCGATGGTCTCCAGCAGCTCCTGGCGCTGCTCGGTCGTCAGGTCCGGGCTGTAGGCGACCATGTCGGCCAGCAGCCCCGGCTCGGTGATGTTGCGCGCGGCGACGGCGGCCTCCGGCGGCACCGGCGCGCCCGACTGGACGTACGTCTCGATCTGGCCCTGCACGTTGCGCATGAGGGCCTGGACCTCCAGGCTCGAGGGCTTGGCGTCCTCGAGCAGGGCGACCTCCGCACGGATGAACGGCTCGACCTGGGTGAAGCCCTTGACGCGAAGGCGTTGCTGGCCCTGCACGATGGCGCGCACCGTCCCGTCCTGGAGCTGCACCACCTGGGCGATCTTGGCCAGGGTGCCGATCTCGTAGAGCTCCGACGGGTCGGCGATGTCCTCCTTCTCCGGTGCGCGCTGGGTCACCAGCACGATCGGCGAACCTTCCGCCACGGCCGCGTTGAGGGCCTGCACGGACTTGTCGCGGCCCACCTGCAGGGGCACGATCATCTCGGGGAAGATGACCGTCTCCCGCAGGGCCACGAGCGGCAGGTCGCCGGCGGCGCGCTTGGCCTGGGCGCGCGCGGTGTCGGGATCGGCGTCGGAGGCCGCGCCGGGCTTGGCCTGCGGGGCCTTGGGGGTCTCAGCCATGGTGTCTCCTTGAGGGCGGGCGCGGGTCACCGCGTGGGCCTGTTGCTGATGGGCGGTGGGCTCGCGGCCGCCGTGGCCTCGACCTCGGCCGGGTCGGGTGCGTCGGTCGCCTCGAAGAGCGCTTCCAGGATCCGGGTACCCATACGTTCTTCGAGTTCGAAGAGGATGCGCACACCGGCCAGGTTGACGCCCAGGTTCTGGGTCAGGTGGCGGATCCAGAGGAGCCGCCGGATGTCTTCTTCCGAGTAGAGGCGGATGTTCGTCGGCGTGCGCGCCGGGCAGAGCAGGCCTTCATCCTCGTAGATGCGCAGCGTGCGGGGGTGAGCCCGCACGATGCTGGCCGCCACGCTGATCACGTAGACGGGCCGATGAGGATCCCGCTCCATCCGGTCGCGCACGCCGAAACTCCGCAGAGGTCAGTGGGCCGCGACGAGCTCGCGGTCCGGATCGGCGGCCGCCACCTCGACGGCCGGCTTGACGTCGGCCGGCGCCTCGTGCGTCGGCGTGATGGCGATGCGGTGCGGCCGGGTCTGCTCGGCCCGGGGGATCGACAGGCGCAGCAGGCCATGCTCGAAGCTGGCCGTGGCGCGGTCGGTCTCCAGGTCCCCGGGGAGGGTCACCGTGCGGCTGAACTCGCCGCGGCGGATCTCCCGGTAGGTGTAGCCCTCGCGCTCATCCTCCCGCGTCGCGTCGCTGGAGCCGCTGATGGTGAGCTGGTCACCGGCGACCGTGATCTCGACCTGCTCCGGCTTCACGCCGGGGAGGGCCGCCTCGACCACGAGCGCGTCAGGGGTGGAATGGATGTCAAGCGGCAGCGCCGTGCTGTCGCCGAACCAGAAGCTGCGCGGGCGAACGACCGAATCCTCGAAGAGATGATCCATCGCCTGGCGCAGGGAAAGCATGTCGCCGAACGGCGACGTGCGCCGGATGAGGCTCATGTGCTGCACCTCCAGAGTGAATCCATGGTGGACGGGCCCGATGGCCGCGGTCCGTCCGGCCTTCAGCACCGGACATCCGGCATGGTAGAACCCTATCAATAGCATTGTCAAGAGTGTTGCTGCAGCCCCGCAGGGTCGGGGTGCCGAGCCTCCGACGCCACGCGCGCGCGAGCGGCACCGGCGTCTGTTCGCGGGCGCCGGAGTCGGCCTTTGGCGCCTGATCCGAGCCCTTGGCGTCTGATTCGAGCCCTTGGCGTCTGAGGGGCCTGCGCGGCCGGGGCTGGCCGACCCGGTCCTGCCCGAGTCGGTCGTTGTCTAGCCGCCCCCAGACTCATAGGCGCCGATCTCGCCTGTGACGTTGTCGGCGTAGTCCGGACCGCGTTGCCTGCGCGTCGAGACGACAACGCCGCGCCGCATCCTGGCGCATACCAGTCCCTGGGCGATCAGACGACAACGGCGACCGGCGGCGGCAAGGGGTGAACGGCCGGCCAACGGCCACCGGCTCGACCGGCGGCGGCCAACCGTCCGTACGTCGCGGTGCACCCTGAATGGGCGTGGATGCACTCGTCTGGGACCCGCTAGGGTCGATCCCCTCTGACCCAGACGACCCGACTGAGGTTATCGAATGCCCTTGCGGTGATGAGTCGGACACCGCCCGCAAGTTCGGCGAGGGTTCCCTCGGTGATCGCCCGGGCCGGCATGGAAGGTGCCGGTAGTGCGGGCCCTGATGTGACGAACCCGTATCCACCCCACGCGACGTTCGCCCATAGCACAAGCCGCATGACAGCCTCGACCGATGAGGCGGCGCGCGGCACGTAGTGGTAGAGCTCACCGCGGTGGTCGAGTAGTCCGTGATCGTTCGGCAGCTCAGCGATCCAGGGCTCACCAGCGGATCCAAGCGTATCGGGGAACACGCACGAACCTTGAGGGAACTCATGAAGGGCGTCCACCAGACGCTCGGCGATGATGGCGTCGGCCGATACCAGACCCCAGGCCGGGGATGTCGGGAAGGCCTCGTCGAGTCGGAGCGTGCTCGGGGTCGCACCGTCGGGTAGCAACGCCTCGAACCGGCCGGGGCTCCTGCGCACGACGACCTTCAGGAGGCGGCCGATGCCAGGTCGCACGTCCAGGCGCTTGTCAAGCCAGGGCATCGCGGTTTGATCGATCGCCGTGAAACGCGGGCCTCCATCGCGGGTCACTACGGCTCTCGGGGTGGCGGCTCGACTCGGCTGACGGGGGATCGCTGTCTGGCCACGAGCCGCCCGGGCTCAGGTCTGGCTCACCAGCTCCGGCTCAGGCTCGTGGCCGATGAGCTGCTCATGCAGCTCGACGCTGCACTCGGTGCGCGTGATCGCGATGACCTTGTCGCCCACCTCGAACAGGCTGTCGGGGCGGATCGGCTGGGCCACTTCGTCGCGGATGAGGATGAAGAGGGTGCAGCCTTCGGGCAGGTGGATGTCGGAGGGGTGCCGGCCGACGGCAGGGGAATCGGGCCCGATCTGCGCCTCCAGCACCTCCAGCTCGCCCCCTTCGAGCTGGGCCAGGTGGAGCAGTTCATGGACGGGGATGTCCTGCTCGATGGCGCCCAGGACCATCCGCGTCGGGCTGATGATCTCGTCCACGCCCAGGTGACGGAAGAGCGGCTCGTTGCGCGGATTGTTGACGCGGGCGATGGTCCGCGGCACGGCGAAGTGATGCTTGGCCATCTGGCAGACGACCAGGTTGTCCTCGTCGTCTCCGGTCACCGCGGCCACGATGGAGGCCCGGCTGGCCCCCGCCTCCGCGAGGTGCTTGCCCTCGCAGCCGTCCTTGGCCATCACGATGCTGCCGAACTCATCGGCGATCTGGTGCGCGCGCCGCGGATCCTTCTCCAGCAGCACGAGCTCGTGGCCCGCACCCAGGAGCTCCTTGGTCAGGAAGTAGCCGACCTTGCCGCCGCCGACGATGATGACGTACACCCTCAGCCCTCCCTGGTCGCGGACGTCGGCGCGCCGAGCGTACCGGCCGGGTTGACCCCGATGTCAGCCGGCCCGTGGGCGTGGTGGCCCGACGCCGACCGCACGCCTTCGGCGCCGGGCATGGGCGGCAGGCCTGCGAAGCGGCCCAGGTCGTCCACCAGGGTCGTGGTGCGGCAGAGCGTCGAGACGCCCAGGGTGGTGTACGCCTCGGCGCGGACCGGATCGTTGATCTTGGCCACGACGTGGGGCACGGCGAACATCTCCTCGGCCAGCTGGGCGGACAGGATGTTGCGGTTGTCACCCTCGGTGAGGGCGAAGAAGTAGTCGGCGCCCTCCGTCCCGGCGCGGCGGAGGACGGCCTCATCGGTGCCGTCACCCCGCACGGCCGTGCCGGGGAAGTCGGGCTCCAGGCGGGAGAACGCGTCGGTGGAGATGTCGATGACGACCACGTCGTGGCCCGCCCGGGCGAGGTGCTCGGCGATACCGGCCCCGACTCGTCCGCACCCGACGACGATGCTCCGCAGGGGCGCCATCGATCAGCCTCGCGCGCCCACCGCGGGAAGCGCCGGCTGGGCCCGGGTCTCCACCGGCATCTGCTCGCGCGCCACGAGGACACGGCAGGGCGCGTTCTGGAACACGTACGGCACCGTCCGTCCGATGGCGAAGTCGCCGCCGAAGCGGGTCCGGTAGGGAAGCCCCAGGATCACGACGTCGGCGGCCAGGGCGACGGCCTCATCGACCAGCGCGGCACCCGGGTGGCGCGCCTGGAGCAGGCTCGTGACGAGGCGCGCCCCCAGATCCTCCGCCGCCGCCTCAGCGTGATCCAGGACGGCTGCCGCCTGCTCGTTGCCGCTCGAGATGTCCTCCGATAGGTCGTGGCTCCAGTCGACCTCGACCACGTGCACGCCGATCAGCTCGGCCCGCTGGCCGCGGACGAGCTGGCAGCCGAGGCGCACGACGAGCGGATCCGCGCTTCCGCCGTTGAGGCCCAGCACCACACGCTTGAGGGGCACGGCCGGGATGGAGTCGGGCACGGCGCGAAGGGTAGCACCGCGCGGTGCCACCCACGCTCACGTGCCGCGGCGATAGGGGATCGTGGCGATGACCGTGTGGGGCCGTCCGACCAGGGCCTGCCGCAGCCGGTTGGTGACCTGGTTGTAGAGGACGCGGTCCCACCAGTGGCGTCCGACGAACTCGGGCAGGACGACGACCGTGATGACCTCGGGATCGGTGTACGTGACGTCGAGGTAGGCCACGAAGGGGTTGACCAGGGAGCGGAAGGGCGACTCCACGATGACCACCGGGACACCGGGCAGCTGCCGCTCGAACCGCTCGCGCAGGCGTTCCGCGGCGGGCAGGTCGTCGGTGATGTGGACGCACACGACGTTGTCCGAGATCGAACGGCCGAAGTTGACCGCCGTCACCACGGCCCGGGTGAGGCCCGGCACGGGGATCACGACACGCTGCTTGCGATGCGGCGGCCCGATGACGACGTCGGGCCGCACCTCGAGTTCCTGCGCCTGGCCCCGGTACTCATGGTGGATGAAGAGCATCAGCCCCACCAGCGTCGGGATGATGACCGCCACGAGGAGTGACTCGGGCGACTTGGCCACCAGGACCACGACGGACACCACGCCGGTCAGGGCACAGCCGAAGGCGTTGATGGCCATCCGTCGGCCCGACCCCGGCTCGCGGGTCTGCCGCCAGTGGCGCACCATGCCGCCCTGGCTGATGGTGAAGCTCACGAAGACGCCCACCGAGTACAGCGGGATGAGCGCGGTGGTCTCGCCGCGGAAGAGGAGCAGGACGCCTGCGCTGATCCCGCCGAGCAGCAGGATGCCCAGGGTGAAGGCCAGGCGGTCACCGCGGAAGGCGAAATGGCGCGGCATGTAGCCGTCCTGGGCCAGGATCGCGGCCAGCCGGGGAAAGGCGTTGAAGCTCGTGTTGGCGGCCAGGAACAGGATCAGGGCGGTGAAGACCTGGAAGAGGTAGAAGCCCGGCGCATCGGCGCCGTAGACCAGGCTGGCCACCTGGGCCACGACCGTCTGCTGGACCTTGCCGGTCGTGGGGTCGTCCACCGGCACGACCCCGAAGTGCTGGGCTACGAAGGTGATGCCCACGAAGAGGACGCCCAGCAGGACGGCCATCGCCGTCAGCGTCTGGGCTGCGTTGTGGGCTTCGGACGGCCGGGGCTTGAAGGCCGTCACGCCATTGGCGATCGCCTCCGTCCCGGTGAGCGCCACCGAGCCGGCGGCGAAGGCCCGCAGGAGCAGCAGCAGGCTCACGCTGCTCACGGTGTCATGGATGGGTGCCGCGGGAAGTGGACCGGGCGGCCCGCCGGCGCCCTGGAAGACGATCCGCACGACCCCGATCCCGACCATCAGCAGCGCGCTGCCCACGAACAGGTAGGTGGGGATGGCGAAGATGTTGCCCGACTCGCGGATGCCGCGCAGGTTGCCCAGGGTGATGAGGCCGACCGCCAGCACGCCGATCTCCACGTTGACCGGGGCCAGTGAGGGCAGCGCCGAGGTGATCTGCTCGACGCCGGACGAGGTGCTGACAGCGACCGTCATGATGTAGTCGACGAGAAGGGCGGCCGCGGCGATCAGAGCGGCGTAGCGGCCCAGGTTGGCCTTGCCGACGGCATAGGCGCCGCCCCCGTTGGGGTAGGCGTAGCCGATCTGCCGGTAGCTGGTCGAGACGACCGCCAGCATGACGGCGATGGCGATGGCGACGCCCAGGCTGAAGGTCAGGGCGGCCGCCCCGGCCAGCACGAGGACGCGCAGGATCTCCTCCGTGGCGTAGGCACTGGAGGAGATGGCGTCCGAGCTGAAGATGGCGAGCGCCTTGCGCTTCGACAGGCGTTCGGTGATCTCCTCCTCGCTCGCCAGGGGCCGCCCCAGCAGCCAGCGGCGGACCCTGGCGAGGGCCCTCCCGACCGGTGTGACCGCCTCGCTGGCCTTGGGGCGGGCGAGCAGGACCCCGGGTCCCTCGTACCGGAAGAAGGCCGCCCGCGGACGTTCCATGCGGACCCGCCGGTCACCAGGCTTGAGGCCGACGAGACCGGCCGGTCGCCGGGCCGGCTTGCGCGGTGCGTCCGGCCCCGTCGGACCGCTCACAGGCCGCGATCGAGGCGGTCGACCAGGCGTCTCGGCAGGCCGACCTCACGCATCCGCGCCTGCACCTCGGCGATGTCGTACGCGACGCGATGCCATGTCGCCCGCTGCGCCGCCAGGTCCAGCACGAGGGCCGATGCCCGCGGGTCACCGTCCCGTGGCTGGCCGACACTGCCCGGGTTGAGCAGGACGGGCCGCTCGTCGAGCTGCAGCTCGGCGTGGTCCGACGGCCCCAGCGTCTCCACGGTCCGGCCCTGGGCGCGGAACACGCGCGGATCGTGGGTGTGCCCGAAGAGGCCATACCGGGTGCCCAGCGCTTCCAGTCCGGCCCGCGCCACCTCGGTCGATGCGATGTACTCCCAGATGGGATCGCGCGGACTGCCGTGCACCAGGGTGAAGGCACCCTGGGTCCGGCGTTCCGGCAGGGCCAGCAGGGCCGCCCTCGACGCGGGAGTGAGGACCCGGGCCGTCCACTCCACGGCGACGCGGGCGTCCTCGTTGAACCAGTCGGCATCGATCAGGCCCGTGGCGGCCGAGTCATGGTTGCCGCGCACGCCGACCGCTCCTTCGCGGGTCAGGCGCTCCACCACCTCGTTGGGCTGCGGTCCGTAGCCGACCGCGTCACCGAGATGCCAGATGGCGTCGACGGGCCCCACCGCAGCCAGTACGGCCTGCAGGGCCGGCAGGTTGGCGTGGATGTCCGAGAGCACCGCAACGCGCACCGGGTCAGCCTAGCAGGCAGGTCCCTCCGTTCGCGGGAGCTCCGGCCGGGCCTCGCTCGACCAGCACCAGGCGATGCCCTTCCAGCCCCGTGATCCCCGCCGCCGCCCTCACGGGCTCGACCCGTGGCGCGCCGCCGCCAAGGCGGGCGATGGCGGGTCGAGCCGCATCCATCTCGGCTCCCAGTGCGCCGTCGCCGCCGTCGCGTTTCCAAACGACGAGCAGCCCGCTTGGACGCAGCAGGGGCAGGCCGAGCTGGGCCACCCGCGCCAGGGACCCCACGGCGCGCACCGTGACGAGGTCGAAGGCACCGGGTCGGCCGGCGGGACCCGCCAGCGCTTCCGCCCGCTCGCGGACCACCTCCAGGCGCGGGCGTGGACCCGGGCCATCCAGGGCGCGGCCCACGGCCGCCGCGGCGACCTGGAGGAAGCGGGCCTTCTTGCCGATGGACTCGACGAGGCACGCGCTGGACGCCGGCAGCACGATGGCCAGGGGCAGGCCCGGGTAGCCGCCGCCACTGCCGAGGTCGACCATCGCCGGCCGGGGTCCGATCCAGCGCCGGATGACGGGCACCGCGGCCAGGCTGTCCAGGACGTGGGCCACGGCCAGGCGCTCGGGATCGCGGACGGCCGTCAGGTTGATCGACGCCGTCCACGCCAGCAGGAGGCGCGCATGCGCTTCCAGCGCCGCGAGCATCCCCTGATCCAGGGTCACGTCCCAGGCCGCACAGCCCGTCTCGATCAGCGCTCGGGCCGCGTCCGGCAGCGGAGGCAGGCTGGCGGCATCCTCCGGGAGGGGGTCGCGGGGCGGTCCGGGCGAACGCGTCGGGAGCGGCTGGGCCCCGCCAGAGCGGCGCTCCTCATGCATCCGTTCCAGCACGCCTGGCCCGGGCCGCTCCCGACCGCGGGACGTTCGTCGCACCATGGACCGTTCAGTCTTCCGCCGTCCGTCCGGGCCGTCGATCCGATCTCGCGGATCGCCTCGCGGACGGCGTTACCGTACTTGGTCCGTGCCGCCGCCGGTCGACCGGGGACGGTGGTGCAGGGGTCGCAGTGTGGTCTCGGGGTCCAGCCGCGTCAACGGACTTATCCACCAGCCGTCGAACCGTCGCGGGGCCGGTGGATAACTCGCTGGCCGCGCGCCGCAGTTGTGGAAAGACGCTCAGTCGCCGGCCGACCGCGGCGTTCGCACCGGGCGGCCCAGCGAACGGCGCACCACGTCGAGTACCTCGTCCGTGTAGGCCTGCGCGTCACCCGTCTCCACCGCCGTGCGGAGGCACCCGGCGACATGATCCTCCAGCACCAGGAGTGCCACGGCGTCCACCGCGGCGCGCAGGGCGGCGGTCTGCTGGAGGATGTCGATGCAGTACTCGTCGCGTTCGATCATCCGGCCGATCCCCCGGACCTGGCCTTCGATGCGTGAGAGGCGCCGCACGAGCTGCGCCCGATCCTTGCTGTAGCTGTGGCGGAACGTCGTGTCACTCATACTGGGAGGGAGTATACACGGCATGGTGGCAGCGAGGCCTGCCGCGGACCGTTAGACTGCGGGCCGATGGACGCCGCCGCGTGGATCCGGAGCAGGCTCGTGGGCTTCACCTGCGCCGCCTGCGGGCGCCACTACCACCGCGACCACATCCGTGTCCTGGCCCAGCGCGAGGCCCTCTTCTTCGTCGCCCTGGACTGCCGCGCCTGCGCCGCCGAATCGGTGGCCATCGTGTCGCTGGAGAGCGGCCCCGACGGCGAAGCGTCGCTCGACGCGGGCGATCTGGCCTCCGCGCGGCCGACCGCGCTCCAGGAGGCACCGGCCGTGCGGGCCTCTGACGTGCTGGCGATGCACGAGTTCCTGCGCGACTTCGACGGCGACTTTCGCGGTCTCTTCGGCGCGTCGCGCGAGCGGCCCGGTACGGCGGGCGCGTGACGAACTTCGCCCACGCCAGCGAAGCAGAGCTGGCCCGCATCCTGGACTACTACCAGGTGGCCTGGGAGTACGAGCCGCGCACGTTCCCCATCCTGTTCAGCCTGGAGGGCGCGGTGGTGGAGAGCTTCGCCCCCGACTTCTACCTGCCCGAACTGGACCTCTACGTGGAGCTGACGACGCTCAAGCAGAGCCTGGTGCGGCGCAAGAACCGCAAGCTGCGGCGGCTCCGCGAGCTCTACCCGGACGTCCGCATCAAGCTCTTCTACGCCCGCGACTTCAAGGCGCTCCTGCTGAAGTACGGCCGGCTGGACATGGAAGCCGCGCTGACCGGCCCGGAGGGCCAGCCACCCTCGCCGCGGGCCGAGGCGGCGCCCGCCGTAGCCGTCGATGCTTGAATCGCCCGGGCCGCAGCGCCGCCTGCCCGACCTGGTGAACGACGTCGCCGAGGTGCTCATCACGGAGGCCCAGGTGCGGGCCAAGGTGGCCGAGATGGCGGCTGAGCTCTCGCGCGACTACGCCGACCGGGACCTGACCCTGGTCAGCGTGCTCAAGGGGTCGCTGCCGTTCATGGCCGACCTCATGCGGGCCCTCACCATCCCTGTCCAGATCGATCTGATGGAGGTCAGCTCGTACGGCGGCACGAGCACCGAGACGTCCGGCCTGGTGCGCATCCTGAAGGACCTGAGCTCCTCGGTGCAAGGCCGGGACGTCGTCATCGTCGAGGACATCATCGACACGGGTCTGACGCTCAACTACCTGCAGCGCTACCTGCGCGGCAAGAACCCGGCCTCCCTGCGGATCTGCACGCTGCTCGACAAGCCGGCGCGCCGGCTGGCGCCCATCGAGATCGACTACCGGGGCTTCACCATCCCCGACCGCTTCGTCGTGGGCTACGGCCTCGACTACGGCGAGTTCTACCGCAACCTGCCCTACATCGGCGTCCTCAAGCCGGAGGTCTACGCCGCGTCGTGAATCGTCGCGCCCTGGGCCGTGGGCGCCTCACGGTGGGCATCGGGGCGGTGCTCGCCGTGGTGGGCTGCTTCCTGCCCTGGTTCACCGTCGGCGGGGGGGCCGGTCAGCTGCCGGCCACCAGCGCCAACGGCTTCGACGGCGCGGGCGTGGTCGTCTTCGTCGCCGCCGTCGCGCTGCTGGCCCTCATCGCCCTGCCGTATGCCGCCGGTGACCAGCCGCTGACGATCGACCGCGCCGCCACGTACATCGTGGCCACCGCCGTGGGCCTGATCGGCCTGCTGGCCCGCATCGCGCAACTGCTGCTCCAGCTGTCCGACCTGGGGCCGCTGTGGCCCCTGCGCGCGCCTGGCCTGTGGATCTCCGCGGCGGGCATCATCATCGTGATCTGGGGCACCGGCGAGGTGCTGCGGGAGCGCGGCGGCTTCTAGCCCGGGCGCGCTGGCGGCCCGCCGACGACGCGATGGCGTATCATGTGGGCCGACGCTTCGAATGCTCGTCGGTTCCGAGCGCCCCGGGCGTGTGCGGACCGTCCCCCACGGGGAACGGACGGACCCGGTGCGGCGCGCTCGACCGGCGCTGGCTCGCCAGCGCACGGCATCCGTCCGCCGCGACCGCAGGTCGCGGCCTGGAGCGCATCCACGAGGAGCCGACCGGCCGTGGAATACCAGGTGAGAGACGCCCGCATCACGGATGTCGGCCGTATCGCCGCGTTGCTCGCGGCGACGGACGCCCAGCCGGCTGCGGCGACGACGGCGAGCGGGACGGACCTGCTGCGCCAGCTCATCTACCTGCCCAACGCGGCCGTCCTCGTGGCGGACGCCCGGCGGGTCATCGTGGGTGCCACCGTCCTGGCCCTGCGCCCGTCCGTCTCAGGCGGGGGCATGGTCGGCACGGTCGACCTGCTCGTCGTGGATCCGGCCTACGAGGGGGCCGGCGTGGCGGACTCGCTGCTTGGCGAGGCGCTGCGTTCGGCCCGCAACAAGGGCTGCGTCGCGGTGGAGGCCGTGCCTCCCCACGACCCAGCCGACCGACGACGCTGGTCCGACCTCGGCTTCGCCGCGGACGGCGTCCGCATCAAGCGCGACCTGACGCCTGCGGGCGCGGCACGCGATCCATCAGCCGCCCCCGTCCCGGGTGGCGGCCGTCCGGCGCACTGAGCGCCATCTTCCCGGCCCACCGCACGGTGGCCCGGGCGTACAGGAGACTTGCGTGAGCAAGAATGTCGCGGTCTTCGTCGACGTGGCCAACATCTTCTACGCGGCCAAAGCGGCCGGCGTGGACATCGATTACGTCACGCTGCTGAAGAGCGCCACCGCGGGGCGCGATTTCGTGCGCGCCTACGCCTACACCGGGTTGGACCCGGAGAACGACAACCAGCGCCAGTTCCACCAGTTCCTGGCCCGGCACGACTACAAGGTCGTGAGCAAGGACATCCGCAAGTACGGTGACGGGAAGGTCAAGGCCAACCTGGATATCGAGCTCGTGGTCGACCTCATGAAGACCGCCCGCAACCTGGACATCGCGGTCGTGGTCTCGGGCGACGGGGACTTCGCGCCGGCCATCCGCGCCGTCCAGGAGATGGGCGTCCGCGTCGAGGTCATCAGCTTCCGCGGTAACACGAGCTCCGACCTCATGGACGTGGCCGACGTCTTCACCGACATCACCCAGGTGGCGCGCGTGGAGAAGGAATCGTCCCGCAGCGGGCGGCGGGTGGCCGCCGAGGACGACCTCTCCATGACCGCGGTGCCGGACAAGGAGAGCGAAGGCGCGCCACGCCGGCGCCGCACGACACGGGCCCGTCCCGAACGCGAGGAGGCCGGGCCGGCCGAGCCCCGCCGCAGCGGCCGCCGCGCGCCTTCCGTCGAGGCCGGACCGGCCGCCGCGCCAGCGGGTGGGACCGTCGTCGCTTTGCCGGGCGAGCGCCTGTCGCGTGCCGTCCCGCGTCCGGTGCCCGAAGCGGCTGGACCCGACCTGGACATCGACGCGGGAGACGAGCCTGTCGCTTCCGCCGGCCCCCTGGCCGAGGACGAGGCGGAGGGCGCGCCGCGCCGCCGCCGCCGCCGCGGTGGCCGTGGCCGTGGCCGGGGCCGCGGCGAGCGCCCTGCGGCGGGTTCGGTCCCGACGGAGGCAGGCGAGGCCGTCGACGAGGAGATCGTCGACTACAGCGCCCCGCGGGCGCCGCAGCCCTCGGCGTTCGGCTCCATCTGGGACAGCCAGCTGGGTGTCCCAAGCACGCCGATCCTGGCCGGTGAGCAGCTCGACGACGTGCCGGACGACGAGCCGGAGATCCCCGAGTACCTGCTCGCGGAACGGCGCCAGCAACGCGGCGGACCGCCGCGTGCCGGACGTGGCGGCCGAGGTCGGGGTGGCGCCTACCAGGCCGCCCTCGATCGCGAGCGCTACGGCCGGGGCAGCGGACCCACTGGCGGCGGGAGCGGTGGCTTCGGCGGCGGCCCGCGGCCAGGTCGGGCATCGGTGCCTCGAGGGCCGCGCCAGGACCGCGGGTCGCGCCAGGACCGGCCCCCGCGCCAGTACGCGGAGGCGCCGCGCCGCGAGAGCGACGGCTCCCCGTGGAGCGAGGTGCCACCCGAGCTTGAGGCTCAGCTGCGGGCCGAGCTGGCCCGGCGGCCGGCACACGACACCGCTCCTGCCGTGGCGCGATCCGAGCCCGCACCGGCGCCTGAGCCGGCCGCCGAGGCCGTGCTGGCCAAGCCGCGACGCGCTCGTGTCACGCGCAAGGCCACCGACGAGGTCGCGACGGCCACGCCGGCTGCCGCACCGCCGCCTGCCGCCACGGGCAACGCCGAGGTCGGGGCCAAGCCCAGGCGGACGCGCACGACGTCCAGCAAGACCGCGGCGGTCGAGCCGTCCGTCGAAGCGGAGGCGCCGGCCAGGCCGAAGCGCACACGCGCGCCGCGGAAGGTCGCCCCCGAAGCCTGAGCGCAGCCCCGGCGGCGGCCGCCATGGGCGAGTTCCGGACGCGCGGGCAGGTGGCCGCCACGGCCGCCGTCCGCCGCTGGGTCGCCGCTGCCGAGGCGCCGCACGCCCTCCTGTTCGTGGGACCGGAGGGCTGTGGCAAGACCACGCTGGCGCTCGACCTCGTGGCCGGCCTGTGCTGCCTCGCGCCGGATGCGGCCGCGCGGCCATGCCGCGCCTGCGCGGCGTGCCACAAGCTCGAGCACGGTAACCACCCCGATGTCCACCGCCTCGCACCCGGGGGTGCCGGGGGCCAGATCAAGATCGGGGACGTCCGTGCGCTGCTGGCCGATCTGGCGCTCCTGCCCGCCGAGGCGCGCGTGCGGACGGCGATCATCGAGCAGGCCCACCGCCTGAACCCCGACGCCCAGAACGCGCTGCTGAAGCTCCTCGAGGAGGCCCCCGCGCGCGTCGTGATCGTCCTGACCGCGACGGCCGAGTCGCTCCTGCTCGAGACCGTGGTGAGCCGCTGCCAGCGGATCCGCCTGGGCCCGGTGGCCACGGCTGACGTGGCCGCCCTCCTCGTGGAACGTGGCGTCGCGGACCCGTCGGCGGCGGCGGTCCTGGCCCGTGCGGCCGGCGGCCGGCCCGGCGTGGCCCTGGCGCTCGCCGGCGATCCGGAGGCGGTCCTGACGGAAGGACGCCTCGTGCGGACGCTCCTTGACCTCGCCGCCGCGGACCGGCGGACACGCCTGGCCGCCGCCCCCGAACTGCTCGCCGATGCCCGCCGGCTCGTGCCCGCCTGCGGGGAGGAGCTCGATAGCGACGTCGCGACGACGCGGACCGCGAGTCCGGCGGAACGACGGCTGGCGGCCCTGCGGCTCATCGAAACGTGGCGCGCCCTGGCCCGCGACGTGGCGATGACGGCGTTAGGCTGGCCCGACGCGGCGTTGCGGCTGGACCTGGCCGACGAGTTGCAGACCGCCGCGAGGCGTATCCCGGGGCCTGGCCTCGTGGCGTTCCTGTCGCGGCTCGACCGGCTGGCCGTGGCGGTCGAGGCGTACGCCAATCCGGAGCTTGCCGTCGATGCCCTCCTGCTCGCCTGGCCCCGCGTCGCGGCGGGGTCCTGAGGCGATGCGCCTGGAGGCGACGGTGACGGGTCTGGTCCAGGGCGTCGGGTTCCGCTGGTTCGTGCGCGATCGCGCGACGGTGCTCGGCCTGACCGGCTGGGTCCGCAATCGCGCCGACGGGTCGCTGGAGGTCCTCGCCGAGGGGTCTCCGCAGGCGCTCGAGGCCTTCGAGGAGGCGCTGCGGGACGGCCCGCCGGGGGCGGTCGTCCGGTCGGTCCAGGCGATGCGGTCGGACGGGCCGGCGATCGAGGCGGGCTTCGTGATCCGCGGCTCGGAGCATCGGGGCGACTGAGGCCGGCGCGAGCGGGGCTGCGGATGCTATCGTCCGGCCATGCAGGAGCGGGGACCGAGCGGCCAGGCCGGTGAGTTGCGCGATGAACTGGCACGGCTGTCGCTCTTCGCCGACTTGGAAGGGGCACAGCTGGAGGCGGTCGCGCACATCTTCGAGGAGGCGTGGTACGCCGCCGGCACCCGTGTGGTGCGCCAGGGTTTCGCGGGCAGTGGTTTCTACGTGATCCTGGACGGCGAGGTCAACGTGGTCGTCGATGGCCAGCCCCGCGCCCGCCTCGTGCGCGGCGACTTCTTCGGCGAGGCGGCCATCCTGCTGGGCGAGTCGCCCATCGCCGACATCGTCGCGGACGGCCCGCTGCGCGTCCTCCACCTCGCCGGGCAGGATCTGCGCAGCTTCCTGCTGGCGTACCCGCGGGTCACCTATCGCGTGCTGGTGGACCAGACGCGACGACTGCGGAACGCGAACCAGTGGCGGAGGTAGGGGGCCCCGGCGAGCGGCCCTTCCCGCCGGGCGACTACCCGCTCGTCGTGGTGGGCAGCGGTCCCGGGGCGATCCAGGTCAGCTACTGCCTGACACGCCTGGGCGTCGACCACGCCGTCCTGTCCCGCGATCCGGCGCCCGGCGGCATGTTCCGCCGCTTCCCGTTCTTCCAGCGGCTGCTGTCGTGGACCAAGCCGTACGCACCTGCCAGGCGCGGCGAGCGTGCTTTCGAGCGGTACGACTGGAACAGCCTCCTCGCCCGCGGCGGCGACGACACGCCCGTCGAGGCCGATCAGGCCGTCATGGTCGATCTCATGGACGGCACCTCGGAGTTCCCATCACGGCCCGAGATGGAGGCCGGCATCGCCGAGTTCGCCCGCCGCACCGGCGTGGTGGTGCGCTACGGGTGTACCTGGCAGAGCACGACCCGGGAGGAGGGCAGCGACGGGGTGCGCTTCCTGCTCCACACGTCCGACGGGACCTACCGTGCCCGCATCCTCGTCTTCGCCGTCGGGGTGGCGGAGGCCTGGCAGCCGGACACCCCCGGCATGGAGCACGTGGCCCACTACGTCGACACGCAGCCGGCCGCCGACTACGCCGGGAAGCGGCTCTTCATCATCGGCAAGCAGAACTCCGGCTTCGAGCTGGCCAACGGCCTCCTCAGCTACGCCCAGCGCATCGTCCTCGCGTCGCCACGGCCAGCCCGCACCTCGGTCGAGACCAACTCGCTGGTGGGCATCCGCGCCCGCTACGTGCAGCCCGTGGAAGACCACATCATGGCCAGCGGCGTCCACATCCTGAACGCGGCCATCGAGCGCGTGGAGTCCGTCGAGCGCGGCTTCGTGGTCCATACCAGGGCCAGCGCCGATGGGGCACCCCTGCCGGTCGAGGCCGACGCGGTCATCGCCGCCACGGGCTTCACCGCGCCGCTGCTCGATCTGCCCGCGCTCGGCGTGACCACCTTCGGCCAGAGCCGCCTGCCGGCCATGACGAACTTCTGGGAGAGCGCCACCGTCCCCGGCATCTACTTCGCCGGCACGATCATGCAGGGCGTCAAGGGGCCGCTCAAGTACGGCATCCCGAGCAACTCGGGCGCGGTCCATGGACACCGGTACAACGCTCGCATCCTGGCCCGGCACATCGCCGAGGCCTACTTCCAGGGGGGTCCCGCCCGCCCCGCGGTCCGACCCGACGGCGTGGCGGCCTACCTCGCGCGCGAGGCCTACGAGGCGCCCGAGCTGTGGAACCAGAAGGGCTACCTCGCGCGGGTGCTGACGCTCGACGACGCGGCGCCCGGAGGCCGGCGCCGGCGCGCCGCGGGCAGCACGTGGCGTGACGATGGCATCCTGCCGCTGGCGCACTTCGCCGATGCGGGCGGCCCGGACGCGGCCGCCATCGCGGTCGAAGGCGATCAGGAGGGCGTGATCCGGCCGGCGCTCTACATCCGGCGGCGCGGGGCGGTCACGGAGCACCTGCTGGACCCCCATCCACTCCATGCCTTCTCCTCGGCCGAGTACCGCGCGGCCATCGTGTCTGCCTTCGCCGGTCTGGGGGGTGCGAGCTGACCTACGGGCCGGCGCTGGCCGCGCTCCATGACGAGATCGTGGCCTGCCGGCGCTGTCCCCGACTGGTCGCCTGGCGCGAGCGGGTGGCGCGCGAGAAGGTGGCCCGCTACGCCGGCGAGCCGTACTGGGGCCGGCCGTTGCCCGGCTTCGGCGACCCCCGAGCGCGGGTCCTGCTGATCGGCCTGGCCCCGGCCGCCCACGGCGGCAACCGCACGGGCCGGGTCTTCACCGGCGACCGCTCCGGGGACTTCCTGTGGTCGGCGCTGCATGCCGCCGGTTTCGCCGACCGGCCCAGTTCACGACGCGCCGACGACGGCTTGACGCTGGATGGCGCCTACATCGCCGCGGCCGTGCGGTGCGCCCCGCCGCTGAACCGGCCGACCAACGAGGAGCGGGACGCCTGCGCGCCGTTCCTGGTGCGCGAGCTGGCGTTGCTGGAGGACGTGCGCGTCATCGTGCCGCTGGGTGCCTTCGGCTGGGACGCCGCCCTGCGGACGGCTGGCGCGCTCGGGATCGCCGTGCCGCGTCCCCGTCCGCGCTTCGGCCACGGCGCTGAGGCGGTCGTGGGGCCGTACCGGCTCGTGGGTTCCTACCACCCGAGCCAGCAGAACACCTTCACCGGCAAGCTCACGCCAGCCATGTTCGAGGCCATCCTGTGGCGCGCCCGCCGGCTCGCCGAGCCACCGCGCACCAGGGACACCGGGCCCGCCGTTGGCTGAACGCCGGGCGTTCACTGCGAGGACGCACCTTGGGCTACGCTGGCTTCGGGCGACGGCCTGTGCATCTGGCGTTCAGATCTGGCCCTGGGCCGCGTTGATCCGCCCGGCGGTCGTCGACTCGCCGGCACAGTGAACTCTCGGTGTTCAAGCCTCCGAGGCACCCTCCGAGGCACCCTCCGAGGCACCCGACCGGGCCAAGGGCCACGGGTCGCCGAGCCGCCAGGATCGTCCCGTCTCCGGCGCGCTGTGCGGCCATAGGGGGCGCTTGACGTCACATCGCGAGCCGAGACCGGCGGGCCAGGGCGCTGGCCGGCTCACCCGGCAACGAGCCCGGCTAGCGCTCCAGGATCGGGCGGGCCTTCTCCGGGTCGTCGACCACGAAGGCGAACATGGCACGGTCGCCCCAGCGGCCCAGGAAGAGGTGGCCGTAGACGTTGACCCCGGCGTCCGCCAACGCGCGGGCCAGGCGGGCCATGCCGCCGGGCCGGTCATCCACCTCGGTCAGGATCGACTCGCCTTCGATGAAGGTGTAGCCCCCTTCGGTAAGGACCGCCCGCGCCGTGTCGTCGTCCGCCGTGGTGAGGATGATGTGGCCCTGGTCGCCGATGCCGCCCCCACCGATGGCGCGCAGGTCCACGCCGCGCGCCGCGAGCGATTCGGCGAGGTCCGCCAGGGCGCCGGGACGGTTGGTCAGCTGGACGATGAACTGCTGGGCCATGGCCGGCCGATCGTAGCAGGTGCCCTCCGGCCCAGGCGGATCGTGGTCGTCAGGGACGTGCCCGGCGCTGGCAGTCGATGCACCGTTCGGCCCACGGCAGGGCAGCCAGCCGGTCGGCATCCACGGGCCCGCCACACTCGACGCAGCGGCCGTAGGTGCCGCGGTCCAGGCGCGCCAGCGCCCCATCCACCATGGCCAGGTCGCGGAGCGCCTTGTCGCGCAGGGCCAGGTCGCGCTGCTGGGCGAAGACCTGGCTGGCGGCCGCCGCCTGCGAGCCGTAGGTCATCTGGCCGGGTGCCTCGATGCCCAGCGCAAGTTCGGCTCGCAGGTGCGCGCGGCGTGCCTCAAGGGTGGGGCGCACATCGGCAGGATCTGACGGCTCGGTCACCGTCACAGGGTAGGCGCCGGCCGCACGCCCGTGGGGACTTCACATCACGCCCTCCCCGCGTCATGCTGGGCGCGTGATGAGCCTTCGCGGGGGGCTCGCAGTGACCGGACGGGCGCGTGCGGCCGGGTGGGACGTGCCGGGCGGGGCGGTGCTGGCGCTCGTCGGTTCGGCATGGGTCATCCTCCTCGTCGCCCAGGCGACGGGCGGCGCATCCCTGCCGCACCCGCACGGAGCGCCGGTCGCCGCCCTGCCGCCACTGGTGGCCCTGGCCTCGTTCCTGGCAACGTGGCAACTGATGGTCGTGGCGACCATGCTGCCCGCGAGCCTGCCGTCCATCCGCCGCGTGAACGCCGCCACGGAACGTCGCCTCCGCCCGATGCCGGCAGGGGCCGTGTTCGTAGCCGGTTTCGTGGCCGTCTGGACGCTGGCCGGGTTGGTGGCGTTCGTCGCGGCCCTGGCCGTCCAGCGCGGTATCGGCAGCCACCCCTGGCTGGAGTCCCGGCCATGGCTGGTGCAGGCCTCGGTGATGGCGCTGGCGGGGGCCTACCAGTACACCGGCATGAAGCGCCGCAGCCTTGCCGCCTGCCGCCATCCGGCCGAGCTGGCGGACCGCGGCACGACCGCCGCTGCTTTCGGCGTGGCGGGCCTTCGCCATGGCCTTGCCTGCGTCGGAAGCGCGTGGGCCCTCATGGTCGTGATGCTCCTCGGCGGGCTCGGGGACCTGTGGTGGATGGCCGCGCTGGCCGGCGTGATGGTGTACGAGGCGACCGGACGGCACGGGGAGCGGTTGGCCACCGTCGTGGGCCTGCTTCTGGTCTGGATGGCGGCGCTCGTCCTGCTGCCCGGGTGGCTGCCCGCCTGAGGGGTCTCTGCTGTCGGCGACGGAGGCCGGCTGGCTCCCTACACTCGCCCAGTGCTGCGCCGGACGGGCCTCTCCGCTGTCGCCATCGTGGCCATCCTGGTGTCCGCGCTGCTCCTCTTCGGCTCGCCGGCCCCATCGCCGACGGCGACCCCGCTCGTCACGACGCCTCACTCCCCGACGGCACGGGAGACGCTCGTGCCGACCCCCGCCCGCCTCTACGCCATCGTCGGTGGTGACGAGCTCCAGGGCGCCCAGCTCGTCAGCGCGGAGTTCGGGTGGATCCGCAGCGGCGACGGCTATCGCCTCACCCGCGACGGCGGGCTCTCCTGGCTCTCCGCGGCGTGGCCTGACGTGAGTGACACCCCGGTCTTCACCGATCCTTCCCACGGCTGGGTCTTCGGGCAGGGGGCAGGGTTCTTCCGGACCACCGACGGCGGCGCGAGCTGGACCACGGTCGCGCTGCCGCCCGGTCAGTACCTGGATGTCGGGAGCCCCGCCTTCGGCGATGCGCGCCACGGGAGCGTCGTGGCGCAGGCGTTCGCGGCGAGCGGCGCGGTCGTGCTGACCACGGCCGACGGGGGCGAGACCTGGAGCGGCTCGCCCATCGCGTGGCCCGCGTTGGGCGATGTGGGCGGGGTCCAGATGTTCGACCCGCAGCATGGACTCGTCCTGATGGCCAGCCGGCTCACGGCGGCCGGGCCCACCCTCGACCAGACGAGCGACGGAGGGCGGACCTGGCGGCCGCTGGTCCTGCCGCGGCCCCGAGCGGTGCCGGCGGGGGACGTGCCGAGCGGCCAGCTGTGGGCCGGCGCACCGCTGCGGATCCTGGGTCCCACGACGGCCGTGACCTGGCAGGTCTACGTGGACCCGTCGGCGCCAGACCCGGGCTGGGTCGCCTTCTTCTCCACCTCCGATGCCGGGCGCACCTGGCACCAGGCCGGCCCGATCGTTCCCGGTGGGACGGTGGCGGTCCCGTCCGCCCGGCACTGGGTCGTCATCTCCGCGACCGGGCTGCTGGCCCAGACGGCGGACGGCGGCGCGACCTGGACCACGACCGTGGCCTCCGGCCTGGCCCTCCCGGTTCGGTGGCTCCAGTTCCCGACCGACGACGGCCGCGGATGGGCAGGGGTCGGTGAGTCGACGCTCATGTGCGCCGGGCCCGACGGCTGCGGCCCGGATGGCCTGCAGGCGACGTCAGACGGCGGCCTGACCTGGCGGTCCCTGGCACCCTGAAGACCGGGACCCGCCGCGGCTCCGAACTCGAGTAAGCGTTCTTCTCGGTTCGGGCGTCGGTATTCGGTCACGGGGAAGGTGAGGCCAGACGGCCGTCACTCCCCGGCAGCGGCGAGCATGCGCCAGGGAGGTCGGGTTGGTCAGGATCTTGCGCCGGGCGGTCAGCCGGCGCTCTCCGGCACGATCGTCGTGATCGGCCACAAGGATGGCACGGGCACCATGTTCATCGCCGCCCGTTACTAGACGTTTCCGCGGCGGAACGAGCCGCCCGCGGACCGGGCGGGGCTGGGCTGGTCAAGGTCAGCCCACCTCACCCGCGGATCCCGGATTGCGTGGGCGGTTCGTCACCGTTCATGATGCGGCCAGGCTTGGCCGGTCCAGCAGGGGTGATGCCGGACGACCGGCTTCGCCTTGAGGTGTTACGCCCAACGGTGGATCTCGGTCCGCAGCCCGCCATCCCCGTCGACCCCGTGGCGCACCAGGCACCGGTCGTGTCGAGTGCTGGCATGACCGCGACCCCGACGGCAGATGCCGATGCCGATGGCATCGTGATCGGGGTCGATGAGGCTCATGGTCGTGCCTTGCGCGGCTTCGTCGTCCGCATGGGCCTGTCCGCCGATGAAGGCGACGACGTCGTCCAGGAGGCCCTGCTACGCCTTTGGTCGACGCTCCGGGTCGGCGGGACGGTGGAGGACCCGAGGGCGTGGTGTTTCCGCACGGTCTACCGTCTGGCGGTCG
Source organism: Candidatus Sulfotelmatobacter sp. (assembly GCA_035622975.1). Classification (GTDB taxonomy): domain Bacteria; phylum Chloroflexota; class Limnocylindria; order Limnocylindrales; family CSP1-4; genus DASPUH01. The sequence goes on from DASPUH010000046.1 coordinate 21,537, forward strand.
ACGCCCATCGGTGGCGACGGCGTGTGGCCGCGATCCGGGGTCGCCTGGCGCACCGCCCCGACAGCACGACCGCGCACGACCCGGATCCCTCGGCCCGCCTCTCGATCTGGCCCGCGGTCGACCGGCTCCCGCCCCGGCAACGCGAGATCCTGTACCTGCGCTACCGGGCGGACATGACGTTCGAGGATGCGGCGCGCGTCATGGGCATCACGCCTGGGGCCGCCAGGGCCAATGCGACGAAGGCGATGGTCGCCCTGCGGCGCTCGGTGGGGAGCCGTGAGGCCTGGTGATGGACGATCCAAACGATCCGCTCGTCCGCGCGCTGAGGGAGGATCCGCTGCCGGAGCCGCCGTATGCGCCGGGACGCTTCGCCGAGCGCCTGCGGCGCGGCGAGCTGGGCCGTCAGCCGCGACGCTCCACCGCGTCGGCCCCTGGTGTCGGTCGCCGGACGCCCGCCCGTGCTCTCGTCGTCCTGGTCATCGTGGGCGCGTTGGTCGGCGGAATCCTGATCTATCGCGCCGGCACCCCGACCACCCCGGGGTCGAGTCCGTCGCCCTCGCCCACGCCCTCACCGACTGCGGCTGGCGCCTTGGGACCCACGATCCGGATCGGCATCTCGCTGCCCCTGACCGCGGACGCGACGAGTGCGCCGGATGCCCTGCGCGACGGAGCGCTGCTGGCGATCACCGACGCCAACGCCCGCCACCTCATCCCGGGCATCACCATCGAGCCCGTCGTGCTCGACCACACGTCACCGGGCAATGACGACCTGGCCAAGGCGGTCAGGGATCTGGAGGCCCTCGTGGCTGACCCTTCCGTGGTCGGCGTGGTCGGCCCCTTCAACTCCTCGATCGCGCAGGGGCAGATCCCCGTGTCGAACACGGCGGGTCTCCTGCTCTGCAGCCCGTCCGCGTCGGCGCCGGACCTCACCAAGGGCCCCTTGGGCCAGCAGCTCCGGGTCAGCCATCCCGACCAGGTCGCCTTCCTGCGCCTGGGTCCGACCGACGATGACGTCGGGCCGGGCATGGCCGACTTCGCGGTCGAGGCGTTGCACGCACACCGCGTGTTCGTGATCGACGACGGAGCCGATTACGGCATGACCCTCGCGGATGCCTTTGCCGCACGCCTGCAGACGGACGGTGGCACCGTGGTCGACCGCCAAAGCACCACCCCGGGGACGACGGACTACGCGGCGGTCGTCAAGCTCGTCGCCGCCATCCACCCCGATCTGGTGATGTACGGCGGGGTCAACGCCTTCGGCGGCAGTGGCGCGTCCGGCGCGGGCGCGCTGCGCCGGCAGATGGCCGCGGCGGGGATCGGCGGCATCCCTCTCGTCGGCGGCGACGGTCTCAAGGACCTGGACGTTTCCGGCGAGTCGCTGCTCGACCTCGCCGGCCAGGCGGCTGCCGGGACGTACAGCGCGGACCTGGTGCCCTCCACGTATCCGGGCAAGGCCGCCTTGGACGCGGCCTTTCAGGCCGCATATGGCCGAGCGCCCGGTCCGTATGCCGGTCCCGGCTATGCCTGCGCCCAGGTCATCCTGCAGGCCGTCGCCGCGGCCGCCAGAAATGGGGGCATCTCGCGGGCCCTCGTGCGCTACGCGGGAGCCGATGCGAGCACGACCTTCGCGACCGTCCTCGGATCCGTCCGCTTCGACGCGGCCGGGGACGAGACCTCGCCGAACATCAGCATGGATACGGTGGACCCGAAGGCGAATGGCGGCGCGGGCGGCTGGGTCGTGGCCACGGGCCCTGTCCCGTAGACCCCCGGGGCGGGGAGGCGTGGCCCACTCGGACCGCGCCTCCCTCGCACGTCAGCCCTCGGGGACGGTCACCGCGAGCGGCTGCCCACCCAGGGCGCCGGTCACGCTGAACGACCGGACGGGAGGCGCCACGATGTACGCCCCCGAGATGTGGAGCGAGCCCCCGGCGGTACCGCGACCGCTGACCGTGAGGTCCGCGACGACCGAGTTGTCGCCACCCCAGGTAACGACGCCACTGATCACGACGTCGGTGGTCGACTGCGCACCGGCGAGCGTGATGGTCCACGAGCCGTCGTCGTTGTATGAGGTCGCGAACGTCCCGCCCCGGAGGCCCGCCCCGCTGCCGGCGTAGAACAGGCTGCGCCGGATCGCGTCGAGGGCCGTGGAGACGGCGACGGTCGCCACGCGCCGTTCCCGGCTCGAGGCGGCGTTGCCGGGGACCGCCGTGGCCGCCGGTGCCCCGGCGGCGGTGAGTGGGAACGCGGCGACGGCCGCCTGGATCTGGTCGATCGACCGGGCGCACGACGCGTCGATGTCAAGCGTCTCCACGAACGCCGCGGCCAGCGCCTGGCCACACCCGCCGTGATAGACCGTCTCGTGACCGACCTCGGGGATCGTGACGAACCGGCTCTCGGGGAAGCGGCCGATGTCGTAACGAGTCTGGGCAAGTGGGATGGTGTTGTCGAGGTCGCCGGCGAGGCCCAGGACGGGGACGTCGGGGTAGCGGGCGCCGGCAGGGACGACCGGGGCCGGTGTGGACGGCCGCTGCCAGCCGACGCAGATCTGGGTCGTGTCAAAGAGCTGCGGGCCGGTCACGGCCGCCGTGGAGAATGGCGCAAGCGCGGCCGCCGGGAGGGCGGCCATCGCTGCCGCGTACTGGGCCTGCCGGACGGCGACGGACGCCGACCAGTCCCAGGGCACCTGCGCGTCGTCGCATATCGTCGCCAGCCATGCGCCGGCCGAGAACGAGGCGGCGTCACCCGAGTCGGAGTTGAAGTCGTAGGCGAACTCGGCGCCGAGCCGCAGGAGCGGCGCCGCATCGCCTGCCCGGAGCGCGCTGGCGGCGGCCAGGATCTCGCCGGTGTTGACGAAGTGGGTGAACGGCTGGCTGTCGTCCAGGATGTAGACGAGGAATGAGCCTTCGCTGACGGTCACTGGCACGAGCGTTCCGGTCGAGTCCGGCGCGACGCCGCTCACCGAGTGCGCCCGCAGCCGGTCCGCCAGCCAGCTGAGCTCGGCGGCCGGATGGGGATGGGCGGCGGCGCAAGTCGGGCTCCGCTGGCAGATGAGCGTCACCAGGTCGAGGTCGGCTTTGACGCGTGCCGCGTCGGTCGTGACGGGGTTCAGCATGGACGGCCCCACGGCGCTGTCAAGGACGATCGAGCGGAGGTGGGACCCGTAGCGGAGGGCGTACGCCGTGATGTCGAGCCCGCCATACGAGTGGCCGTAGTAGTCGATCTTGTCGTAGCCGAGGGCGGCACGGACGGCGTCGATATCCATGGCGACGTCGCCGCTGCCGTAGAGGCTGGCCGTGGCCCCCAGCTGGGCCGCGCACTCGGCCACCTCGCGGGCGACCGTGCTCGTCCCGTGCTGGAAGCCGGGGCAGTCGATGGCCCCCGACTGGCCTCGCCCGCGCTGGTCGATGAGGAGCAGGTCGTGGACGTCGAGGTCGTCGCCGAAGACGTACGTCGCCTGGCCGCGGCTCTCGATCGAGGACTCGCCCGGACCACCCTCCGCCCAGACGATCGCGCTCTGCGCCGGGCCCGGCTTCGTGTGGTGGTACAGCTCGTAATGGATCTGGATCACGCCTCGGGCCGGGTGGGCGCGATCGAGGGGCACCGCGACGTAGCCGCACTCGGCGCCGTCGAACGCGTCGGGCGAGCACGCTGCTGAGACGGCCACCGGCGCGCGGGCTGGCGACCCAGGTGCCTGGGCGAGGGCGGCCCCGCTGCTGCCGACCAGCCAGCCGGCGGCGGCCAGGATCGGTAGAAGCAGTCGTGCGCGTCGCGAGATCGTCATCGGGACACCTCCGGTCGGGTTCAGGTCCATCGTTCGGCACCGTCATGGGGCCTCGTCCCACCGACGCGGGACACGAGCGGACTGCTTACCAGGACATGGAGGTGCGGGAGATGGCGCGCTCGGCGGGACTCGAACCCACGGCCTTCTGCTCCGGAGGCAGACGCTCTATCCGCTGAGCTACGAGCGCGCGATGACCTCATCATACCGAGGACGGCGCTGCGCCCCACCCTGCGCCAGGACGAGAAGCAGGCCGGACGGTGCTGCGCGCGGCGGGTGACCCTGTGCGCGGCCCTCCTATTCGCTTATCGTTCGGGACCCAGCCGAGTGAGGACGACGTGATCTGCTCGAACTGCGGTACGGAGAACAAGGCCGGGCGAAAGTTCTGCGTCCGATGCGCCACGCCCCTTGCCTCCGCATGCCCGAACTGCGGGGCATCGTATGACCCGGGTGACGACTTCTGCGGCGAGTGCGCCACGCCGCTGGCGGTGGGTGCGCCGCCGGTCACCGTGGCCGCGTCCCGGCCGGCCGCTCCGACCGCCCGCATCGGCGCGCCGGTCGCCGAGCGCCGCCTCGTCTCGATCCTCTTCGCCGACCTCGTGGGTTTCACGACGCTGGCCGAGGGGCGTGACGCGGAGGACACCCGCGAGCTGCTGAGCCACTACTTCGACCTGGCCGGCGAGGTCATCGCCCGCTACGGCGGGACCGTGGAGAAGTTCATTGGCGACGCGGTGATGGCGGTCTGGGGGGCCCCGACGGCACACGAGGATGACGCGGAGCGGGCCGTGCGGGCGGCCCTGGACCTCGTGGATGCCGTGGGCGCCCTCGGGCCAGCGATCCAGGCCCGCGCGGGCGTCCTGACCGGCGAGGCCGCCGTCACGCTGGGCGCGACGAATCAGGGCATGGTGGCGGGCGACCTCGTGAACACGGCCAGCCGGCTCCAGACGGTGGCGCCACCCGGGGCGGTCCTCGTGGGCGAGGCGACCCAGCGCGCCGCCGGTCGGGCGATCGCCTTCGAGCCGGCCGGAGAGCAGACCCTCAAGGGCAAGGCGGCGCCGGTCGAGGCGTGGCGAGCGCTGCGGGTCGTGGCGGAGGTAGGTGGCCGCAACCGCGCCGAGACCCTTGAGGCGCCGTTCGTCGGCCGCGACGACGAGCTGCGGCTGCTGAAGGAGCTCTTCCACGCCACGACGCGCGAAGGCCGCGCGCGCCTGGTCTCCGTCATCGGACCGGCGGGCATCGGCAAGACCCGTCTGGCCTGGGAGTTGTCGAAGTACCTCGACGGTCTGGTCGATACCGTCTGGTACCACGATGGCCGCTCGCCTGCGTACGGTGAGGGGATCAGCTTCTGGGCTCTCGGCGAGATGATCCGCGGCCGCAGTGGCCTGCTCGAGACGGACGACGAGCCCACCACCCGGGCGAAGATCGCGGCCACGCTCGCTCAGCACGTGCCCGATGCCGAGGAGCGCCACTGGCTCGAGCCTGCCCTGCTGACGCTGTTGGGCATCGGGTCCGGCACCGGGTCGGACCAGCTGTTCGCCGCGTGGCGGACGTTCTTCGAGCGCCTGGCGGCGTCGGCTCCGGTCGTCATGGTCTTCGAGGACTTCCACTACGCGGACCCGGGCCTGCTCGACTTCGTCGATCACCTCATGGAGTGGAGCCGCAACCTGCCTATCTACGTCGTCACCCTGGCCCGGCCGGAGCTGCTCGAGAAGCGACCGGACTGGGGCGCCGGCAAGCGCAACTTCACCTCGCTCTACCTGGAGCCGTTGTCAGCACCCGCGATGCGTGAGCTGCTGGGGGGCCTGGTACCGGGCCTGCCCCCCTCGGCGGTCACGACGATCGTCGAGCGCGCCGATGGCATGCCCCTCTACGCGGTCGAGACCGTGCGCATGCTGCTGGCCGATGGCCGTCTCGCCTTCGAGGACGGCGCTTACCACCCCGTCGGCGACCTCACGAGCGTGGCCGTGCCCGAGTCGCTGACGGCGCTCATCGCGAGCCGCCTCGACGGCCTGCCGCCAGACGATCGGATCCTCGTGGCCGATGCCGCCGTCCTCGGCCAGAGCTTCACGCTCGCCGGACTTGCCGCCGTGTCGGGCCTCGGCGAGGCAGAACTGGAGCAACGCCTGCGCGGGCTGGTCCACCGGGAACTGCTGACTCTCCAGGCGGATCCACGCTCGCCGGAGCGCGGGCAGTACGCCTTCGTCCAGGCGCTCATCCGCGAGGTCGCCTACAACACCCTCGCCAAGCGCGATCGCAAGGTTCGCCACCTGGCGGCTGCTCGCTTCTTCGAGTCGCTGGGCTCCGAGGAGCTGGCCGGCGCCCTCGCCGGGCACTATCTCGCAGCGCAGGAGGCAGCGGCGGCGGGACCGGAGGCCGACGCCCTGGCCGCCCAGGCCCGCATCGCCTTGAAGGCTGCCGCGGAGCGTGCCGCGGGCCTCGGTGCGCACGCGCAGGCCGTCGTCTTCCTGCGCCAGGCGCTCTTCGTCACGACCGACCCGACCGAAGAGGCGGAGTTGCTCGTGCGAGCGGGTGAGTCCGCGGCTGCCGCCCTGCACTTTGAGGAGGCCGAGTCGCTCCTCCGTCGCGCGCTCGACCTCGACCGTGGGCGGGGCGACCGAGTGGCCGCCGCGCGGGCTGCGGCGGCCCTTGGCGGAGCGCTCCTGCCGAACCGCATCGAGCACGCCTT
>DASPUH010000047.1:0-4871 GCA_035622975.1 Candidatus Sulfotelmatobacter sp.
ACCTGACCGTGAACCCGGATGGCCTCGACCGCCCGACCGCCGCACCGCTCCGCGTGGACATCGGCTTCGGCGGTGCCTACTACGGCATCGTCGACGCGGCCGACCTGGGCCTGCGGGTCGTCCCGGCCCAGACCGAGGCCCTGACGCGCGCCGGCGCGGCGATCACCGACGTGCTGCGCCGCGACCACACGCCGATCCACCCGACCGACGCGGACCTGGGCTTCGTGTACGGCACGATCATCGTCGACCACGACCCGGCCACCGCCCCGGACGGGCGCGCGGGCGACGCGGACATCCGCAACGTCACCGTCTTCGCCGACGCCGAGGTGGACCGTTCACCGTGCGGCTCGGGCACCTCCGCGCTGCTGGCGCAGGCGGGCACGCGGGGGGCCCTCGCCGTCGGCGGCACGATGCGCAACGCCAGCCTCACCGGCGCCGTGTTCGAGGGGCGCCTCGACGGCCCGGCCACGATCGGCCGGCAGGCGGCCTGGCAGACCAGCGTGGCCGGCACGGCCTACGTCACCGGCTACAGCACCTTCGTCGTCGACGAGCGCGATCCGCTCGGCGACGGCTTCCTGCTGCGCTGATGGCCGGCTACTCCGACCGCCGGCGCCGACGGCGAACCCGCTCCTCCACCGCGACCGCGGCGGCCCGCCCCCTGCGCGTCCCGGCCGCCCCGATCGGCCAGGCCGTGGGCATCGCCGACGCCCTGGTCTTCCGGCGTGAGGGTCCGCGCCTCGCCCTCGTGGGCGGGGAGGGCCGTGGCCTCGGGTGGATCGGCATCGTCGACGTCGACCGCGAGGCCGAGACGCTGGTGGTCCGGGCCCAGGCCGCCACGCGACCCCTGCGCATCGAGACCGCCGAACCGACCCACGTCGTGGGGCCGTACTGGAGTGCCCACGCGGCGCTCGTGCCGGTCGGCGAGTCGCACCTCGTCGTCCTCGGCGCGACGGCGCCGATCCTGGAGCCTGACGCCACCCTGCAACGCCTGGCCGCGGAGCTGGTCTCGGCCCACATGGAGGTGTCGTCGGCCAAGCTGCTGGCGGACGAACTCGAGCTCGTGCATGCCATCCGGTCGCTCATGGAGTACCGGCCGGAACGCATCGCCGACACCGCGCGCCACGTCGCCACGGTCACCGCCGAGGCCCTCTCCTGTGACGTCGGCGTGACCTACCTGGAGCGCGACCACGGCGCGGTCTGCGAGGTCGTCGTCCGCGACTGGCACGCCGCGCCCACGGAGGAGGTCGAAGCCGCCGCGAAACGCCTCCTGGGCCGGGTGCGGAACGGCGCGCTGCTGGAGCAGGAGCTGGCCCAGGAGGCCGGCGACGCGCTCGGCCGGGGGACGGGCCTCGTGGCGCGCCTGGCGCTGCCGATCGGCGATCCGGAGCGGCCGGTCGGCGTGCTGATCGTGGCCCACGCCGATGCCCGGCCGCGGGGCTTCACGAACCTCTGCCAGCGCATCGGCCGCGCCTTGGCGGAGGCCGCCGAACTGCTCATCAGCCAGGCCGCCTCGCGCGAGTCGCTGGCCGACGAGCGGGACCGCTTCGCCCGCGAAGCCCGCACCGACGCGCTGACCGGACTCGCCAACCGGAACCACTGGTACGAGGCGCTGGAGGCGGAGGCGGAGCGCGTCGAGCGCTACGGCCGGCCGTGCTCGGTGGTGAGCGCCGATGTGGACCAGCTCAAGGCCATCAACGACCGGCTGGGCCACGCCCAGGGCGACGTCCTCATCCGCGGGGCGGCGCAGGTCCTGGCGGTGGAGGCCCGTGCCACGGACGTCGTGGCCCGCGTCGGCGGCGACGAGTTCCTCGTGCTGCTGCCGGAGACCGACGAAGCCGGCGCGCAGGTCTTCGTCGATCGCGTCCGCGCCGCGGCCGCTGGCTGGCGGATGGCGCAGACGGGCCTCACGCTGAGCCTGTCGATCGGCTCGGCGACCGCCCGGACCCGCGCCGAGCTTGATCACGTGGTTGATCGGGCGGACCAGGCGATGTACGCGGCCAAGCGTCGGCCGGAGGCGCCCGCGGCCTGACGCCGCACGTGGCCCGCGCGATCCGGGGGTACGCTGCACGGGTGAGTATCCTCGGCCGGCTCGGCCTGTGGTCCGGGCTGGACAACCTCTCCACCGACGGCGTGCTGGCGCACGTGCAGCGTGTCGAGGCGGCCCGCTATGACACGCTCTGGATCAACGAGACGAGTGGTCGCGAGCCGTTCGCCGTGGCTGGCGCCCTCACCCAGCTGACCAGCCGCATCACGCTGGGCATGGGTATCGCCAGCATCTATGCCCGTGACGCAGCGGCGGCCCGCGCCGGCGCCCGAACGGTCGCCGAGCTCAGCGGCGGCCGGTTCGTGCTGGGGCTGGGTACCTCTCACCCGGAGCGTGTGGGTCCGCAACGCGGTCACGAGTACCTGCCCGCCCTCTCGGCCATGACCGCCTACCTGGACGCGTACGACGCGGCGCCGTACACGGCTCCCCTGCCACCCACGGAGCCGCCGCTCGTGATCGCCGCGCTGCGCCGGCGCATGGTGACGCTGGCCGGGGCGCGGACCGATGGCGCCTTCCCGTTCTTCGTGCCCGTCTCCTACGCCGGCCGGGCGCGGGCGTGGGTCGACGAGGGGGCGGCGACGGCCGGTCGCGGCAACCGTCCGCTGCTGGTCGTGGCGCTGCCGGTCGTGCTCGCCGATGACCCCGCCGCGGGCCTCGCCGCGGCGCGCGCCTACTCCGCGTGGTACGTCCGGCTGGTCAACTACCGCGCCAACCTGCTGGAGTGCGGCTACACGGAGGCCGACCTGGAGCCACCGGGCAGTGAACGGCTCATGCGCGAGGTGGTGGCCATCGGCGACGTGGCCGAGGCGCGCGCCAGGATCGCCGCCTTCCACGACGCGGGCGTGGACCACGTGGCGGTCATCCCCATCGGACCCGACGGCAAGGTCGCCCACGCGGCGACGGTGGAGGCGCTTGCCCCATGAGCGCAGCCGGCCCGTCGGCGCACGGCTACCGCGTCGCGACCTTCGACTGCTACGGCACGCTGGTCGACTGGGAGGGCGGCGCGGCCTCCTTCCTGTACCAGCTGGCCACACGCGAGGGCGACCCCGACCCCGGGCCGGGCCAGGTCCTGCGCGACCGCTGGGAAGAGCTCCAGTTCGAGCTGCTGGGTGGCCCCTACCGGCCCTACCGGGCGATCCTGGCCGCCAGCCTGGAGGCCTGGTGCCGCGAGCGCGGCTACGCCTACCAGGCCTCCGACGGCGAGGCACTCGTGGCCTCGATGGGCTCGTGGCAGCCGTTCCCCGACACGCGACCCGCTCTGGCGCAGGCACAGGCCGCAGGGCTGCGGCTGGTCATCGTCTCGAACACCGACCGGGCCATCATGGCGCGCACCCTGCGCCAGCTCGACCTGCCGTTCGACGACGTGATCGTGGCCGAGGACTGCGGCGCCTATAAACCGTCGGAGGCGGTGTTCGCCTATGTCCTTGACCGCCTGGGCGAGGCGCCCGAGACGATCCTGCACGTGGCCTTCGGCTTCAAGTACGACATCGGCCCCGCGGCTCGGCACGGGATGGGCACGGCCTGGGTCAACCGGCACGTCGAGCCGAGGCCGGTCGGGGCGCGACCCGATCACATCTGGCGCGACCTGTGGGGCCTGGCCGAGCTGGCCGGCGGCCCAGGGCCGGGGATCTAGCGGTCGCGGGGGCGGAGCGCCCGTCCCGGCCCCGTGGGTGACAGCCGAGCGCCGCCCCGGTCACGACCCGGCTACCACCGGCAGGTGATACCTCCCGCGAATGAACGGACGGAGGAACCGTCCGGCTCGCCGACGCGGCCAAGGTGCGTGGCGGACGCGGAGCCGTCCCGTGGGCCGATCCGGGCCACACCTTGGCCGCCTCACGCATCTCCTGCATCAAACAGCGGCGGAGCCGGAGCGTCACGAGCGACGTTCGTCGATCCAGACGCTGGAAGCATGAACGGCGGAGCCGACGACTCGAGCGACCGCCCGTCTGGCGGCTTCACAGGACCGCGATCCCATCGGCCCCGGGATCGTCACCGGCTCCGAGCGCGTGAAGGATCGCCCGAGTCCGCATGGGGAAGTCGTCCTGGAAGAGCGGCCCGATCTCCCGCAGGATGGATCGGTTGTGGCGGGTGTCGGCAACGAGCAGCACCAGTCGGTCGACCGCACCGGCGTCCCGCTTGCCAAGCGCCCGGCCGACCTGGCCCTGGGCGTCGAAAAGCCGGGTCTCCGCTTCGACGCCGACGGTGATCCCTGCTCGCCGGAGAACGAGGTCCCACCGGCGCGGATCGGGCGGACCCAGGCGAGGCTGACCTGAGGATGGCGCCACAGGAGCCTCCATGGCGCCTCGCCATCGAGGATCGAGTCGCTGCCGAAAGCGTGACAGGAGCGCCACGTGAGCCCGATCGCGCAGCGGCGGCCCGCCGGGGTAGGCGCGGATGCTGAGGTCGAGGCCGACCGCGGCCAGGTACCGCGCCACGAAGGGGATGCTGAGGCGATCAAGTCGGGCGCGCTCGATCCGACTGAGTTCGGGCTGCGAGCAGCCCAGCGCATCGGCGATCGCCTGCTGGCTCAGGCTCGCCACGATGCGCGACTGCCGGATCTCCTCACCGAGCCGGACGAGGTACCGCTGCGCCCGCCACCGCCGGATGAGGTGCCACCGCCGGTGCCAGCGAACCGCTCCGAAGCGCCGAGCCGACCGGGATCCCGCTGCATCCGCGCGGACACGGACAGGCTGCGCGCCTGCAGTGCCACGGTCGGATGAGGAGGCGCCCCGTGGAACCCTCAGTGCGCTCCAGCGGTGATGTGGTAGAGCTTGCCGCTCAGGTCGCAGAGGTAGAGCTCACCGGCGTCGTCCTGGCCGAAGCTCGA
>DASPUH010000048.1:0-2998 GCA_035622975.1 Candidatus Sulfotelmatobacter sp.
ATGGTGGCCACGAATCCGGCCACGGGCATGAAGCCGTCCGGGTCCTGGCCGGCGTAGTGGTGGCCGGGCAGGCGGGTCTGCCAGTTCGGGGTGAGCAGCCGCAGGCTCGGCCAGCGCTGGGTCCGCCACGAGTTCGCCACCTCACCGCGCTCGAGGACGACGTGGTCGATCGAGCGTTCGGTGAGGCGGCGGCTCATGGCCAGGCCGGCATGGCCGGCCCCGATGACGACTGCCGTGGTGTGCATCATGCGGGCGTGGTTGTCAGGCCAGCTCGACGAGAACTTTCGTCGGGTTGGTCACGACGTCGAAGACCGCTGAGCGCTTCTGCGACTGGGCGATCAGCGCCTCGAGGTCGTCGCGGGAGGCGTCGGCGTCGATGGCGAACCGGACCGTGACGGCCTCGAAGCCGTTGCGGACGTCAGGGTCGGCGCCCAGGATGCCCAGGACGTTCATGTCGCCCTCGATCGTGGCGGTGACCGAACGGAGCTGGATCTCCCGCATCTGGGCGATCGCAGCGACGCCCGCGGTCAGGCACCCGACCAGGCCGACCAGCACGTACTCCACCGGCGTGGCCCCGTTGTCCTCGGACGCGAAGCACTCGGGGTGGTCGACGTCGAACTCATACGTGGTGCGGTGCTGCTGCTCGGCGCCCAGGCCGGAGAAGCCGGTGACGGTGGAGTGGCTGTGGGTACCGTTGCGCCAGGTGCAGCTGGCCCGCCAGGTGAACTCCGCCGCCTCCGGCGCGGCGGACAGGGCCTCGCGCGCCCCGAGCAGGGCCTGGACGTTCACTCCATTTTCTACGGGACTGTCGGTGATGGTCATCGGTGTCTCCTTCGTTTCGATGGGATCGGATCGTTGTTCATCTCTGACTTCGGCTGGGGCCGAGAACGACGGGGAGCGAGACGAGGCCCCGCAGGACGAGACCGTCGCCATGAGCCCAGGCGAGCGCGTCACGATCGACGGCGAGCCGCAGGCCCGGGTGACGCCCGAGCAGCTGTTCGAAAGCGACCCTGGCTTCGAGCCGGGCCAGGGGCGCGCCAAGGCAGTAATGGATCCCGTGGCCGAACCCGAGGTTGGGCCCATCTTTGCGGCCGATGTCGAGGACATCGGGAGCTGGGAAGCGGCCCGGATCGCGGTTGGCCGAGCCGAGGCATACCAGCACCTGTTCGTGCGCGGGGATCTGTGCACCGTCGAGGGTCACCGGCTCGGCCGTCACCCGGAACGTGGCATGGGGGACCGGGGCGGTGAACCGGATGAGCTCGTCGATCGCGGCGGGAAGCTGCCCTGGATCGGCCAGCAGCGCTTCGAGCTGGCCAGGGTGATCAAGCAGGGCCACCATCCCGTTGCCGATGAGGCTGGCCGTGGTGTCATGGCCGGCGACCACGAGCTGGAACAGGCTCGACAGCAGCTCTTGCGTGGTGAGCGCGTCGTCTTCGGCGGCGACCAGGACGCTGACCAGGTCGCGCGCTGGGCTCTGGCGCTTGGCATCGACCAGCTCACGCAGGTAGGCGACGATGCCGTCCGATGCCTCGACAGCCTCCGGCGGCGGGTCACCGGCCCACCCGGTCAGCAGCACCTGGAACCAGGCGTGCAGGCGGGGCCGGTCGGCCGCGGGGATGCCCAGCAGTTCGCCGATCACCCCGAACGGCAGGGGGTAGGCGTATCCCTCGATGAGGTCGACGGTGGCGCCAGGGCCGGCGGCGTCCAGCTCGTCGAGGAGGTTGCTGGCGATCGCCCGGATGGCCGGCTCCAGCGCGGCGATCCGGGCGGGCACGAAGGCCCGTGACATCAGCCGCCGCAGCCGGGTGTGGTCAGGCGGGTCGACGTTGAGCATGTGCCGGGAGAACTCCGGTCCGGGCAGGCCTTCGGCCACCACGTCGCCGTTGTCCTGGAGGGCGGCGAGCATGTCCTTGGAGATGCGGGGATCGTGGAGCGCATGCCGGGCAGCGTCGTAGCCGAGCACGACCCAGGCCGGGTGACCGTCGGCGAGGCGCACCTTCTGCACCGGGCAGCGGGCGCGGGCCTGCGCGAAGTGACCGAACGGGTCGTCGCGGATGGCCGGCTCCCAGCCGCCCCACGTGGTCAGCGTGTCAGTCATGGCCGTCCTCGGGCCGGTAGCCCGTGCAGAGCACGTCGAGCCGGGCGATGCGCCCGCCGCCGGAGGTCTTGGCGTAGGCCTGCTGCTCGACGGTGAACCAGCCGGCGCCGAGCCGCTGGGCCCGGAGCCGGAGCCGCCAGTGCACGTGCAGGCGGTCACCGACCTCGCCGATGCCGGCGTCGACGAACTCGAAGTCCTCGGTGTCGCCGAACCAGCACGCGAACTGGGCGGCGATCGCCGCGGCGCCGGCCCACTCCCTGGGGCCCCCGGGCAGCAGCGCGCGGAGCCTGGCGTCGGCGGTGAGCGCGTCACCGAGCCGGGCGAAGTCCTGAGCGGCGAGGCCCGCAAGGAACGACCCGGCGTGGGCGAACCGCGGCGCCGCAGTGGCCGCGCTGTGCCGAGGTGCTGTCGTCGTCACGGATCCGTTGTACTGGCGAGGACTCCGATCCCGGTATCGGGGAATCCCCCTACATGAGTCATTCGCGTGATTCGGCATGTGAAGCTCGGTGCAACCGCGCTGGGCCTTCGTATGCTCGGGTTATGGCTTCCTGGCTGCACGGATAGGGGAGGGGCGGGGCAGTCGGATGCGAGACGCGCGGCAGGCACCGCACATGGGGCTGCTATCGCCTGCCGACCTCTTTGTGGGCCGGGACGGCGAGCTGGCGGCCGTGTCCCGGATGCTCGCACATGCCCAGACCCGGCTGGTCACGCTCACCGGGCCGCCGGGCATTGGCAAGACCCGTCTCGCCGTCGCGTGTGCGTCGGCTTACGCCGAGCGCAGCGGCTGCGCCACGGTGTTCGTTGACCTGGCGCCGGTGCGGGATCCAGCGCTGGTGATGGTGGAGCTCGCCCAGGCGGTGGGCGTCGAGCCACGGGGCGGCATGGATCTGACCGGCCAGC
>DASPUH010000049.1:0-12402 GCA_035622975.1 Candidatus Sulfotelmatobacter sp.
CGCGGGGACGAGCCCGACCTGGGCGAGCCAGGCCTTGGCGATCGTGGCGATGTCCTGCTTCTGGACGGTGAAATCGGCGTTGAGCTTGGTCAGCGTGGCGGTGTCCATCTTGGCCGAGACGGCGTTCAGGATCGCCTCGAAGCCGGCCTTGTCACCGAGCTTGGCGAGGTAGTCGTTGCGCACGAGCGGGGCGATGTTGTCCGCCGGTTGGGTGGCCTTGTCGTCCTGCAGGACGACCCACCCGTTCACGCTGATGTCAGGCTGCGTCGAACACAGCTCACCGACGTCGATGGTCTTGGCCAGCAGCGCCTGGGCCATCGGCGTGTCGCAGGCGGACAGGTACGTGACGTTCTTGGGATCGAGGCCGTAGGCGGTCTTGAGCGCCGCGGCGCAGACCGGGTTGGTCTTGCAGTCGGTGGCCTCGCCCCACTTGAGCTGGTCCTGGACGGCGGTCGTGTCGCTCAGCTTGGCGAGGTTGAACTGGGTGGCCGTGTCCTGCCGCACGACGAACGCGTTGACATCCGCGGCCGGCGAGAACGGCAGGACCGTGATGCCGCCGCCCTTGCCGTTGAGGACGTTCTGCAGCTCGGTCATGTTGGCCATGGGGTCGCCGGTCTGCTTGCCCGGCTCGTACGAGGCCAGGTCGCTGCCGATGTACTCGGGCTCGAGGTCGATCTGGCCCGACTCCAGGGCCGGATTGGTCACGGCGCGAGCGCCGAGCCCGATGCCGGCGCGGTCGACGGTGTAGCCATGGGCCTCCAGGGCCTGGGCGTAGATCTCCGCCATGATCTTGGCTTCGTAGAAGCCGGCCGAGCCGATCTTGATGGTCGGCGGCGCGGCGGTCGGCGTCGAGGCTGGGGTGCTCGACGCGGCAGCCGGCGTGCCCGTCGGGGCCGCGGCCGTCGGTGTGCTGCTGCCCCCACCCGTCGAGCAGGCGCCGAGAAGCACCAGCATCGACGCCCCGAGGGCGAGCGTGCGGGATAGCCGCATTGGGTCGTCTCCTTCTACTCCCTTGCCGTTCGGGCTGATCGGCTGAAAGGTCGGCCGACTATAGCCGTCCCCCGCGAACGCGTCCTCCACGCGGGCAAGGGCGTGCGGACACGGCAGATGAGGCCCGCGTGGGGGTGTACGCAGACCCGCCGGGATCGGATCTCCCGGCCCCGTTGTCGTCTAGGCACCAGCGGACTGGTGTGCGTCCGCATCCGGGTCGCGGTCGTCGCCCAGTCTCCCGAGGAGTCTGGCCTTGTCCCGACCGACAACGGCCTGGCTAGCGCGGGCGCTTATGAGTCGCTGGGTGACTATCCGACAACAGTGCGCCGGTTCACCTCATGCCGGCGCCCGGGAACTGGGCAGGTTCGCGCAGAGCCACTGGCCCACCCGTCCGGAGGCCGTGCGAGAGCAGGCGTCGCTGGACCAGGGCGAAGACGCCCTCGCTCGTGAGCACGAGCAGGGCCACCAGCACGACGCCGCCCCATGTCTCGCCGGTCACGTTGCTGTCGATGCCGTCCTTGAGGAACCGGCCCAGGCCGCCGAAGCCGAACAGGGCGCCCAGGGTCGCCGTGGCGATGACCTGCACCGACGCGGAGCGGATGCCCCCGGACACGACCGGCAGGGCGATCGGCAGCTCGATCCCCAGCAGGATCTGGCGCTCCCGATAGCCGATCCCTCGCGCCGCCTCCACGAGGTCCCGATCCACGTCATGGACACCGGCGTAGGCGTTGACCAGGATGGGCGGCACGGCCAGCAGGACCATCGCCACGACCGTGGGGTAGACGATGAAGCCCAGGCCGGGGTCGATGAGGGTCGTGAACGGGGCCACGATGCCCATCACGGCGAGCGTCGGGACGGCGCGCCCGAAGTTGGCGGCCGCGACCGCCAGGCGGGCGCCGCGATCCGTGTGGCCGATCCACAAGCCGAGCGGCAGGGCCAGGACCAGGGCGATGACCAGCGTCACGGCCGAGATCTCGACGTGCTCCAGCAGCCGTGCCGGGATGCCGTTGGGGCCGCTCCAGTTGGCCGGGTCGCCGAACCAGGTCACGGTGGCCGAGACGATGTTCACGACGCGGCGCTTTCCTGCACCCGCCCGCTCGCGGTCATCGTCGGCGGTCGGGTCCACGGCGTCAGGCGCCGTTGGACAGCGATGAGCAGCGTGTCCACGACCAGTGCCAGCACGATCGACAGGACCGCGCCGGCCAGGATCTCCGTGGCGAACGAGCGGGTGTAGCCCTCGAAGATGAAGAAGCCAAGGCCGCCGAAGCGGTCACCCAGCGTCCCGGTGATCGTGACGAGGCCGATGGTCGAGACGCTGGCGATGCGCACGCCGGCGACGATGAGGGGCACCGCGAGCGGCAGCTCGACCCGCCGCAGCCGCTGGCCGCGGCGATAGCCCATGCCGTCGGCGGCCTCCAGCACGTCCCGGGGCACGGCCTGGAAGCCGGCCACGATGTTGCGGATGAGGATGACCTGGGTGTAGAGGACCAGCGGCACCTCCGCGGTCAGGAGGGTCAGGCCGGTGATGGGGATGAGCGCCGCGAACAGGACCAGGCTGGGGAGCGTGTAGGTGATGCCGGCCAGACCGTTGATGGGCGGGTAGACCCGTGGCCGCCGGACGGCCCACAGCGCCAGCGCGAAGGCGATCACGAAGCCGACGAAGAGGGCGATGGCGGCAAGGTAGACGTGCTGGACGGTGCGGTCGGCGAAGGCGCCCACGTGCGTGGAGAGCCAGCCCCAGTCGAGCATCAGGTCGTGCCGTGGTCGCGGCGCGCTGCGGCGGCGATGTCCTGGGCCGTCACCAGGCCGATGGCCCGCCCGGCGCGGTCGATCTCGATGCCGGCCTGGACCTCGTTGTCGAGGAGCATCGAGAGGGCGTCCTTGACCGTCGTCTCGGGGCCGAAGAGGGGCGACATCGACCGGGCGTCGTCGGCCGTGAGCGTCCCGTTGGTGGGGATCGCCCGCTGATCGAGCCAGCCGATCGGCGCCCCGTCCTCGTCGACGAGCAGGAGGTACGGGAACGGGTCGGCGAGGATGCGGCGGCGTGCCTCGGCGGCATCGTCGCCCGGCTGGGCCGTGACGGCCGGATGCGGCGGGAGGTCGCGCACCCGCATCAGCGACAGGCGCTTGAGGCCCCGGTCGGCGCCGACGAAGCGGGCCACGAAGTCGGACGCCGGCTGGGCGAGCAGCTCCTCGGGCGGTCCGAACTGGGCCAGCACACCGCCGGCCTGCATGACCGCCACGAGGTCGCCCATCTTGATGGCCTCGTCGATGTCGTGGGTCACGAACAGGATCGTCTTGGCCAGGTCCTGCTGGAGGCGCAGGAACTCGTTCTGGAGCCGCTCGCGGACGATGGGGTCGACTGCCCCGAACGGCTCGTCCATGAGCATCACGGGCGGGTCCGCGGCCAGGGCGCGCGCTACACCGACGCGCTGCCGCTCACCCCCCGACAGCTGGCTGGGGTACCGCGCACCGTACTGCGCGGGATCCAGGCCGACCAGGCCGAGCAGCTCGTCCGCGCGCTCGCGCTGCCGAGCCGCCGGCCAGCCCAGCAGGCGCGGCACGACGGCCACGTTCTCGCCGATGGTCTGGTGCGGGAAGAGCCCCACCTGCTGGATCACGTAGCCGATGCCGCGCCGGAGCTCGGTCACGTCGCGGGTCGCGGCATCCGCACCATCGATCAGGATCCGCCCGCTGGTGGGCTCGATGAGCCGGTTGACCATCTTGAGGCTGGTCGTCTTCCCGCAGCCGGACGGCCCCACCAGCACGCAGATCCGGCCGGCCGGGACGCTGAACGAGAGGTCGTTGACCGCGCCGGGGCCCTTGACGCCCGCGTCATAGCGCTTGGTCACGTGCTCGAACGTGACCGTCGCCCCGCCCCGCCTGGCCGGTGAGGGGCCGCCGCTGGGGGACTCGGCCGGCTGCGCGCTCATCCGGCGGACCGTACCGGAGGTGGCGCGCGAGCGCAACGCCGGTCGTCGGGCCTTCGCCGCGGCCTGCGGCCCTGCGCTCCTGCGCCCGCAGGGGTTTGCCGCCCGGTATGAACACCGGGGGTTCGCAACGACGAACGGACGGTCGCGCGGTCGCCGCCACGGGCCGTTCCGACGTCGGATCGAGCATCGGGGGTTCGAATCATCGGTGGAGCCGTGGTTCCGTCGTCGTTGGCAACATCTGATGTTCAAGAGGGGGGTGGAGCGGGTCGACGGGGTGGAGCGACCCGGCCGCGCGGCGCGAGCGGGCCGCGCGGCGCGAGCGGGGGCGGGTCGTGCGGGTCGTGCGGCTCGTGCGTGGTGGGCCCCCCGGCAACGCGGAGTGCCCCCGGACGCCCCCGCCGCCGGACGATAGACTCGACCGGCCAGCACCGACCCAGGGAGAACCGTCGCCCATGCCGCAGATCCACCTTCGCGCCGAGCCCGGTGACTACGCCCCGCTCGTCCTCCTGCCCGGCGACCCGAACCGCGCCACGCGCATCGCCGAACGCTTCGACGGCGGTCTGGAGGCGTCGCGCCGGGTGACCGAGCATCGCGCGATGTACGGCTACACGGGCACCTACCATGGCCGGCCGGTGAGTGTCCAGACGACGGGCATGGGCACGCCCAGCATGTCGATCATCGTCGAGGAGCTGATCCGCCTGGGGGCCACGCGCCTCATGCGGGTGGGCACGACCGGTGGGATCGGCCGCGGCATCCGGACCGGCGACCTGATCATCGCCACCGCTGCGGCCCCGGTGGACGGGGCCTCGCGGACCTACCTCCACGGCGAGCCCTACGCGCCGGCGGCCGACTTCGACCTGACGCGGGCCCTGGTCGACGAGGCCCGGCGGCGCGGCATCCGCACGCACGTCGGGCCGGTGGCCACGGTGGACGTCTTCTACAACCCCGACCCGGACTACGCCTCGCGCTGGCGGGCCCGGGGCATCCTGGGCTTCGAGATGGAGGCTGCGGCGCTCTTCTTCCTCGCGGCACGGGCCTCCGCCGCAGGGGCGGACGTCCGCGCGGCGTGCGCGCTGACCGTCAGCGACGTGCTGTCGGAGGCGGTAACGTCCGAAGCGTCGTACATGTCGCTCGAGGACCTCGCCGCGGCCACCGATCGGATGATCGAGGTGGCCCTGGACGCCGGAGCGGCCGTCTGAGCGGACGGCCGCCGATGCGCCTCGGCGTCAACCTCACGGCCATCGGCGTGACTGCCGCCTGGTGGCTGGAGAGCGCCCGGCGCCTGGACGCCGCGGGCTTCGATGCCGTGTGGTGCTGGGACCACTTCCTGAGCCGGGGCGACCCGACCGACCCGGTCCTGGAGTGCTGGACGACCCTCGCCGCGGCGGCCGCGGTCACCGGGCGGATCCACGTGGGCAGCTTCGTCACGAACGTCATGAACCGCCACCCGGCGGTCCTGGCGCGCATGGCCGCGACCGCCCAGGACGTCGCTCAGGGTCGCCTCGAGATGGGCATCGCCATCGGCGGCTTCCCCCGGGAGCACCACGCCCTGGGCATCCCGTTCCCGTCGCCCGCCGAGCGCGCCGAGCATCTGGAGGAGGCGGTCCAGGTCCTGCGCCTGCTGTGGAGCGGCGGCCCGGTCTCCTTCCGCGGTCGCCACTACGCGCTGACTGACGCGGTCGCCCATCCCGTGCCGGACCCGGCGCCGCGGCTCATCATCGCCGGCGAGACGACCGCCGGGGCCCGCCTCGCGGCGCGGCTGGGGGACGCCTGGGCGACCGACACGACGGGGCTCACACGCGACCGTCCGGCCTTCCTGGAGGCGCTGGCGGAGACCGGCCGGCGGCCGGCGGACGTGCCCGTGCTGGTGGACGTGGAGCTGGACCGCCACCGGCCCGCGGCGGATCAGGCGGTCGTGGCGGACCTGGCCGGCGAGCTGGCGCGCTGGGCCGACGCGGGGGCGAGCGAGCTGGTCATCGGCTACGTGCGGCCCGACCAGCTCGACGCCGTCATCGCCGCCCGCGCGCGTCTGGGGGTAGGCTGAGCCCCGATGACCGCCGGCCTCACGCCCGAGCAGCTCGAACTCCTCAAGGTGCCGCACCAGACGTGCCAGCGGTGCGGCAAGCCGACGCCGCTCGGGGTGGGCCTGTGCGACGAGGACAACCCGGGCCATATCGGCGCCCCGGGGACCGCGCAGCTCCACGCCACGATCCTGGGCGGCGTCATCGTCGGGTTCATCGGGCTGGCGCTGCTGGGCCGGCTTGCCCTGGCCGGCGTGGGGCCGTTCACGAGCCAACTGAGCGACATCCGCCTCCAGTCGGACGGCAGCATCGCCGTCACCGTCACGGTCCACAACGACGGGACCAAGGCGGCCTCGGCGACCTGCCGCGTGTCACGCGGCGGGGTCCCGGCGCCGGACGACATCGACTTCCTGACCGACCCGCTGCAGCCCGGGCAGACCCTCAGCTACCAGCGCCAGAGCCTGCCGCCGGGCGCGGATGGGCTGCCGTACGACCTGACCCGTCTGGCGGTCCGCTGCACCTGATCCCGGTCAGGCCGCGGCGCGCGGCTGGCGGCGACCGTGCGGGAACGTCGCCCGCGGCGGCTGGGGCACCGCGGCCCGCTCCGCGTCGGTGGTGGCGCGGCGCCGGGCGAGCTCCAGGCGCAGGCTCTCGTCGCCGCGCGCCATCGCCCAGCGGTGGTTGGCCCCGAAGACGGGCTTCATGATGAACGACAGGTTCTTGAGCAGCCCCTTCTCCGCCAGGATCCGCCAGTCGTATGTCGTGCGGCAGATGGGGCCCACCTGCTCCAGCGTCCACACCCCGCGGCCCACGAAGTCGCCGCGCGCCTCCAGGCTGAAGCCCTCGACGCCCTTGACCTCGGTCACGGTGAAGGACCAGCGCAGGGTGTAGGGCAGGAAGCCTTTCGTGTAGAGGTCGACCACCTTGCCTACCCCGTCCGGGGCGCCGGGCTCGCGGACCCTGACGTCGAGGTAGACCGACGGCCACCAGCGGGCCAGCCCTTCGGCGTCGCCGAGGATGGCCGCCACCTCCTCGCGGGTGGCGGGGACGTCCCACACGGTGATGAAGTGGTAGTCGTTGCTCTTGGCCATGGCGGGAGCTTACCCGGTGACGGCGCTGCCGGAGGACGGCTCCGGCTCGGCCGCTGGGGAGGCCGCGAACGGGCGGATGCCGACCGCGTTGACCACCGCGCCGACCAGGAGCAGCCCCGCGCACACGAGCATCGCGAGGTGGAACGCGTCGGTGGATGCCTTGTGGGCGGCCGTCGCGACGTCGGCCGGCGTGCCGGGCGGGGGCACGTCGAGCGGGGCGATCGTGTGGCGCAGGGCGGCCACGTCCGTGCCCGGCAGGAGGTTCTGCAGGCTGGCGTAGAAGAGGGCCGTGATGCCCACGAAGATGACCGCGCCCACGAGCTGCGGTCCCACCCGCGAGATGGCGTTGTTGATGGCCGAGGCGAGGCCCGCGTTGGCCATGGGCACCGAGCGCATGAGGGCCGTCGTCAGGGGCGCGACGAGCATCGTGATGCCGGCGCCGAACAGTAGGACGCTCGGCAGCAGGTCGACGAGGTAGCCGCTCGACGGCACCCAGGTCGCCACGTTGCCGGGCTGGAGCTGCCACGCGGCGCTCGCCACGGGCGTCCTGGCCAGCCACAGCAGGCCCGCGGCCATGACCACGGGCCCGGCGGCCATGAACCGCCGCGGCCCGAGCCGCGCGGCGAGCGAGCCGAAGCGCGGCGAGAAGAGGGTCAACAGCAGTCCGCCGGGCAGGCCCACGAGCCCGGCTGCGACGGCCGTGTACCCCAGGGTGCCCTGGGTGAAGAGGGCCAGGTAGTAGAAGTAGACGTAGAGCGCGCCGTAGATCAGGAACGTCGAGATGTTGGTCACCGTGAAGTGGCGTGAGCGGAACAGCTCGAGTGGCACCAGCGGGTCAGGCCGGCGGCGCATGAGGAAGGGGAAGACGACCAGGGCGGCGATGCCCACGCCGAGGAAGACGAGGGCCAGCGGATCGGCCCAGTCGCGCTCACCGCCGTAGATGAGGCCGAAGGACAGGCCCCCGACGGCCAGGCCCACATCGATCGCGCCGAGCCAGTCGAAGCGACCGGAGGCCTGCTCGTTGCGACTCTCCTGCACGTACCGCCACGTGGCCCACGCGGCGATGGCGACCAGCGGGATGTTGACGAAGAAGGCCAGGCGCCACGAGATCGTCTGCACCAGCACGCCGCCCACGACCGGCCCCAGGAGGGTCGTCGCGCCCGAGGCGCCGGCCCACAGGCCGAACGCGCGGCCCTGCTCCTCGCCGGAGAAGGTGGCCGTCAGCAGGGCCAGCGAGCCGGGCACGAGCAGCGCCCCGGCCGCCCCCTGCAGGACGCGGAAGAGGATCAGCAGCTCCATGTCGGGCGCGAAGCCGCACAGGGCGGACGTCGCCCCGAAGCCCAGGAGTCCGATCAGGAACATGCGTCGTCGGCCCACGTAGTCGGTCAGCCCGCCGGCGAGGATGAGCAGCGAGCTCAGCGACAGCAGGTACGCGTTGTAGACGTACGACTGCCCTTCCAGCTGGGCCACGAAGAGGCGAGGCAGGTCCCGGCCGATCTGGGGCAGGGCCACGTTCACGACGGTGGAGTCCAGGAAGACGATGCCCGAGCCGAGCACGGCCGCGACCAGGGTCCACCGCTTCGACGACATCCCGCGCATCTTGCGGCCTGTGTCCCGGCCGGACAAGCCGCCGGCCGGCCGACGCTACGATGGCGAGGTGCCGTCCCGCGAGCGCTCATCGAGCAACCCGCCAGCAGCTGGCGCCTTCGGGCCAGAGCTGGAGGCGGCGAAGCGGCTCGCCCGTGAGGCCGGCCGGCTCCAGATGGACCTGTACGGCCGCCTGACCCAGGTGCGTACCAAGGGCACCCGCAAGGGCTCGCGCGACCTCGTGACCGAGGCCGATCACGCCTCTGAGGCCCTGATCCTGGAGGGCCTGCGGGCCCGCTTCCCGGGCGATGGGTTCCTGGCCGAGGAGTCGGGCGCCCATCGCGGTGACGGCGGGGCCGGCCCTCGACCCGACCAGGGCGTCGGCCGCGTGTGGGTCGTGGATCCCCTTGACGGGACCGTCAACTACGCCCACGGCCTGCCGTTCTTCTGCGTCAGCATCGGCCTCGTGGTCGATGGCCGGGCGGCCGTTGGCGTCGTCTTCGACCCGGCTCGCGGCGACCTGTACGAGGCGGTGGCGGGTGGCGGTGCCCGGCGCAACGGCGAACCGGTGGCACCGCCGCACCGCGAGAGCCTGGCCCAGTGCCTGGCCACCGTCGTGCTGCCCCAGCGCGCGTGGCAGGCGCGGGCACGCGCCGTCAAGCGCGCCACGCAGGTCAACCGGGTGCTGGGCAGTTCGGCGCTGGCCCTGGCCTATGTGGCCGACGGCCGCGTCGACGTGTACGTCCAGGCCGGCGGCCTGTCGGCCTGGGACGTGGCGGCCGGTGGCCTGATCGCGGCCGAGGCCGGCGCCACCGTGACGGACCTCACCGGCGGCCCCTGGCTGGACATGGCTCGTCCGACCGGCAAGGTCGGCGTCGTCGCCGCCGCTCCACTCCGGCACGCGGAGCTGCTGCGGCTCCTGGGCGCCTGAGCTTCGCGCCCGTGCTCGTCGGGATCATCGACAACCCGTGGTCCTTCCGCGGCGCCTATCCGGTCCGGGCCATCGAACCGATCCTCGCCGCGGCCGGCTGGCGCTGGCGCGTCTACTCCCGCGTGCGGGGCGGGGCGACGGCCCCCCTTGTGGCCCGGGCGCTCGATGACGGCGCCGGGCTCGTCGTCGCCGCCGGGGGCGACGGCACGTTGCGCGACGTGGCATCCGTCGTCGCGACGACGGGCGTGCCGCTCGGCGTCCTGCCCGGCGGGACGGCCAACGTCTTCGCCCGGGAGATGGGCATCCCAATCGCGCCCGCCGCGGCGGCATGGGCCCTCGTCGAGGGCGTGGAGCGAACCATGGACCTGGGCCGCGTGACGCTGGCCGACGGCCGCTGGGCACGCTTCGTCATCGCCGCCGGCCTGGGGCTGGACGGGGCCATCCTGCGGGCCACGCTGCCGGGCCTGAAGCGGCTGGTCGGCCCGGTGGCCATCGCCGCCGCCGCGCTGGCCGTCGCACCCGGGTGGCGGACGCGCCAGGTCCGGGTGAGCGTCGACGGGCGGACGGGGTGGGAAGGGCCGGCCTGGCAACTCATCGTGGGCAACACCCGACTCTATGCGAATCTCGTGTGGCCGAACCCGCTGGCGCGGCCCGACGACGGGCTGCTGGACCTGTGTCTGCTGCCGGGCGTGCCGGTGCCGCGGCTGCTGCGCCTAGGTGTCGAGCTGGCGGTGCGGCGCGTGCCGCCGGCCGACGGCGCGGTGTGGCTCGTCGGCCGCTCGATCCGGATCGACGTGACCGACGGTGGTCTGCCGCTCCAGCTCGACGGGACGCCGGTGCGCGGGCCGGGCGTCAGCGCCGCCACGTTCGCGGCCGAAGCGGCGGCGCTTCGCGTGCGCCTCCCGTCAGGCGGTGGCCCAGCGCGGGACTCGCCCGAACAGGTGGCGCGCGCCTAGCCGCTCCACGAGCGCCTCGAAGGCCGGGCGGGGCACACCCCGCCAGTGCAGCTCGTCGAGCGTCTCCGGCACGGGCGCGTCGAGGCGCAGGCGGGCCAACTCGCGGAACAGGAAGGCGTCGGCCTGCCCGTCACGGAGCACTTGGGCAAGGGCCGGCGCGCCACGCACGGCCACGTCCCACTGCGAGGCTCGCGGCGGGATCGCCTCCAGGCTCCCGTAGCGGGACAGCACGGCCGCGGCCGACTTGGCACCCCAGCCCTGCAGCCCGGGATACCCGTCGGCGCTGTCGCCCACCAGGGCCAGGTAGTCGGGGATGCTGGCGGGCGAGACGCCGAACTTCTCACGCACCGCGGCCGCGTCGATGAGCAGGCCGCGACGGCGGTCGAAGCAGACGACGCGTCCGTCTTCCCGCACGCACTGGGCCATGTCCTTGTCCGGCGACAGGATCACGACGCGCTGCACCGCCGGAGCGTCCGCGAAGCGCGCGGCGGCCGCTCCGATCGCGTCGTCCGCCTCGAACTCGACCATCGCCCAGACGACGAGACCAAGGGCCCGCAGCGCGTCCTCGGCCAGGCCGAACTGGGCCAGCAGCTCGGGCGGCATGCCGACCTCGGTCTTGTAGCCGGCGTACCGCTGGTTACGCCAGGAGCGGATGACGTGGTCGGTCGCGCAGCCGACATGCGTCACGCCCGGCTCGCGGAGCAGGTTGAGGATGCTCTCCACGAGACCCACCGTGGCGCCCACCGGGCGGCCCTGCGGGTCGTCCACCGGCGGTCGCCCGAAGTGGGCCCGGAACAGCTCGTAGGTGGCGTCCACCAGGTGGACCTGGACGGGCTGGCTCATGGCCCCCCGAGCGCGTCGATGCGGGCCGCCAGGACGAAGTCGTTGCGGGTCAGGCCGCGCGCGGCGTGCGTGCTGAGGGTCACCACCAGGCGACCCCAGGCCACGGTCAGCTCCGGATGGTGGCCCTCGGCTTCGGCCAGCAGGGCGATCCGCGTGGCGAAGGCGAACGCCTCGGCGAAGTCATGCGTCACGTACTCACGGCGGATGAGATCGTCGTTGACGTGCCAGCCGGGCTCCAGCTCATCCGCCAGCTCCTCGATGTCGAAATGGCTGAGCGCACTCGTCCCCGGCCGCACGGGCTGGCAGTGTTCCCGCGCCAGGGCGGACCGGCCCGGGCCCGGCGCTGCCCGGCCGGCAGCGAGGTCCATCACCGGCCGTCCGCTGGTCCCACCGGCTGGGCGATCACGCGCTCCTCGGACTCGGCGGACCGGTCAGCCGCCTCGGCCTCCCTCTCGGCCGCCACCAGCCCGCCATCGGCGGCCATCGCCGCGCCCACGATGCCCGACGTATTGAGCATCGCCGCGGGGACCATCGGTGCGCGCGCCTGGAGGTACTTCACGTAGCGTGGCAGCTCCTTGCTGACGCCGCCGCCCAGGATGATCAGGTCGGGCGTGAAATAGCGCTCGACCATCGCCAGATACACGTTGAACTCGCGGGCCCAGCGCTTCCAGCCCAGGTGGCGGCGTTCGCGCGCCGCGCCACTGACCAGGCGCTCGGCGTCCCGCCCATGCAGCTGCAGGTGGCCCAGCTCGGTGTTCGGCACCAGCTTGCCGTCGATGAGGAGTGCCGACCCGATGCCGGTCCCGATGGTCAGCAGCATGACCACGCCGGGGTGGCCGCGGCCGGCCCCGAAGGCCACCTCCGCCAGCCCGGCCGCATCGGCGTCGTTGATGACCACCACGGGCCGCCCCAGGCGCTCGGTCAGCAACTGCTGGACAGGCGCGTCGATGAACGCCGGGTCGACGTTGGCAGCGCTCAGCGAGCGGCCGTCCTTGATGACGGCCGGGAACCCGGCCCCCGCCTTGAGGTCGGGTGTCAGCCAGCCGCTCT
>DASPUH010000050.1:0-3844 GCA_035622975.1 Candidatus Sulfotelmatobacter sp.
ACCCGGCTCTTCGTTTTCCCGGGGCCGCACGGCGGGTCCGGGAGCACCGGATGCGTCTGCTGGGCGGCGACCCCCGACGCTCTGGGCCTCGGCCGCGCGGGGCTTCCTGGATCCCGCGCCGGTCAGACGACCTGATCAGATGTGACTCCCGTGCACGCTAGAGCCAGTGTCGCGGGCCCGTGACAGCTCGCGCGGCCGCATCCACGCTCGACCGAGGGGCCAACGGTGGGCCAGACCGCGGTCAAGGGGCCGGATCCCGGCTCTACCGTGCCCCGGAATCACTTTTGGCCAGGTAGATCGGAGCGATGGGTCCGTGAAGGCGCGAGCGCGGCCCCGGCCCCCGACCCTACACGTGCCGCCAGGTCACCGTGAATGACTGGCCCCTGGAGGTGAGGCCCGACACGGTCGTCCGCCGGGTCCCGCTGTTCGAGACATCCGTGACCTCGTCGCGCGACCAGTGCCGGTCGCCGATCGAGCCCAGGCGGCCGCCGATGACCGTGAGACCGCCGGTGAAGGTGATCCGGGCGAACTTCGCCAGGGCGAGGATGGCGCAGGTGTCCTTGCCGCACGCCTCACTCGGGGCCTCCACGATCCACTCCGCGGTCAGCCGCGGTGCCCCCTTGACCTGCTGCGTGATCGCATCCGTCTCCTGGCTGGTGAGATCGGTCAGGGTCATCGTGAAGCCGTGCGTGCCGTAGCTCACCTGGGCCCACATGTGGTCGCCGCTGGCGGGCTTGATGACATCGCCGAAGGAGATCGAGTGGTCGACGCTGGGCACGGTCTCCCACCAGGCCACGTGGGCCAGGGCGCCATCGTGGCAGTCGACCTCGGTCCCGACCTGTTCCGGCCCCAGCGTGGCGGTGCCCAGGTGGGAACTGGAAGAGCCATCGAGGCCGACCCAGACGGCGACGTCCGTCGTGCCCGACCTGGGGCACGTCACTGACGGTTCGATCCACGCGCCTTCCACGCACGTCACCTGGCCCGTGCGGCCGTTGCCTGCGATGTAGCCACTCCAGTTGGTCGAGGTGAAGTCCACCGCGCCACCCAGCGCCGTCGCCGCGCGGCCCGGACAGTGGTGCAGCACGAGCGGTGGCGGGGTGGGGACCGGCGTGGGGGTCGGGGTCGGCGACGAGGTCGGCGAGGCGGTGGGCGTCGGCGCGGCCGTCGGCGTGCTCGGCGGTGCGGATGGGACGGGCGAGGGTGCGGGCGTCGGCGTCACCACGGTCGAGCCGCAGGCGGCCAGCAGGGCAGCGGTGACGAGGGCTGCCAGCGTCCGCGCCACCCCGTGCCGTGCCATCGCCCGGAGGATACCCGCGGTCGGCACGCGCGCCCGGCCAGGCGTGGCCCGCGTGCCGCTACGGGACCCGGACCTCCTGCTCGTGCTCGCACGAGGGACACGTCACGATGGCGCGCCCGTGCCACGCCTCAGGTCGGAAGAGACTCCCGCGCCCGTGCTTGTACACCCAGCGCGGGCTGCTGCTCCACCAGCGACGTGGCTTGTGACTCGGGCCCGGCCCGTACCACGGCAGGCCGGACGGATGCGGCCGGGGCCGCTCCATCAGCTCGAAGCTCATGTGGAAGCTGTCGTCGCCGCCCCGCAAGAAGAGGGGGTGGTCGCAGTAGTCGCAGCGTTCCGAGTCCCTCATCGTCGCTCGCCGCCCGTCGGATGCCAGTCCGGTGCGAGGCCTGCCTCGCACCACGACCCGAGGATATACGCGGATGGCGCGACGATGGTTTGGTAAGGGCCTTCCCGTAGAATCGGCCGGTGAAGGCTACGCGCAGGTCGATGGGGGGGCTCGAGGCGTCGCCCGACGATGCTCCAGACGCGGCCCTGGAACTCCCGGACGAGCTCCTGGACGCCACGCCGGAGGAGCCGGCCGACGTCGCCGCATGGTTCGGGGCGGTCGGCCCTCCCGTCCCCGGCGAAAGCCCCGGGACTGGCGTGGCCACGCCGGTCGACCGTGAAGCGCTGGCGCGCGACATCATCGCCCGCCTGAACCCCGAGCAGGCGCGAGCGGTCACGACGACCGAAGGCCCACTCCTCATCCTGGCCGGGGCCGGCAGCGGCAAGACGAGGGTCCTGGCCCATCGGGTCGCGTACCTCATCGGCGTCAAGGGCGTGCGCCCGTGGCAGGTCCTGGCGGTCACGTTCACCAACAAGGCCGCCGCCGAGATGCGCGAACGGATCATGACGCTGCTCGGGCCGGACGCCGGCCGCCAGGTGGCGATGGGCACCTTCCATGGCCTGTGCGCGCGCGTATTGCGGCGCGACGGGTCGGCCATCGGCCTGGGCGTGCGCTTCGCCATCTACGACACGGACGACCAGACCGGCCTCATGAAGCAGGTCCTGCGCGACCTGGAGCTGGCGGGCACGGGCGAGACCCGGCCCTCCGTGATGCTCGGCACGATCAGCCGCTGGAAGAACGAGCTGCTGGGGCCGGACGAGGCCGCCAGGGCCGCCCACACCTACCACGAGCAGCTGGCGGCGCGCGCCTTCCGCGGCTACCAGGCGCGGCTCCAGGCGGCCGGAGCCCTGGACTTCGACGACCTCCTGATCCAGGCCGTGCGCCTCTTCGAGGAGGCTCCGGCGGTCCTGGCGCGCTATCAAGAGCGCTGGCGCTACCTCCACGTCGACGAATACCAGGACACCAACCGGGCGCAGTACCTGTGGGTCCGGGCGCTGGCCGCGCGCCACCACAACCTGGCCGTCGTGGGGGACGACGACCAGAGCATCTACTCGTGGCGCGGCGCGGACATCACGAACATCCTGGAGTTCGAGCGCGACTACCCCGAGGCGACGGTCGTCAAGCTGGAGCAGAACTACCGCTCGACGCAGCTCATCCTGGACGCCGCCCACGCGGTCGTCAGCCGCAACGAAGGGCGCAAGGAGAAGCGCCTGTGGACGGAGAACCCGCGGGGCGTGCTGATCGAGCGCTTCGAGGCCGACCGCGAGGACGAGGAGGCCGAGTGGATCGCCCGCCAGGCCGATGCCCTGGTCCACGGGCGCGGAGCCGGCGGTTCGGTGCTCGCGCGGCGGGCGGACGAAGGCGACGAGCGCCTCTACCGCCTGCGTGACATCGCCATCATGTACCGCGCCAACGCCCAATCCCGGCCGATCGAGGAGGCGTTCCTTCGGTACGGCCTGCGCTACCAGTTGGTCGGTGGCGTGCGCTTCTACCAGCGCCGCGAGGTCAAGGACGCGCTGGCCTACCTGCGGGTGCTGCGCAACGACCGTGACGTGGCGGCCTTCGAGCGGATCCTGAACGTTCCCCCGCGCGGCCTCGGGGAGAAGACCGTGGCCACCGTCCGGCGGCACGCGGCGACCGTCGACGGCGATGTGTGGCAAGGCATCGTGCTGGCCGTGGACGACCCCGAGATGGCCAGCCGGACTCGGGGCGCCCTGGCCACGTTCACCGGCATCGTAGGCCGGCTGCGGGCGCGCGTCGGCGTCCTGCCCCTGCCCGAGCTGCTGGACGCGGTGCTGGAGGAGTCGGGCTATCGGGCCATGCTCGCCGACGGGTCGGAGGAGGGCGAGGAGCGCTGGGCCAACCTGCTCGAGCTGCGGGAGGTCCTGCAGCGCTACGCCGATCTGGCCCCCGAGGACGCCCTGGACCGCCTGCTCGAGGAGACCGCCCTGGTGGCCGACCAGGACGCCTACGATCGGGAGTCCGACGCCGTCACGCTCATCACGCTCCACGCGGCCAAGGGCCTGGAGTTCGACGTGGTCTTCATCAGCGGCCTGGAGGAGGGCGTCTTCCCTCACAGCCGGGCCCTGGAGGACCCGCGCCAGATGGAGGAGGAGCGGCGCCTGGCGTACGTGGGCTTGACACGGGCGCGTCATCGC
>DASPUH010000051.1:0-3210 GCA_035622975.1 Candidatus Sulfotelmatobacter sp.
GCGAGCTCGGCTTCGGTCTCCACGCCTTCGGCGATCACGTCATGGCCCAGCGATCGGGCGAACTGGTGCAGGCCGACGACGAGCGCCTGGCGCGTCGGATCGCGGTCGATCCCCTGGATGATGGACGCGTCGAGTTTCACGAAGTCAGGGCGCAGCTCGACGATGTGGCTGAAATTGGCGACACCCGCCCCGGCATCGTCGACCGCCACCCGGATGTTCGCCCCGCCCGCCGCGATCGCCGCCCGGATGGCTGGGTAGTCATCCACGGGTTCGTGCTCGGTGACCTCGATCACGATCGACCGTGACGCGCCCACCAGGTCGCGGGCAAGCGCCCCCGAGGTGATCAGACCCGCCGACGCGTTGAGGGCGAGCCAGGCCCGACCCGGCAGATCCGCGGCCTCGCGCACGGCGGCCTGCAGGGTCGCCGTCTCAAGCGCGAGGCCCACGCCCGCGTGCCGTGCCTGGGAGAACATCTGGTCGGGAGGAGTGCCGTCGGCGAAGCGCGTCAGCGCCTCATAGCCGACCGCGCGGCCGGTCTGGAGCTCCACGATCGGCTGGAACACGATGCGGAAGCGCCGGTCGGCGATGATCTGCTCGACCTGCGTCCGCACCGTGGCAAGGTGGTGACGGGCGACGAGCGACGGGGCCAGGATCGCCGAGGCCACGGTGGCGAACTCGCGCACCGCGGGCAGGTCGGCCACCAGGTGGCGAGCCTGCTCCGCGTCGTTGGTCAGGATGCAGACCAGACCCACGAGCTCACTGTCGACGAAGATCGGGGCAAAGGCCTCCCCTTCGATGCCGCGGGCGGTCAGCGGCCCGTCGGCGAGGCCCGGCACCGGGCGGTCGGCCCAGCGCTCGGCCCAGGCCCCGGCTGCCGAGCGACCGATCAGGTAGGCCGCGCGGTCGTCCGGGAACCGGTCTCCGGGGCGGACCGGATGCGGCTCTCGGCCAGCGATGGCCAGGATCGTGAGCACGCCGTGGGAGGCTTCCATGATCACCCCGAGGTCGACCTGCGGCAGGCTGGCCAGGGCGGTCGCCAGCGCCGTCGCCGTGGCCTCCGGGGTCTCGCGCGCCACCAGGGTGCGCAACGCTCCGACGATGGCCAGGCGCTCTGCCCCCGCCTTGGCCTCGCGAGCCGCCCCGTCCTGCACCTCGGCGACCGCGGCCCGGGCGTCCATGGCGAACGCGGCCAGGCCGCCCATGACCAGGACCATGACGCCGACGAAGACCGCCGTGGGGAACAGGATGCCGGCTGGCCCCTGGAGCGCGCCCAGCGGATGGCTCACGCGGTCCAGCAGAAACAGGCCTCCGGACGCGAGGGCGGCGAGCGCGATCACGGGCGCGACCTGGGACCGTCGAAGGTGCGGCAGCACGAGGAGCACGGAGAGCCCTGGCAACACCGCCGTGGCAGGCGCGAGGCCGGGCACGAGGACCGCACCGACGGCGCCGTCGAGCGTGATGCCGACGGCGAACCAGGCCCGCGCGCGCACCAGATCGCCCGTGCGGATCTGGATCCGCGCGACGAGCAGACCCACCACGAACGCCGCCGTCAGCACGGCCTCGGCCGCCAGGGAAGCGTTCCGGTCGGCAGCGGCGCCGACCATCTCCATGCCCGCCGCCAGCGTGGCCAGGACGGCGACCGGCACCAGGAAGCGCGCGAACGGGTCGCGGCTGGGGGCCGCGGCGACGGCGGGTGGGCTCGACGCCTCGAGCGGCACGGACCGGCGCCCTCGCTCGGAGGCTGGCACGGAGATCTCCATGGTCATGTCACGGTGGCACCCCAGCGGACCGCACGCCACCGGCTGTATGTACTGCCCGAAACGGGCCATGCGGGTGGCCGGCCGCCGCGAGCTCGTGGCCGACGCGGGCGGATGGCCTTATGAGCCCGGCGACGGCGAGGGCACCGGCTGGAACGTGCAGACCTGGCCGGACGGGAAGTCGGCGTTCAGCGCGAGGTCGTCGAGCGGCTTGAGGGTGACCTGGGTGGAGCATGTGCCGCGTGGGGTGCCCATCACGCCACTGTCGTACGTCGCCAGCCACGCGCTGATCGAGTAGCCACCCGCGGGCAGGACGAGCGGAGCGGAGCCGATGACCGGAGCGGAGTCGTTCACGAAACCGCCGTAGGTCGTGAGGCCCTGCCCGCTCGACGAGAAGCCACTCACCGGGCCCTCGTAGACCGTCGTGCCGCCGCCCGAGACCACCCGGTAGAAGGCGGCCTCATCAGCGGGGACATTGGCCCCATGAGCGATCGCCATCTGCCACAACCGGGCCGGCTGGTAGCCCGCAGCCAGCTGCAGGGGGTTGCTGTCCATGACCCTGCCGGTCGCGTCGTCGACGAGCCAGACCGTCTCCGGGCGCGTCTCGGCGGTCGATGCGGCGCCCGGCACGAGCGATCGCGCGACCCACACGAGGTCGGTGCCAGTGAGGTTCCAGCGCGGATCCACGGTCGAGACACCGTTCGCCACGAACGGGGCCGCGGTCAGCAGCTCGTTCTCCGGGCCGATGGCGGCGGCCACCTGTGCGAGCGTCATCCGCGGCGTGATCACCTTGCCCTGCTGATCGCCGGTCTGCGGAGCAGTGGGCGGTACGTCGTGGCCCTCCGCCCAGGCGATGCGGTCGACGACGAAGGCGCCGGCGCATGCGGCCTGGGTGGCCGCGGTGCACTGCCACTGCCGAGCGTCGCCGGCGTGCCCGATCAGCACGAGCGCAACGGGCTGGTCGCCGCTCCCGGCCAGCCACGTCGACGCATCGCCGCTCGTCTCGCTCACGAAGAACGGCGCCAGGTACGTGCCCGACGGCTTGCCGCAGGCGGTGCCGTTGGAGCCCTCCGGATGGCAGAGCTGGGCGTCCGCGCGAGTGTCGGTGAAGGCGATCGCCCGGCACCAGTCCTCCAGCGGGCCGATGTACTGCATGGGCGCGGGGCAGGGCAGGAAGACCTCATCGAAGTAGCCCGCCACAGCGACGGCCTGGCCGTCGAGCGCGCCCGACCGCAGCAGCTCGGCCGCATGGGCGACCGTGACGACCGGCAGGCCAGCCACCTGCGAAGGGAACGAGGCGTTCAGCGTGGGACCCGCGGACGGGCTCGGGCCGCTGGCGGGCGGTGTCGACCTGGGCAGGCCCAGCGAAACGGCGACCACGACTGCCACCACGGCCAGGACGAGACCGGCGGAGGCCACCCGTCCCCACCCGGCGGCGAGCGGGATGGTCCAG
>DASPUH010000052.1:0-27949 GCA_035622975.1 Candidatus Sulfotelmatobacter sp.
GTCGGGGGGCGTGCGGCGCCTGGTCGGCTTCGCCATGGTCACCGTCTGGCCGGGTCGCGTGGTGATCCTCGACGAGCCGACCAACGACGTGGACCCCCTGCGCCGGCGGTTGCTGTGGGAGCAGATCCGCCGCCTGGCCGACGCCGGGGCGAGCGTCCTACTGGTGACCCACAATGTCCTGGAGGCGGAACGGGCGGTCGATCGGCTGGCGGTCATCGACCGGGGGCGGCTCCTGGCGGAGGGCACGCCGTCGTCGATGAAGACCGAGGATCGCGACCACCTCCGGCTGACGGTGATGCTCGAACCGGACGCTGCGATGCCGGACCTGCCCGCCTTCGTCCTCCGTCATGCGCGTGCCGGCAACCGCCTGACGTGTGAGATCGAGGAGGCTGATGCGGCCCGCTCGATCACCTGGGCCCGCGAGTTGATGGCCCGCGACACGGCCGAGGAGTACGCCCTTGGCGCGACCACCCTGGAGGACGTCTACATCCGCCTGACCGGCGCGGCCGCGCTCGACGAGCCGGCGACCTGACGGCACCACCGATCATGGCCCTCGACGTCGGCGCAGCCCGGCTGCCGTGGTCCTTCTCCATGCCGCGGTCCGGGGCGGGCTACTGGTGGAGCTCGTTCCGCACGATGCTGCGATGGGACGTCGCCAGCCTGCGCCTGGACCTGCCCATCGTGGTCATCATCCAGCTGATCGCCGGTGCCGGGATCGTGGTCATGATGAGCCTGCTCGTGCCCGGCGACCCACCCCGCGCGGCAGTCGAGTACCTGGCCGCCGGCGTCCCGGTGGTCAACC
The DNA here is from genome assembly GCA_035622975.1 of Candidatus Sulfotelmatobacter sp. GTDB lineage: Bacteria > Chloroflexota > Limnocylindria > Limnocylindrales > CSP1-4 > DASPUH01. Next base: position 803 of record DASPUH010000052.1, read on the forward strand.
TGTACCTCCTCGGGCTGGTCTTCGGCCCGCAGTGGATCGCCGAGCAGCGGGCCGCTGACTCGTACGACGCGACGCGCGTGCTGCCGTGCCCGCGCAGCGCGTCCCTCGCCGCGTGGTACGCGGTGACCCTGGCGGCCGGCGTGCCGGGCATGCTCGGGACGCTCGTGGTGGCCGCATGGCGCTACCACATCGACTTCACGGTCTCACCCATGATCCTCCCGGCCGTCCTCCTGGTGGCCGTCTCGGGGACGATGATCGGCGCCGCCATCGGCCATGGGGTGGGCGAGCCGATGATCTCGCGCATCGGCGTGCAGGCCATCAACATGTTCGTGGTCGGCTTCACGCCGACGCTGTTCCCGGTTGATCGCCTGCCCGACTGGCTGCAGGCGATCAACGTGGTCCTGCCGTTCGAGCATATGTCGGCGCTGCTGCGGGCGACGCTGACGGCCGGGCCCGTCGACGACCTGGGCCTCTCCTGCCTGGTGGTCGTCGCCTGGTCGGCCGCCTGTGCGGGACTTGCCGCGTGGGCCATGGGCCGGCGGGGCTGAGGCCCATGACGTTCGTCCGCTCCTACGGCCTGATGCTCCGCTGGGAGCTGGCCTCGGCCCGCGTGTGGCTGCCGTTCTGGCTCGGGCTCCAGCTGCTGCTGGCGGTGGGGTCCTGCATCATGTACGGCTTCTTCATCCCGAACCTGACGCCGGCGGCCGCCGCCTTCATCGTGACCGGCGCGCCAACCATCGCCCTGGTGCCGATCGGACTGGTCATGCTGCCGTTCCAGGTGAGCCTGCAGCGCACCCGCCGGACCTTCGATTTCCTGTGGTCCCTGCCGGTAGCCCGGCCGGTCACCGTGGCTGCGACCCTGACCGTCTTCACGGCCGCGGCCATGCCCGGCATCGTGGTCACGCTGGTCATCGCGACGCTTCGGTACGGCGTCCGCCTGGCCGTATCGCCGCAGATCGTCCCCGCTGTCGTGCTGGCCTCGCTCATGTCCGCGTCGGTCGGCCTGGGTCTGGCGTATGGCATCCGCAACGGCCTGGTGCTGGGACTCCTGACCAACCTCCTCATCTTCGTGGCCATGATGTTCTCGCCGATCGCCATGCCCATCGCCAACTTCCCGACCTGGCTGGCCGACCTGCACCGGATCCTGCCGCTCTACCACATGGCGGTCGTGATCCGGGCCGGCCTGTCGACTGGCCTGGCGACGGACGTCGGCGCGTCCTACCTGATCCTGGGCCTGTGGACCATCGGCGGTCTGGCCGTGGCCGGCTGGGTGATCGGCCGACGCGGCTGAGGGGTGGCGGCCCCGGGACTCCTATCATCGGGTGGCATGACGAGCCTTGAACCTCCCCCGCTTCGCCTGACCGACCTCACGTCCTGTGGCGGATGCGCCGCCAAGCTGGGCGCCGACGTGCTCGCGGAAGCGCTTGCCGGGCTGCAGTTCAGCGCCGCTCCGGCCGAACTGATCGTGGGGCTCGACCTGCCGGACGATGCGGCTGCCTTCCTCATCTCGCCGGAGCTGGCGATCCTGGGCACGGTCGACTTCTTCCCCCCGCTGGTCGACGACCCGCGAGTCTACGGCGAGATCGCTGCGGCGAATGCGCTTTCGGACGTCTTCGCCATGGGTGGCCGGGTGCTGTTCGCGCTCTCGGTGGCGGCCTTCCCCGAGGACCTCCCACGCGACACCCTGGTGGCGATCCTGGAGGGTGCGGCGGCCAAGGTCAGGGAGGCGGGCGGCGCGCTGGCTGGCGGGCACACGATCCGCGACCCCGAGCCCAAATTCGGACTAGCCGTGGTGGGAGCGGCGCATCCCGACCACCTGCTGCGCAAGGGCGGCGCGCGATCCGGGGACGTGCTGCTGCTGACCAAGCGCCTCGGCACGGGCGTGCTCGTGAGTGGGCACCGTCAGGGCCGGACGCAGGAGGGGGACCTCGCTGCGGCCATCGACCAGATGCGCACGCTGAACCGAGCCGCCGGCGAGGCGCTCGTGGCGGCCGGGATCCGCGGCGCGACCGATGTCACGGGCTTCGGGCTCCTGGGCCACGGCCTGGAGATGGCTCGCGCGTCGGGTACGCGGTTCGTGCTGGACGCCGCCGCACTTCCGGCGCTGCCCGGAGCGCTTGAGTTGATCCGCGCCGGGGTGGAGACGGACGGCGCGGCCCACAACCGGCGCTTCGTCGCTCCCGCCCTTGACGTGGGGCCGCATGTCCTGGCCGAGCTCGTGACGCTGGCCCACGACCCGCAGACGAACGGTGGCCTCCTCGCCGCGGTCGCGCCAGGGATCATCGACCACGTTGAGCGGGCGCTCGATGCGACCGGCGTCCCCCACTGGCGCATCGGGCGCGTAGAGGCGGATCCATCCGGGGCTGGATCGATCGCTCTGGTGTAGCCGACGTGTCGATCGTGCTTTCGTGACCCCGGTGATGGCGGGGATGGACGCCTGATGGACGACCCGCGAGGTCCCCGCGGGTGACTGGATGCTCGTGGATGACGGGCCCGAATCGATCCTCATCTGGAAGGACGGCCTAGTGCGATCCCTACCGCTGGAGGCTCCGCACCATTCGGTTCTGAGCGGCCGGGTCGTGGCCCGAGGCTGCCATTCGCAACCCGCACCTGCGGTAGCGCTATCAAGCGGGCGTCTGGCCATCGATCGTCACCAAGGGCACGGCCGTGCTGGAGTGCCAGTGACGCGCCGCCGAACGCACGCTCCAGGCGCATCTACCGGGGCGGGCTCCTCCGGGCACTGAGCGCCCAAGGTTCACTGTGAGGAAGGAAAGGCGGAGCGTGGGGCTTCCCCGTCCGATCGAACCACAGTCGTTCAGGGTGGCGGAGGAGGTGCTCGCACCGACCGTCCTGGGCAGGCTCAGCGTTCGTAGTGAACGCCCAGCGTTCAGTCGGGCACCGCCCAGGATCAGCTGGGCGTGCCAGGCGTGGTCGGCGCCAGCCCGCACCGCCGGTTCGGACCGCCTCGCGGCCTGACGCGTCGTACACTCGGCCGAGCGTTCGCTCCGCAGACGGAGGGCCACCGCCCATGCCCCGCGAGTACGTCCGCCTGACCCAGCCGCTCGTCCGTGAGGGAGGTCGCGGCGACGCGGGCGCCCTGCGGCCGGCGACGTGGGACGAGGCGCTCCAGCGAGTCGCCGCCGGCTTCAAGGCCGCCGGCGAACGCCACGGGCCGACGACGTTCGGGACGTTCAGCTGCTCCAAGGCGACCAACGAGGTGAACTTCGCGGCACAGAAGTTCTCGCGGGTCGTGCTGGGCAGCAACAACATCGACAGCTGCAACCGTACCTGACACGCTCCGAGCGTCGCCGGTCTGGCGACCGTCTTCGGTGCCGGGGGCGGCACAAGCTCATACCGTGAGGCCGAGGAGACGGATCTCGTGCTCCTGTGGGGCAGCAACGCCCGGGAGACCCATCCGATCTTCTTCCACCACCTCCTCAAGGGCGTCAACCGCGGCGCGCGGCTGATCGCGGTCGACCCGCGCCGCACGAGCAGCGCCCAGTGGGCGGACCTGTGGCTCGGCCTGGACGTGGGGTCGGACATCGCCCTGGCCAACGCCATGGGCCGCGAGATCATCCTCGCCGGCCTGCAGGCGCGCGAGTTCATCGAGCGGGCCACGAGTGGCTTCGAGGCCTATCGGGCCAAGGTGGAGCCGTACACGCTCGAATACGCCGAGCGCGAGACGGGCGTGCCGGCGGACGCGATCCGCGAGGCGGCCCACGCCTACGCGAAGGCTGACCGGGCGATGATCTGCTGGACGCTGGGCATCACCGAGCACCACAACGCGGTCGACAACGTCCTGGCCCTCATCTCGCTGGCCCTCCTGACCGGCCACGTCGGCAAGTACGGCAGCGGTATCAACCCGCTGCGCGGCCAGAACAACGTCCAGGGCGGCGGCGACATGGGGGCCCTGCCCGACCGCCTGCCGGGCTTCCAGCACGTGGAGAACGACGCCCTGCGGGCCAAGTTCGATGCGGCGTGGGGCGTCACCGTGCCGCCCAGGCGCGGCTGGCACCTTTCGGGCATGTTCGACGCGATGGAGCGTGGCGAGCTCCAGGCCGTCTACGTCATCGGGGAGAACCCCGTCCAGTCGGAGGCCGATCAGGAGCGGGCGAAGCACCTGCTCTCCACCCGTGATTTCATGGTCGTCCAGGACATCTTCCTGACCGCGACCGCCGAGCTGGCGGACGTGGTCCTTCCCGCCGGCGCATCGTGGGCGGAGTCGGACGGCACGGTCACCAACTCCGAGCGCCGGGTGCAGCGAGTGCGCAAGGCCCTGGACCCGCCGGGCGAGGCGCGCGAGGACCTGGCCATCATCTTCGACATCGCCCGGGCCATGGGCCACGACTGGGGCGACGCTGATCCGGAGCGCGTGTGGGACGAGGTCCGCAGCCTGGCTCCGGTGTTCGCGGGGATGAGCTACCGGCGGCTCGAGGAGCTGGGCGGCATCCAGTGGCCTTGCTACGACGAGAACCACCCGGGCGAGCTGTTCCTGCATTCGCGCTTGTGGGAGGACCCCGTGCCCGGGACGCGCGCGCCCTTCGTGCCGGTCGACCATGACCCGCCGGTCGACCGCCTGGCGCCCGACTTCCCCATCCGTCTGACCACCGGGCGCCGCCTGGACTCCTACAACACGGGCGTCCAGTCGGGCGGCTACCGCTCGCCGCTGCGACGCGGCGAGTCGCTGGACATCTCGCCGGAGGACGCGGCGTCGCTCGCCTTGGTGGACGGCGAGCGCGTGCGGGTCGTCTCGCGGCGCGGCCAGCTGGAGGTCCCCGTGCGGGTGGACGAGTCGCTGCGGCCGGGCCTGACGTTCATGACCCTCCACTTCCAGGACGAGGTCGCGACGAACCTCCTCACCATCGACGCCACCGACCCCAAGTCCGGCACGGCCGAGTTCAAGGCCACCGCCATCCGCATCGAGAAGCTTGCCGCGCCGGCGGCCTGATCAGGCCGCGCCGGGCTCCACGGGCAGCGCCCATCGCTCGCGCGCCAGGACTCGGGTGAACCCCTCGCGCTCGTAGAGGCGCAGCGCGCCCTCGTTGCGTCCGTTGACCGCGAGGGTGACCGCGGTCGCGCCCAGCGACCGAAGATGCTCGACGCCCCAGGCCAGCAGCGCGCGACCCAGCCCCTCGCCGCGCCGCCCGGGGGCGACGCCGATCTCGGCGATCTCGGCGCCCGTGAGGACCCCGTCGACGCGATCCGGCGCGGTCATGCAGAACCCCACGAGCGACCCGTCCTCCGCCTCGAGGACGAGCGTATCGGCGTCCGAGAAGCGGGGGTCTTCGAGGGCCGCCTGCATGACGGTCTCGGTGAGCACCATGGGGGTCGGATGCTCGGCGAACGCCGCATTCGAGACGGCCACCAAGGGGGCGACGTCGCGGGTCCGGTCGAATACCCGCGCGGTGACGCCATCCGGCCAGCGCGGCTCGGCGACCGTGACGCCCGGCTGGAGGCGCATGTCCCACACCGTCGAGTGGCGGTGGAACCCGGTCGCCCGCAGGAACGCCACCGCGTCGGCGGCGCCGGGCGGCGGGCCCAGCAGGAGGTTCGGCCGGCCGCGCTCCCGCTCGATGGCGACACCGACCGCAACCAGCTCGCGGGCGATCCCGCGCCGGCGCCAGGCCGGCTCGACGACGAGCGCCTTGAACTCGGGCTGGACGAAGCCGATCAGCTCGTCCGCGGCCGTGGCCACCGCCGTCTCGGGCGGCTGGAGCCGGATCACGTCCATCATGAACGTGCCCTGCGGATCGGACGAGCCGGCCACATCGCCCCGCCCGATGGCCCGGCGGAAGGCGGCGTCGAGGGCGTCCATGTCGGCCGAGGACGCCCGTCGGATGGTCGGCCGGCTGGGCGTGTCCATGGGCCAAGTCTCGGTGACGGGGTGGGCGGTGGCAAGCCGGGCCGCCTCCTGGCGTCCCGCTTGCCGGCGTGCGCCCGTACACTCACGGCGATGGACCTCCACGTCATCGCGCCGCCGGCCGGTCCCGCCGAGCGTGCGGCGGTCGACGCGGTCATCAGCGAGCGGGTCGGCCCTCCGACGACCTGGCACGGCGGGGCTCGCGAAACGGCCCTGGAGGGTCATGTCGCCCACGGCGGCCATGGCGCGCGCGAGCATCGCGACCTCCTGCTCCCGGCGCTGCACGCCCTCCAGGACCGCATCGGCTACATCAGCCAGCCCGCGCTGGGGTACGTCAGCCGCCGTCTGGCGGTGCCGCCGGCCGAGGCCTACGGCGTGGCCACGTTCTATTCGCTGCTCTCGACCACTCCGCGGCCGCCCGTCGTGGCCCACGTCTGCGACGACATCGCCTGCCGCCTGGCTGGAGCGGAGGACCTCTGCGCGGCCATGGAGGAGCGGCTGGGCCCGCCCGGCGCCACGGGCCCGGAGGGTCGAGCCACCTGGCTGCGCAGCCCGTGCCTGGGCCAGTGCGAGCGCGGACCGGCCGCGCTGCTGACGATGGCCGGTGATGAGCCTCGGGCGGTGGCCATCGCTCCGGCGGACGCCTCGGACCTCATGCAACGCCTGGCAACCCCGAGCCTGGGCCCCGAGACCCAGGGGCCCGCCCGGCAGGTCGTCATCCACGCCTCCGTGCCGCAGGCGGGGGCGCCGGACCTCACGCTGCTCGCCCGGATCGGGACGGTGGACCCCGGTGACCTTGCCGCATACCGCAGGGCCGCGGGCTACCAGGCCCTGGCCCGGGCGCTGGAGATCGGCCCGGCGCGGGTCATCGAGGAGCTGATGGCGTCGCGCCTGGTCGGCCGCGGCGGCGCGGCGTTCCCCACCGGGCGCAAGTGGGCGGCGGTCGCGGCGGCCCCGGCCCAGCCCCACTACCTCGTGTGCAACGCCGACGAGTCCGAGCCCGGCACCTTCAAGGATCGCCTCCTGCTGGAGGAGGACCCGTTCGCCGTGATCGAGGCCATGACGATCGCCGCGTTCGCCTCGGGCGCCGCCAGGGGCTACCTGTACATCCGCGGTGAGTACCCCCTGGCCCTGGTCCGCGTGAGCCAGGCCATCGGGCAGGCGCGCGCGGCGGGGCTCCTGGGGGCGAGCGTCATGGGCAGCCCGTTCGCCTTCGACATCGAGGTCCGCCGCGGGGCCGGGGCCTACATCTGCGGCGAGGAGACGGCGCTCTTCGAGTCGATCGAGGGCAAGCGTGGCGAGCCGCGCAACAAGCCGCCCTTCCCCGTCGATATCGGCCTGTTCGGCAAGCCCACGACCGTCAACAACGTGGAGACGCTGGCCAACGTGCTGCCGATCATGCTGGTTGGCGGCGCGGCCTTCGCGACGACCGGCACGGAAGGCTCGACCGGCACGAAACTCTTCTGCCTGTCCGGTCATGTCACCCGCCCGGGCCTCTACGAGGTGCCGTTCGGGACGACCCTGCGCGCGCTGCTCGACCTCGCCGGCGGCGTGCCGGGTGCCGCCCGGCCCGAGGAAGCCATCCGGGCCGTCCTGCTGGGCGGCGCGGCGGGTATCTTCGTGGGCCCGGAGGCGCTGGACACGCCCCTGACCTTCGAGGGCACCCGGGCCATCGGGGCGACGCTGGGCTCGGGCGTGGTGATGGTGTTCGACCACACCGTCGACCTGGCCGGGACCCTGCGGCGCATCGCCGCCTTCTTCCGCGACGAGTCGTGCGGGCAATGCGTGCCCTGCCGCGTCGGCACGGTCCGCCAGGAGGAGCTGCTCGCCCGCCTCGCGGCGCGACCGGCCGGCGCCACCCTTGGCGCCGCCCACGAGCTGGGCCTCCTGCGCGAGCTGGGCCAGGCGATGCGCGACGCGTCCATCTGCGGGCTGGGTCAGACGGCGTCGTCGGCCATCGAGTCGGCCCTGCGGCGCCCGGAGCTCATGGCGCCATGACGGTCGACCCGATCATCCTCAACCCACCCGCGCGCCCGACGCGCGTGCCGGCTGCGCCGCCCCAAGCCGCACCGCCCCCCGTAGACCTGACGATCGACGGCCAGGCCGTGAGCGTGCCGGCTGGGTCCACCATCCTGGAGGCCTGCCGCTCGCAGGGCATCGACACCCCGACCCTGTGCTACCTGGAGAACCTCACGCCGGTCAACGTCTGCCGGGTCTGCGTGGTGGAGGTCGCCGGCTCGCGGGCGCTCGCGCCTGCATGCTCGCGGCGCGTCGAGCCGGGCATGGTCGTGCAGACCGACTCCGAGCGCGTGCGCCACTCCCGCAAGCTCGTGCTGGAACTTTTGGGGTCGTCGGTGGACCTGGGCCTGGCCGGGCCGGCCGGGCCTGACGGCACCCTGGCCGACTACCGGGAGCGCTACGCCGCCGAACCTGCCCGCTTCGGCCCGCCTGCCGCACCCGCGGCGGCCGGCGAGCGCGACGCGCGGGAGGCCGGTCACCACCACGAGGCGCAGGGGGGAGCGACGGCGGAGACGGTGGCGCAGCCGGTCAAGGTGGACAACGAGCTGTACGTCCGCGACTACGCGAAGTGCATCCTCTGCTACAAGTGCGTCGAGGCGTGCGGCGTGGACGCTCAGAACACGTTCGCCATCGCCGTGGCCGGGCGCGGCTTCGACGCCCGCATCTCCACCGAGTGGAACGTGGACCTGCCCGACTCGGCGTGCGTCTACTGCGGCAACTGCATCGGCGTGTGCCCGACCGGGGCGCTGATGTTCCGCTCGGAGCACGAGATGCGGGCCGCCGGCACGTGGGATCCGGGGCGGCAGACGGAGACCGAGACGATCTGCCCGTACTGCGGGGTCGGCTGTGCCCTGGACCTGCATGTCCAGGACGGCGCGATCGTCAAGGTCACCTCGCCGCTCGATTCGTCGGTCACCGGTGGCCACCTCTGCGTCAAGGGACGCTTCGGCTTCCAGTTCGTGCAGAGTCGCGGCGCGGAGCGGCGCTAGCCGCTGGCACCTCGTCGGGCGCCGGCCACCGGGTGGTCGCGATCGCGACCCCGCCACCCGGGCGGCGCTTCAGGCACGCAGCGCCTGTCCGGACCATTCGGGAGGCGGCGATCTGCCACGTCATGCGCACAGCGACTGGACTGACCGCCGGCGTGTCGGATCGGGGTGGCCGCGCCCGGCTCAGCGGTCGCCTGATGCGTGTGGCGCAACGATCGGCGCCCCGACGCGCCGATCCGTGGCCTCCCGCGGTCGTACCAGTCGCTTGGTGCATGGCCCGCGGAGGGGCACAGGCGCGGGGTCCGGGCTGGCCGACGGTCTGGACCGTGAGGCTCAGGCCCAGTCGGTCCAGCGCAGCCCGCCGACGGCGTCGCGCCGAGCACGAGCGAGTGCATCAGGCAGGCATCGTCGCCGATGGCCCCGGCCGTCGCTGCGTACACTCGCTGCGAGGGAGGGTCCGCATGGCGCGCTTCGGCATCCAGGACGGCCCGTGGTTCGCCGATCGGCGTGATGCCGGGTGGCGCCTCGGGAAGCGCCTGGCCCACCTCGCGCTGCTGCGCCCGATCGTGGTCGGCCTGCCGCGCGGCGGCGTGATCGTGGCGGCTCAGGTGGCGGCCGGCCTCGGCGCGCCGCTGGACCTGCTCGTGGTGCGCAAGCTGGGCGCGCCGCAGCAGCCTGAGCTGGCCCTGGGGGCCATCGCCGAAGGTGGCTCGCGGGTGCTCAACGCGGATGTCGTGGAGGCTACCTGGATCGGTGAGGCCGAGCTCGCCCGCCTCACGGCCCGCGAGCAGGCCGCACTCGCCGACGAGGTCACGCGCTACCGCCGCGGGCGTCCGCCCCTGGAGGTGGCGGACCGTGTCGTGGTCGTCGTCGATGACGGCCTGGCCACCGGGGCCACCGCCCGCGCCGCCATCCAGGCGCTGCGGGGACGCGGCGCGCAACGCATCGTGCTGGCCGTGCCGGTCGCGCCCGCCGACACGGTGCGCGCCTTCGAGGCCATCGCCGACGAGGTGGTCGTCCTCGACGTGCCGAGGCCGTTCCTGGCGGTCGGCAGCGCCTACGGCGACTTCAGCGCGGCGACGGACGAGGAGGTGCTGGCGGCCCTTGACGAGAGCGCCCGAGCGTGAAGGCTAGGCCGGCACCGGCAGCTTGTCGGAAGCCGCCTCGTAGCCGCGCTCGAAGGCCGCGATGTCGGCCGCGACGATCGCGGGGCGATCGCCGACCACGATGCGGAGGGCCTCCCGGACCGCATCCGGGCTGACGATCGGTCGCCGCGCGAGGAGACCGCCGAGCGCGACGATGCTGACGAAGCGGTCGTCCCCCGCCTCCCGCGCGAGGGCCGTGCACGGGATCGCCACCACCTCCAGGTCCCGGCGCCGCGGTTCGGCCTCGATCAGCGAGGCGTTGAGGATGAGCAGCCCGTCGGGCACGAGCAGCGGTTCGAACTTGGCGAGCGAGGGCGGGTTCAGGGCCACGACGCTGTCGGCCGCATCCACGATCGGCGAGCCGATGGGCCTGTCGGCCACGATGACCGTGCAGGAGGCCGTGCCGCCGCGCATCTCCGGGCCGTAGGAAGGCATCCACGACACCGTGCGGCCCTCGATGACGGCCGCCTCCGCCAGGATGTGCCCGGCGAACAGCAGTCCCTGGCCGCCGAATCCGCTGAAGACCGTCGCATGCTGCATCGTCAGACCTCCGGCGTGCCCTTGGCGGGGCCCTTGAGGCGGTCCACCATCACGCCCAGCGGGTAGGTCTGGACGACGTCGTGCGCGACATGATCCATGGCCTCGGTCGGGGTCATGCCCCAGCCGACGGGGCAGGTGGACAGGATCTCCACGATCGACAGCCCGGCGCCCGCGAGCTGGACCTCGAAGGCCCGCCGCAGCATCGACTTGGCCCGGCCGATGAGGGGCGGGTCGGCGATCGAGCCGCGTGCCGCGTAGGCGACGCCCGGCAGGAGCGCCAGCATCTCGGTGATCGGGATGGGGTAGCCGGCCAGGCCGGCGTCCCGTCCGGCGGGGCTGGACGTGGTGCGCTGGCCGAGGAGGGTGGTCGGCGCCATCTGGCCGCCGGTCATGCCGTAGATGCCGTTGTTGACGAAGATGACGCTGATGCGCTCGCCGCGCGCCGCGGCATGGACGATCTCCGCGGTCCCGATGGCCGCCAGGTCGCCGTCACCCTGGTAGGTGAAGACGAAGGCGTCCGGACGCACGCGTCGGACGCCGGTGGCCACGGCCGGGGCACGGCCGTGGGGCGACTCCACGAAGTCCACGGCCAGGTAGTCGTAGGCGAACACGCTGCAGCCGACCGAGCCCACGCCGATCGTCCTGGAGGCCAGGTGCATCTCGTCGAGCAGCTCGGCGATGAGGCGATGGATGATGCCGTGGCCGCAGCCGGGGCAGTAGTGCGTCGACTTGTCGACGAGCGCCGCGGGGCGCTCGTAGATGACGCGGCGGGTGTCTGGGGTCATCGTGCTCACCGGCTCACCGCCTCTCGCCATGTGCCACGGGATGGCCCGCGAGGTGGGGGGCGGTCAGGGCCGCGGCACGGGTCACCTCGTCGACGACTTCGCCCGGGGTGGGGACCATGCCCCCGAGGCGTCCCTGGAAGAAGATCGGCGTGCGTCCACCGAGGGCCAGGCGCACGTCCTCGACCATCTGCCCCGCCGACATCTCGACGACCACCACGGCCCGCGCCCCCAGCGCCACGGCGGCGAGCTCGGCCGAGGGGAACGGCCACAGGCTGATGGGCCGGAAGATGCCGACCTTGAGCCCCTGTTCACGGGCCCGCTCCACGGCCGTGCGCGCGACCCGCGCCGACGTGCCGTAGGCGACGATGACCACGTCGGCGTCGTCCAGGTCCTCGCCCGCCCAGCGGACCTCGTGCTCGCGGATCGCGGCGAACTTGTCCTGCAGGTGGTGGTTGTGCGCCTCCAGCTCCTCCGGGTGAAGGTGCAGCGAGCGGACGACACGCGGATCTCGCTCGACCGCGCCGGTGAGCTCCCAGCCAGCCTGCCTGCGGTCCGGCGTGCGGTAGACGGGCACGACCGGCTCCATGGCCTGGCCCATCACGCCGTCGGCGAGGATCATGACCGGCGTGCGGTAGCGCTCGGCGATCTCAAAGGCGTCGGCCATCAGCGCGACGGCCTCGGCGATCGAGGACGGGGCCAGCACCGGCACGCGGTAGTCGCCGTGGCCGTGGCCTTTCGTGGCCTGGAAGTAATCGGCCTGTGACGCGCCGATGCTGCCCAGCCCGGGGCCGCCACGCATGACGTTGATGAGCACGATCGGCACTTCCGAGCCGGCCATGTAGCTCATCCCTTCGGCCATCAGGCTGATGCCGGGGCTCGACGACGAGACCAGGACGCGGGCCCCGGTCGCCGCGGCGCCCAGGGCCATGTTGATCGCGCCGAGTTCGCTCTCGGCCTGGACGAAGACGCGGCCAAGCTCCGGCATGCGGCGGGCCATCCACTCGAGGAGCTCCGCCTGGGGCGTGATGGGATAGCCGAAGTAGGCGTCGCAGCCGGCCTGGATGGCGGCCTCCGCCATCGCCACGTTGCCCTTCATGAGGACCGGGCGCATGGCCTCGTCGTGCTGAGCGGTGGCATCCACGGGGGCGGTCGTCAGGAGGACCATCTCACGACCCCTTCGGGCGAGCGTAGACGGTGAACACCGCGTCGGGACAGACGCGGGCGCAGAGGACGCAACTCGTGCAGGCCGCCGCGTCGTTCAGGCGGGTGGGGTGATAGCCGAGCTCGTTGACGACGGACGTGTCGAGCTCGAGCAGGTGATGGGGGCACACGTCGACGCAGAGGCCGCAGCCCTTGCAGTGGGCGGCATCGATGTCGAGGGGTTGGAACGCCTGGTGTCCGTGGGCCCGCGAGCGAGTCGAGTTGACGGCGATGACCACCGACCACCTCCGAGCAGAACGTAGGGTCGGGGCGGGCATTCGGGGAGGGCCGAAGGGTGCCTTCGCGGGGGCCGTTCGGCCGCCCGCCGCGTCGCTCGGGACGGGTCCGCTGGGTCCCTGTGAAACGGTCCGAACGGCCCTGTCGGGTCGGATGGGGCGCTGGCACCCTCCAGCCACGGCGCTTGCCTCGTCACGCAGGAGAGATCGGGCCATGGACTTCCCCCACCTGTTCAGCCCCCTCCGGATGGGCAGCCTCGAACTCCCCAACCGCATCGTCCACGTGCCTACCGACATCAGCTCCTCGCACGCCGACGGCGAGGTCAGCGAGCGGGACATCGCCCACCACGGCGACATCGCGCGCGGCGGCACCGGCTTCATCATCGTGGGCGCCACGACGCCGGACATGAAGACCGGCCGCCCCACCGTGACGTGCCTCGTGGCCGACGGCGACAACTACATCCCCGGCCTGGCCCGTCTGGCCGAGGCCATGCACCGCTACGGCGCCAGGTGCGCGGTCCAGCTGCAGCACCCCGGCCGGCAATGCGCTATCCCGCGCTACAACACGCTCGGCGCCACGGATCGTGTCCTCAAGCTGCCCTGGTCGGCCGGCCACGAGATCATCTACGAGAACGCCGACGAGAAGGGCAAGGAGATCCGCGAGGCCTCGATCGCCGAGATCCTGGAGCTGGTCGACCTCTTCAGCGAGGCCGCCTGGCGGGTCAAGCAGGCCGGCTTCGATGCCGTCGAACTGCACGCCGCGCATGGCTACCTGCTGTCCGAGTTCATGAGCCCCTTCCTCAACATGCGCACCGACCGGTTCGGCGGCAGCCTGGAGAACCGCATGCGGTTTCCCCTCGCGGTCGTCGACTCCATCCAGAAGAAGTGCGGCCGGAGCTTCCCCCTCCTGGTCCGCTACTCCTTCGATGAGTGGTGCGAGGGCGGTCGGACGACGGAGGAGGGCCTCGAGATCGCGCGCCAGCTCGAGCGAGCCGGCTGTGCGGCGGTGGACCTCTCCATGGGCATGCAGGAGAGTGCCGGGGCGGGCTTCGACCCGATGCCCTACCCGCAGGGCTGGGCGACCTATGCCGCGGCCGCCGTCAAGAAGGTCGTCCGCATCCCCGTCATCACCAGCCACTCGCTGCGCGACCCGGAGTACTGCGAGCAGATCCTCGCCGCAGGCCAGACGGACCTGGTGGGACTCGCCCGCCAGCTGCTGGCCGACCCCTACTGGCCGGTCAAGGCGCGCTACGGCAAGGTCAAGTCCATCCGCCGCTGCATCTCCTGCCTCGGCGGCTGCTGGCAGGAATCGCTGATGGCCAAGAAGGAGATCGCCTGCTCCATCAACGCCGCGTGCGGCAACCCGGCGTACGCGCAGATGAAGCGGACCACCAAGCCGCTCCAGGTCGCCGTGGTCGGCGGTGGACCGGCGGGCATGGAGGCCGCCCGCATCGCCACCGAACGCGGCCACCTCGTGACGCTGTTCGAGAAGGCCGGTGAGCTGGGCGGGGCCATGAAGTACGTCTGCCTGGTCCCGGGCAAGGAGAAGATGCGCTGGTACCTGGACTGGGTCCGCGACCAGCTGGTCGAACTCAACGTGGACATCCGCCTGAACCACGCCCCGGAGGTCGCGGAGCTGGCCGAGTTCGACGTCGTCCTCAATGCCACGGGCGCCCGCTCCTACGTTCCGGAGGTGGCCGGCGATGCCTCGCGGGTGGTGCCCTTCGAGGACGCCATGGGCTGCCCCAAGGTCGCCTGCGAGTGCTTCCCGGGCGGGCGGAAGCTGCGCAAGCTGGGCGCGCGCGTGCTGCTGTGGGGCGACAGCTACGCCGCCACCGACACGGCGGCGTTCCTGGCCCACATCGGCAAGCAGGTCACGATCGTGACGGAGAACCCCGAGTTCGCCGCCGACTGCGAGGTCATCCACATGTACGTCCTGCGCAAGCGCTTCGCGCAGGGCGACGCCGAAGTGCTGGAGTCACGCCCCTACCCGCATCCGGTGACCGTGCTCACCAGCACGACCGTGGCCGAGATCCGGCCCGGCGAGGTCGTTCTGCAGGACAAGGACTTCCGGCGCACCACCATCGCCGTGGACGACGTCGTGACGTGCCACACACGGCCGGAGGTGGCGCTCCTGGGCCAGCTCCGCGAGGCCGGCGTGACGGTGCTCAACGTCGGCGACTCCGTCCGACCTCGTAACCTGTACCACGCGGTGAAGGAGGGTTCGGCGTTCGGCTACGAGATCGACGAGGACCTGCTGTTCAACTCGAACGGCGCGATCCTCAACGACCTGCCGCTGGACGTGCGGGCGCAGCTGACCCGCGAGACGGGACCGTCCTACACCGCGCGGCAGATGGCGGCGCTGGCGGCGGCCCGCACGGAGGTGCCGATCGCATGAAGGCCCACTCGATCACGCTGCTCGGGACGGGGCTCATCGCCGGCTTCTACACCATGACGCTGCACGGGCAGCGCGGCCGCGACCGGGTGCGCGTCGTCCAGTCGCGGACGGCGGCCCGGGCGACCGGGTTCGGCCGGCAGTGGGACATCCCCGAGAGCACGACCGACATGCTGGCGGCGATCCGCCATCCGGACACCGACGTCGTGGTGGTGGCCCTGCCCAATCACCTCCACGAGGAGGCGGTCAAGGCCGTGGCCGCGGCCGGCAAGGCGGTGCTGGTGACGAAACCGCTGGGCCGCACCGCCGCCGAGGCACAGCGGATGCTGGAGGCGGTCGAGGCGGCGGGCGTCTTCGGCGGCTATCTGGAGGACCTCTGCTACACGCCCAAGACGCTCAAGTCGGTGCGCTCGGTGCAGGATGGCGTGGTCGGCGACGTGACCTGGGTCCGCTCCCGGGAGGCCCATCCGGGGCCCCACAGCGCGTGGTTCTGGGACGGCCGGCTGACGGGCGGCGGCGCCATCATCGACCTGGGCTGCCACTGCATCGAGATCATCCGCAGCTTCGTGGGCAAGGGCAACCGGCCGCTCGAGGTGATGTGCCACACCGACACCCTGGTCCATCCGATCGCCGACGAGGACAACGCGGTCGCCTTCATCCGCTTCGAGTCGGGAGCGATCGGCCAGTTCGAGGTCAGCTGGACCTTCCGGGGCGGCATGGACCTGCGCGACGAGGTGGCCGGCACGAACGGCACGATCTGGCTCAACCACTTCCTGCGTACCGGCTACGAGGTCTTCACCGCGGGCGGCACGGGCGGCTACGTGGCGGAGAAGGCCGAGACCGCCGCGGGCTGGCTCTTCCCCGTCGGCGACGAAGTCTCCGAGCTGGGCTACGTCGACATGTTCAGTGACATGTTCGATGCCCTGGACGGCGGTCGGAGCCCCCGCGAGACGCTGTACGACGGCTATGTCGTCAACGCCGTGATGGACGCGGCCTACCGCTCGGCACGCAGCGGCTCGTGGGAAGCCGTGGACCTCTTCGCCTGGCGCGGCGGGACGACGCCGCGGATCGCCACCTCGCCCGAGACCTTCGAGGGCCAGGTGGTCATCAAGCGCGAGGTCCTCCCCGACGGCCGCCAGAAGCTCATCCTGAAGGACCCCGCCAGCGGCGACTTCACCGACCGCATCGTCGGCGGGTCCTGAGTCGGAGGAGCGAACGGAGCGCGATGCTGTCGTGCAACACCCATCTAGTCGTATAGACTGGTTCCGCCAGTCGGCCCGGGTGCTCGAGCCGGCGGGCGGGAGGAGGAGCCGGGGATGACGCGCCTCGCGGATGTCGGTGCCGCGGTCATCGGGTCCGGATTCATCGGCACGGTCCACATCGAGGCGCTCCGGCGCATCGGCGTCCCGGTCCGGGGCCTCGTGGAGGCGTCACCCGAGCTGGGCGTCACGCGGACGGCCGAGCTGGGCCTGCCGCGCTCGTATGCGAGCCTCGCCGAACTACTGGCCGACGACGCGGTGCAGGTGGTCCACGTCACGTCGCCCAACGAGCTGCACCACGCCCAGGTCAAGCAGATCCTGGCGGCCGGCCGGCACGTCATATGCGAGAAGCCGCTGGCCATGACGTCGGCGCAGTCGGGGGAGCTCGTCGACCTGGCCGCCGCGAGCGGCCTCGTCAATGCGGTCAACTTCAACCTGCGGTTCTACCCCCTCAACCAGCACCTGGCCGGCCTGATCAGGCAGGGCGGCCTGGGCGAGGTGCGCCTGGTGACCGGCCACTACTTCCAGGACTGGCTCCTGCTGGACACGGACTGGAACTGGCGCCTGGAGAAGGACAAGGGCGGCGCCCTGCGCGCGGTCGGCGACATCGGCTCGCACTGGCTGGACCTGACCAGCTTCCTCATCGGCCGCCGGGTGGACGCGGTCATGGCCGACCTGACGACCTTCATCCCGGTGCGACGGCGACCGGCCGGACGGGTCGTGACGTTCTCCACCGAGGTGGCCGCTGAGACGGAGCCGGTGGTCATCGAGACCGAGGACGTGGCCACGATCATGCTGCGTTTCGAGGGCGGCGCCCGCGGCAGCTGCGCCATCTCCCAGTTGAGCCCTGGGCGGAAGAACAGCATCGCCTACCAGATCGACGGCGCGACCGCCGCGGCGGCATGGGAGTCCGAGCGGCCCGAGGAGCTGTGGATCGGGCATCGCGACCGGCCCAACGAGCTGCTGCTGCGCAACCCGGCCCTCATGAACGCGCTCGGGGGCGCGGCCGCCCGCCTGCCCGGCGGGCACGTCGAGGGCTTCGCCGACACGTTCGGCGCGGTGTTCCGCGCGATCTACGCCGACGTCATCGCCGGCGCCCCGTCCGCGACGCGGACCTACGCGAACTTCGCCGACGGCCACGACGAGATGCTCGTCGGGGACGCCGTGCTCGAAAGCTCCCGCCAGGGCCGCTGGGTGCCGGTCGCTCGCGCGCGCCAGGAGGTCGAAGCGCCATGAAGCTGGGATTCCTCACCGCCCCCTTCCCCGCCACCCCGCTGCTGGAGGTCGCCGATTGGGGTGCCTCGGCCGGTTTCGAGGTCCTGGAGATCGCCTGCTGGCCGCGCAGCAGCGGGCCCACTCGCCGTTATGCCGGCACGAGCCACATCGACGTCGCCAACCTGTCGGCCGGCCAGGCTTCCGACCTGGTCGGCGAGCTGCGGGCCAGGGGTCTCGCCATCTCCGGCCTGGGTTACTACCCCAACCCGCTGCACCCCGACCCGGCCCACCGCGAGCAGGTCATCGCCCACCTGCAGCACGTCATCACGGCCGCCGAGAAGATGGACGTGCCCCTCGTCAACACGTTCATGGGCGGCGACGCGGCGCGCAACCAGGACCAGAACTGGGAGGAGGCGCTGCGCGTCTGGCCGGCCATCGTGGCCTTCGCCAGGGACCACGGGCGAAAGATCACCCTCGAGAACTGCCCCATGCTCTTCTCGTACGACGAGTGGCCGGGCGGGCACAACATCGCCACCACGCCCCGCATGTGGCGCCGGATCCTGGAGCAGTGGGGCGACACGATCGGCCTCAACTTCGATCCCAGCCACCTGATCCTGCAGATGATCGACATGCGGCGCTTCCTCAAGGAGTTCGGGCCGCACGTCCTTCACTACCAGGCGAAGGACCTGATGATCGACCGCGACGGGCTCTACGAGCGGGGCGTGTTCTCCATGGGCATGGGCTGGCAGATCCCGCGCATCCCCGGCCTCGGCGAGGTCGACTGGTCGGTCGTCTTCTCCGAGCTCTACCGCCAGGGGTACGAAGGCGACTGCATCATCGAGCACGAGGATCGGCGCTTCGAGGGCACCGACGAGAAGGTCAAGCAGGGGTTCCTCATCGCGCGGGACGTCCTGCGCCCGTACTGCAAGTAGCGGCCCGGCCGCTGCAGGAGCCAGCCATGGCACTCACCGTCGACGAGCTGACCGAACGCGACATCGCCAAGACCATCGACCACTCGCTGCTGCGACCGGAGCTGGACGACGCCTTCGTGGAGGACGGCTGCCGGCTCGCGGCGCGCTACGACGTGGCCTCCGTCTGCGTCCGGCCGGCCGATGTGCGGCGCGCCGTGGGGATCCTCAAAGGGACCGATGTCGCGGTCGGCACGACGATCGGCTTCCCCCACGGCAACCACGCCACCGCGGTCAAGGTCTTCGAGGCGCGCCAGGCCCTCGCCGACGGGGCCACCGAGCTTGACATGGTCCTCCAGATCGGGGCCCTGAAGTCCGGGCGCGACGCCGATGTGGAGGCCGACATCCGCGCCGTCGCGGAAGTCGCCCACGCGGGCGGCGCGATCCTCAAGGTCATCTTCGAGAACGCCTATCTGACGGACGAGGAGAAGGTCCGCGCCTGCCACCTGACCGAGGCCGCCGGGGGCGACTTCGTCAAGACCAGTACCGGCTTCGCCCCGAGCGGGGCGACCCACGACGACCTGCGCCTCATGCGGGCCAACACCTCGCCGGCCATCGGCGTCAAGGCCGCCGGGGGCGTTCGCACCCTCGACGCGCTGCTGGCGGTGATGGACCTGGGTGTGACGCGCGTGGGGGCCACCGCCACGGCCACCATCATCGAGGACTTCCGCGCCCGCAAGGCGGGTCGCACGGCGGTCGCCACGGCCGCCGATGGCGGGTACTGATGCGCCGCCCGGCGGTGCCCACATGAGCGTCCCAGCACCGGTGACCGGGGCTACGGCGTGGCTTCGCGAGGCCACGGCGCTCCTCGAGCGCCTGACCGCGACCCAGGCCGACGGGCTCGAGACGGCCAGCCGCTGGTGCGCCGAGGCGATCGGCAGCGACGGGCTGGTCCACCTGTTCGGGGCGGGCCACTCGCGCATCCCCGTCGAGGAGATGTTCCCGCGCTACGGTTCCTATCCCGGCTTCAACCCGATGGTCGAGCTGTCGGTCACCTTCCACACCCAGGTGGTGGGCTCCAACGGACAGCGCCAGGCCATGTTCATCGAGCGTGTCCCCGGGCTGGCGGAGGTGATCCTCTCCAACTTCCGCTTCGGCCCGCGTGATGTGATGATCGTCTTCTCGGCGAGCGGCCTGACGGCCCTGCCGGTGGAGATGGCACGGGTGGCGAAGCGGCGCGGCCTGCGCGTGATCGCCGTCACGTCGGTGGCCCAGTCGATGTCGGGCGAACCCGAGCCGGCGGCCGGAGCGCGGCTCCTCGAGGTGGCCGACCTGGTGCTCGATATCTGTTCGCCGCCGGCCGATGCGATGGTGACCATCGACTCATTAGAAACCCCCATTGGGCCCGGGTCCACGATCGGGGCGGTCGCCATCGTCAACGCGATCAAGGTCCGGACCGCCGAACTCCTCGTGGCCCGGGGGGTGATGCCACCGGTCATCACGCGCGCCAGCGTCGTGGGAGCCGAGCGGTCCAGGGCCCTGTTCGATGCGGCATATCGCGAGCATGCGCGCCGGCTAGCCCGCGCGATCGACCAGCAAGGAGGTGGAGGAGGAAGCGACGCGCTCTTCGTGTCCACGACTTAGGCCCGCGCCGGCGGTAGCAGAATCGGATCGCCGGCCGCAGAGCGGAGGTTCTACTCCATGACGCATTCCAGGATGGGACGCGCGTTCGCGCTGGCCACGGTGATGGTCATCGCGACGGCGTGCTCCAGCGGCGCCACCACGGCGCCACCGACCGCGGCCGGCGGCACGCCGACGCCCGCTGCGGCGACACCCACGCCGGCGGGATCGACGGCGGCCACCGGCCCCTTCTCGATCGGCTATTCCAACGGCGGCGGCGTCGGCAACGGCTTCCGCGAGGAGCAGGTCTGCACCGCCAAGGCCGAGGTCGCGGCGCTCGGGACGAGCAAGATCTCCGGCATCACGGTGATCCATCGCAACACGGATGCCGCCGGGCAGCTGTCCGACCTGCGGACCCTGATCTCCAAGAACGTCAACGCGCTGGTCTTCAACCCGAACGACCCTGACGCCCTGAACCCGGCCCTCGCCGAAGCGCACGCGGCCGGGATCGTGACCGTGTCGGTCGACGCCTACGTCACCGACCCGAACACCTGGAACCTCTACAACAACCAGATCAAGTACGCGTACCTTGGTGCCGAGTGGCTGTTCAAGCAGATGGGCGGCACGGGCACCGTGTGGTACACCCGCGGCCTCGCTGGACACCCGGCCGACTCCGACCGCGACATCGGCTTCAACCAGGCCCTCAAGGACTTCCCCAACATCAAGGTCCAGAACCCTGGCGGTACGTTCACGGGCTGGGATCCGGCGACGGCCACCCAGATCACCAATGACGAGATCGCCAGCGGCAAGTACGACAAGATCCAGGGCATCTGGGCGTCCGGCATGGGCAACCAGATCGTCGATGCGATCAAGGCCGCCAACAAGAAGTACGTCCCGATCGCGGACGCCGACGTCGGCGGCTTCGTCCAGAAGCTCCTTGATCCGACCGACTATCCGGGGCTCATCGGCGCGGCCGTGACCAACACGGCGTCCGTCGGTGGCGCGGGCGTCAAGCTCGCGTACGAGCTGCTCACCGGCCAGACGGTCACCCAGACCCCGGGCGCCGGCAGGCCGAACACGATCCTGCTCGACCCGGTGATCCTGGACAACACGACGGACCAGGGCAAGGCCGACCTCCAGAAGTGGATCTCGGTCCAGGGCATGGATCCGAGCTGGCCTCTCAGCCTCGCGATCCCTGGCTGGGCCGATTACGACCCGGCCACGGTCCCCGCATCCTGCAAGGGCGCATAAGCCACAGGAACCTCGTGGCGATGGGGCCGGCTGGGCCGGCCCCATCGCCACACATCCCTCCGTACCGGTGACCCGATGACCCTGACGGCGACGGATCTGCTGCTCGAGGCGACCGACGTCTCCAAGACGTACGGCGCCGTGGTCGCGCTCCATCACGCCTCGCTGTCGGTCCGGCCCGGCGAAGTCCATGCCCTCATGGGCGCCAACGGTGCCGGCAAGAGCACCCTCGTCAAGATCCTGACCGGGGCGGTCTCCCCGGACACGGGCCGCATCGTGGTGCGCGGCCGCGAGCGCATCTCGCACTCGCCCGCGGACGCCCGCCGGAACGGGCTGGTATCGGTCTACCAGGAGCCGGCGGTGATCCCGGATCTCGACATCCGCGACAACCTGCGGCTCACGGCGACGCCGGTCGAGCCGTTCCGCCACTGGCTGAGCGAGCTGGGCCTGGAGAAGCTGAACCTGTCGAGCCTGGCGCGCCGCCTGCCCCTGGCGTCGCTGCGCATCATCGACCTGGCTCGCGCCCTGGCCCTCCAGCCCGACGTGCTGCTGCTCGATGAGATCACCGCCGCCCTGCCGGCCAACCTGACCGAACGCGTGCTCCAAGCGGTGCAGCAGCAGGGCGCCGACCGCTCGGTCATCTTCATCTCCCATCGCCTGATCGAGATCGCCGCGGTCTGCGATCGCGCCACGGTCCTGCGCAACGGCGAGACGGTCGGCGTGGTCGAGGTCACCGCCGGCTCGGAAGACAAGATCGTCGACCTCATGCTCGGGGAAGGCGCGGCCGCGCTCGGCGAGCATGCCCCGTCGGGCACGAGCACCGTCGACCGTTCGGCACAGGTCCCGCGCGTCAGCGCCCGGGCCCTCAGCGATGGACGGCGCCTGCGGGACGCCACGTTCGACCTGTACGCGGGCGAAGTCCTGGGCGTGGTGGCCCTCGAGGGCCAGGGCCAGGATGAGTTGTTCGGCCTGCTGTCGGGCGCCGCGCGGCCCGCCGCCGGGACGCTCCAGGTGGATGGCCGGGCCGTCACCTGGCGGCACCCTGCGGATGCGATCCGCAACGGCATCGTCTTCATCGCCGCCGACCGGGCCGAGGCGCTGCTGATGCAGCGGTCGGTCCGGGAGAACATCGCCCTGCCCTCCTCGGCGCGGATCACGCACTGGGGCTGGATCAACCTGCGGCGCGAGGGTCAGAAGGTCGACCAGGCCGTGGCGACCCTGCAGATCGATGCCCGCGCCGGCAGCGAGGTCCGCCGCTTGTCCGGCGGCAACCAGCAGAAGGTCACCATCGCCCGCTGGGTCGCCAGCGGCGTCAAGACGATGCTCTGCTTCGATCCCACCCGCGGCATCGACATCGGCACCAAGAACCAGATCTACGTCCTGCTGCGGGACCTTGCGGCAGCCGGCACGGCCATCCTCCTGTACACCTCGGAGCTCAAGGAGATCCAGTTGGCCTGCGACCGGGTGGTCGTCATCTTCGGCGGCCAGGTCGTGGCCGAGATGGCGGCCGCGGGCGCCGACGAGGCGGCCCTCCTGCGCGCCGCCCACAACCTCAAGCCGGGAGCCGCGCTGCCGGAGGAGGTCGTAGCCGCGTCGGCCGGCGAGAAGACGGCCGTCGAAGGCGCCATCGGCGAGGCGCCGGCAGCCCCGGCGCCGCAACCATGAGCGCCCCTGCCGCCAGCATCGGCCGGCCGCGCGCAGGCGTGGCGGACTCGCTCGGCACCTGGGCCCGCAACAACGCGTGGACGCTGGGCCTGCTGGGCTTCCTGGTCGTGCTGCTCCTGTTCACCAAGTACGTCAACCACAACTACAGCCTGGTCAGTCTGGCCAACACGGCCACCGCAGTGGTGCCCCTCGCCCTGGCCGCCGTGGCGCAGGCGGTGGTCGTCATCTCCGGCGGCATCGACCTGTCGATCAGCTCGCAGATGGCCCTCACGAGCTGCGTCGCGGCGACGATGATGGCTGCCTATCCCGGCGAGGTGACGGCCGTGGCGATCGTCATCGGCGTGCTCATGCTGGGGATGGTCCTGGGTGCCGTCAATGGCGCTCTCGTGGTGATGACGCGGGTGCCTGACATCATCGTCACCCTGGCGACGTACTTCGTGTGGGCCGGCTTCGCCCTGCTGGTGCGCGCCGCCCCGGGAGGCAGCGCTGCGAAATGGCTGAAGGACCTGGTGGTCGGTTCGCTCGGCATCGACGTGGTGCCCAAGGCCGCCGTGGTGCTGGTCGTCATCGTGGCCGTCATCTGGATCCCGTTGTCGCGCTCCCGCCTGGGCCTGTCGCTCTATGCCGTGGGCAGTAACCGGCTGGCCGCCTTCCGCAGCGGCGTGGCGGTCAACCGCACGAAGTTCATGTCCTATGTCATCACCGGCCTGCTTGCGGCGTTCGCCGGGCTGTCGCTGACCGCCAGCACCGGCATCGGGACGCCCGTCCCGGAACCGACCTACGTGCTCATCAGTATCGGCGCGGTGGTGCTGGGCGGGGTGAGCCTGGCCGGCGGCACCGGTGGCGTGTTCGGCCCGCTCGTCGCCGTGGTCGTCCTCCAGTTGATCCGCGACGACATGACGTTCATGCAGGTCGACTCCAACTACGGGTTGGTCGCCCAGGGCTTCATCCTGATCGGGGTGTTGATGGCCGGCAGCCTCATCCAGATGCGGAGGAGCCGGGCATGACCGCCGCCACCGGCACCGTCAACGAGCGGGCGTGGCTCCGGCCCGCGGCCTGGCGCAACCTGCTGCGGGACTACCCACTCATCCCCCTGACGATCCTGCTGATCCTGCTGGTCATCGTCATCCAGATCACGCAGCCGGGCACCGTGAACGCGGGCTGGGCGGCGGTCAACGTCCGCCAGGCCGCCGTGCTGGCCATCCTGGCCGGCTGCCAGACCCTCACGATGCTCACCGGCGGCATCGACCTGTCGGTCGCCTATGTCGCCTCGATGTCCGGCTTCGTGACCGCCACGTTCGTCCACCAGCCGGGCGGCTGGGTGCTGGGGATCGGCGTCGCCCTCGCCGCGGCCGCCCTGGCCGGGCTGGTCAACGGCATCGGCATCGGCGTGTTCCGGGTCCATCCCCTGATCATGACCCTGGGCATGGGCCTGATCGTGTTCGGCTTCTCCAACGTCTGGCAGCTGCAGAACGTCCAGACCGGGACGGGCGTGCCCAGCGAGCTGCGCACCCTGGGCACCGGCCTGGCCGGGGACCTCGTGCCCTACAACCTGGTCGTCTTCGTGCCCATCGCGATCCTGTTGATCCTGCTGCTAAGACGGACCGGCTTCGGGCGGATGCTGTACGCCGTCGGCGACAACCCGGTCGCCGCGCGCCTGTCCGGCGTCCGGTCGTGGCAGGTCGTGGTCCTGCTCTACGTGATCTCGGCGCTCCTGGCGGCGATCGCCGGCCTGCTCCAGTCCGGTCTGTCCAACATCTCCAGCGTCACCCTCGTCGTGCCGTACCTGCTGCCATCGGTGGCGGCCGCGGTCATCGGCGGCACGTCGATCGTGGGCGGCCGGGGCGGCTATGCGGGCACGATCGTGGGCGCCCTCATCCTGACCGTGCTGACCGGCTATCTGAGCATCATCCTGCCCGAGCCGTGGCGCGAGATCGTCTTCGGCTCGATCGTGGTGCTCGTGGCCGCCGCCTACACGCGCGTCACGGCCGAGGCGTAGCGAGGGCGCACAGGGGAGGGGTCTCGAAGCGATGATCCAGGAGGTCGCGACCCGGCACCTGGGCCTGGACCTCGGCGCCACGAACCTGAAGTGGGCCGTCGTGGCCCACGGGCCGGACGGGTGGACCACGGTCGCGACCGGCCAGGTGGCGACGCGGTTGGTGGCCGACGCCGACGCGGTGCCCGCCTCCGTCGTGGCCCAGCTGAGCGAGGTCGCGGCCTCCGCCATCGCCGCGCACGGCCCGGTCCTGAGCGTCGGTATCGGCGTGCCCGGTCTCTACGACCCGGCCAGCGGGTGCACGCGCTTCCTGGTCAACATGCCAGGCCCCTGGGCCGGCCATCCGGTCGCCGGCCCGGTGGGCGCGACCGTAGGACTGCCGGCCTTCCTGATCAACGACGCACGGGCGTTCGGGCTGGCCGAGCTCAACCTGGGCGCCGGTCGCGGCGCCTCCTCGATGGTCGGCCTGACCCTGGGGACCGGCGTGGGCGGCGTCTTCGCCGTCGACGGGCGCGTCCACGAAGGGCACGACGGCACGGCCGGCGAGATCGGCCACCAGACGATCGACCCGGATGGTCCGTGGTGCCATTGCGGCAACCGCGGCTGTCTGGAGGCCTTCGCCCGCGCCGACCAGATCGCCGCGGCCTGCGGCACGGTGACCGCCGAGGAAGCGGTCCGCGCGGCGGAGGCCGGCGACGAGCAGGCCCGGGCGGGCCTGGCCGACGTGGGCCGCTACCTGGGCATCGGCATCGCCAACATGATCACGGTCATCTCGCCGGATCGCGTCATCCTGGGTGGTGGCGTGGCCGCGGCCGGCGAGCTGCTCTTCGCTCCGATCCGCGCCGAGATCGCGAGGCGCGTCCGGACCACGGCGATCGCCGATGTGACCCTCATGCACGCCGAGCTTGGCGTGTGGGCCGGGGCGATCGGCGCAGCGGTGCACGGGGCCCTGCGGGCGGCCGCGGCATGACGCGCCTGGCCTGGACCCCGACGTACCGCTCCATCGAGCTGGACCTGCGGGCGCGGCTGCGCACGATGCACCCCGGCGACCGCCTGCCGTCGGACAGCGAGTTGTGCCGCGAATTCGGGGTCAGCCGGATGACCGCCCGCAACGCGATGCAGCGGCTGGCGGAGGCCGGCCTCGTGCAGCGCATCCCGGGCCTTGGCTCGTTCGTGGTCGAACCGCCCACCCACCGCTATGCCGACCGCCTGCTGGCGTTCACCCACGAGATGCGGCGGCTCGGTCGGGTCCCGAGCTCCAGGCTGCTGGCCCGCGAGATCAGGCCGGCCACCGACGCGGAGGCGGGTGCGCTGCAGATCCGGCCCGCCGAGCCGGTGGTCTCGATCCGCCGCATCCGCAAGGTGGACGGCGTGGCCACGGCTGTCGAGTTGGCGGTCCTGGTGCGACGGACAGGCGACATCGTCATGGCCGCCGACCTCGAGACGGGATCCCTCCACGAGGCCCTTGCCGGCGCAGGCCTGCATCTGCGGCGCGGTCACGCGACGATCACCGCGGAGGCGGCCACGGCCGACGACGCGCGGTTGCTCGGCGTGGCCGAAGGCGACGCCCTGCTGGTCGAGCGGCGCGTGATCATGGACGTCCACGGCCGTCCCATCGAGGCCACCGAGTCGCGCTACCCGGGCGAGCGCTACGCCCTCGACGTGCGGTTCGAGGTGGATGACGGGCACGCCGTCGCGCCTGGCTGACGGCGGCTCGCCGGGTCAGCCCTCGCCGACGCTCCAGCCGCCGTCCACGGCGATGACCTGGCCGGTCACCATGCTGGACTCGTCGCTCAGCAGGAAAAGGGCCGCCCGCGTGACCGCGTCGGCAGTCAGCGGGCCGGCCGCGAGCGGCTGGCGGCGCGCGAGGTAGACCAGGATCTCCGGATCGTCCTGGGCGCGCCGGCTCATGGGCGTCGCCACGAGGCCGGGTGCGATGGCGTTGATGCGGATGCCGTGGGGGGCGTAGAACGCGGCCGCGGCCCGGGTCAGGCCCTCGATGGCGCCCTTGCTGGCGGCATAGGCATGAGTCGCGAAGTGGCGTGGCCCGGGGCGCGTGGCCAGCGTGCT
>DASPUH010000053.1:0-2326 GCA_035622975.1 Candidatus Sulfotelmatobacter sp.
ACGCGTGCTCGGCAAGGCACCCACCTCCATGAAGGATCTGGAGGAGGCCATCCACGTCATCCGCGCGCTCGTGGAAGGCCGCTCGATCGAGTTCGAAGGCACCGAGCTGCGTTTCCCCTGGACGGCCGGCTGGCCCCTCCCGGTCTGGGTGGCCGGCTACGGGCCGGTGGCCCTCAAGCTGACCGGTCGCGTCGCCGATGGTGCGATGCTCCAGATCGGCGATCCGGACCTCATCCGCTGGTTCGTCAGCCAGGTGCACGACTCGGCGATCGAGGCCGGCCGCGATCCGGCGGCCGTGACGGTCATGGCGGCGGCCCCGGCGCACATCGGCGACCTGGCCACCTGCCGGGACCGCGTGCGGTGGTTCCCGGCCCTCGTGGGGAACCACGTCGTGGATCTCGTCAACCGCTACCCGCGCGAGGACCTGCCCGACGCGCTGACCGGCTACATCCGCAGCCGCGAGGGGTACGACTACCACCACCACGCGGAGGTGGGGTCGGAGAACGCCGGCTTCGTGGGCGACGACGTGGTCGACCGCTTCTGCCTCGTGGGCGACCCCGGCACCCACGTGCGACGGCTCATCGAGCTGGCTGATGCGGGGGTCGACCAGTTCAA
Organism: Candidatus Sulfotelmatobacter sp.; assembly: GCA_035622975.1. Taxonomy (GTDB): domain Bacteria; phylum Chloroflexota; class Limnocylindria; order Limnocylindrales; family CSP1-4; genus DASPUH01. The sequence continues at coordinate 616 of DASPUH010000053.1, forward strand.
CCTCTACCTCATGAACGGGGACGAGGCGGAGCAGCTCGAGCGGTTCGGCACCGAGGTGATCCCGGCCTTCCGGGAAGCGACCGCCCGGCGTTGACGGCGCGCACCGGCGCGCCTGCGCGAAGAGCGGTCCGGTGCGGTCGCGTTGGCAGGACGGTACGAGCGTCCCTCTGGACGCCCGGACCCCATGCGGGGACACTGGCGGTCCCCAGCGTCACCGCAGTGGAGGAACCGTCCGTTGCAGCTGCACCTCCCCGTGCCCGGCCGACGCGACCCGTGGTGGGGGCTCGAAGGCCCCAGCGCCCGCCGCCACCGCGCACGCGTGATGATCGAGAGCGGCCTGGCCTTCATGATGGCCCTGGGCGCCTTCTGCTTCATGGTCGCCCTGTGGGTCAGTGCCGTCGCGCTCTGGACGCACGCCTGATCCAGCGCGCAGGGCGCAACGCGGCGCGCGTTCGCTATGCTCGAGGCCTTCGCCCCTGGAGGTCACGATGCGCACCCTCATCTCGAATGGCACCGTCGTAACCGCCGACGGGTCGTACCCCGCCGACGTCCTGGTGGACGGCGAGAGGATCGCCCAGATCGGCAGCGCGCCGGGCGGGAGTGCCCCCGCCGCTGACCAGACCATCGACGCCGCCGGCAAGTACGTCATCCCCGGCGGCATCGACGTGCACACGCACATGGAGCTGCCGTTCGGCGGCACGTTCGCCAAGGACACCTTCGAGACGGGCACCCGCGCGGCCGCGTTCGGGGGGACGACCAGCATCGTCGACTTCGCCGTGCAGTCCAAGGGCCAGTCGCTGCGGGCCGGGCTGGACGCGTGGCACGCCAAGGCGGAGGGCAACGCCTGCGTCGACTACGGCTTCCACATGATCATGAGCGACGTCAACGACGGCACGCTGGCGGAGATGGACCAGCTCGTGGCGGAGGGGATCCCCGACTTCAAGCTGTTCACCGCCTATCCGGGCGTCTTCTACAGCGACGACGGGGCCATCTTTCGCGCCATGCAGCGGACGGCCCGCAACGGCGGCCTGATCATGATGCACGCCGAGAACGGCATGGCCATCGACGTCGTGGCCGGCGACGAGGTGGCCGGGGGCCACACCGACCCCTACTTCCACGGCGTCGCGCGCAAGGCCGTCTTCGAGGGCGAGGCCACGAACCGCGTCATCCGTCTGGCGGAGGCGGCGGGTGTGCCGGTCTACATCGTCCACCTCTCGGCGTTGGATGCACTGGAGGCCGTGCGCGCCGCGCGCGATCGCGGCACCCGTGCCTTTGCGGAGACCTGCCCGCAGTACCTGTTCCTGTCCCTGGACGACCTGGGCCACGGCTTCGAGGGCGCCAAGTTCGTGTGCTCCCCGCCGCTCCGGCCGCGCGACACCTGGCCCGAGCTGTGGAAGGGCCTGATCAGGGACGACCTGGCCCTCGTCTCGACCGACCACTGCCCGTTCGACTTCCACGGGCAGAAGGAGCTGGGCCGGGGAGACTTCCGCAAGATCCCCAATGGCCTGCCGGGGGTGGAGGACCGGGTGGACCTTTTGCACGACGGCGGCGTGGTCGGCGGCCAGATCACGCGCGAGCGGTGGGTCGACATCATCTCCACCGCGCCGGCCAAGCTCTTCGGGCTGTACCCGCGTAAGGGCGCGGTCGCCGTGGGCTCCGATGCCGACCTGGTGGTCTACGACCCCAGCGCCCGGCACACCATCTCGGCCAG
>DASPUH010000054.1:0-6329 GCA_035622975.1 Candidatus Sulfotelmatobacter sp.
CGCCGACGCCACGGCGACGGCGACGGCCCAGGGCCGGGTGATCTCCGGCGGCAACTTCCACGGTCAGCCCGTGGCCCTGGCCATGGATTTCGCCAAGCTGGCCATCGCCGAACTCGGCTCGATCAGCGAGCGGCGCGCGGCGCTGCTCCTCGACCCCCGCCTGTCGGGACTGCCGCCCTTCCTGGTCCAAGACGCCGGCCTGAACAGCGGGCTGATGTTGCTGCAATACACCGCCGCCGCGCTCGTCTCGGAGAACAAGGTCCTCGCGCACCCGGCCTCGGTGGATTCGATCCCCACCTCGGCCAATCAGGAGGACCACGTCTCGATGGGTTCCATCGCCGCGCGCCACGCCCGCGACGTGCTGCGCAATGCCCAGCAGGTGCTGGCCCTGGAACTGCTGTGCGCGGCCCAGGGCCTGGATCTCCGCACAACCGACGGGACCACGCCGGGTGACGGTGTCGCCATGGCCCACGCGCGGATCCGCCGGCAGATCCCTCACCTGACGGCCGATCGCGATCAGGGGCCCGACATCTCGGGTGCCCTCGCCCTTGTCAGGGACGGCTCGCTGCTGGATCTGCTGCCGGTCTAAGCGCCCAGATTCGTGCTTGCGTCACGGCGCAGGTTCGCTACAGTGCATCGAACGGGCCCGGCGCTATTGGATCGGGCGACGGAAGGAGAGGGCGTATGGGGTTCCAGATGCCGAGCGCCGCCCCCCAGGCGGGACCCGCCGGCCTTGTCTACGCGGACGTGCCGAACCGGATCATCGCGTACATCATCGACATCATCATCCTCGCGGTGGTGAACTTCATCATCGGGGCGATCCTTGTGGCGGTGAGTTTCGGGACGGCCACCATCGGCCTCGGGTGGATCGTGTGGATCATCGTCGGGCTGGCGATCAATGCCGGGTACTTCATCTACACGTGGACCGCCATGCGCGGCACGATCGGGATGAAGGTGCTGGGCATGCAGATCGGCAACGCTGGCGACGGCAAGACGATGACGATGGACCAGGCCATCCGCCGCTGGATCTTCGTTGGCGGCTGGGTGGCTCTCGTGAACCTCGTCACGGGCACCCTCGGGGTCCTCGGCCTGCTGGTCGCGCTCCTCGCGCTGGTGTACGAGATCTTCCTGCTGTACACGACGGCGCAGAGCCCGACCAAGCAGGGTTTCCACGACGTCCAGGCGCATACCCAGGTGGTCAAGGCGACCCGCGCCGTCGCCTGATCCGTCCGCCAACCGGGAGCCGGGGGCGCCCAGCCGCCCCCGGCTTCTTCGTGCCCAGCGGTCGTGCAGGGCGCGAGCGTGGGAGAATCGCCGCGTGGCGAGCATCCGCATCGTGAACGTCGATGACGAGCCCGCGTTCCGGCTCATCCCGCCGTGCGCCGACCCTGGCTTCGACCACCGCACCTGCGACTACTGGGAGGACGCCGACCGGGGGTCGCGGGCGGCCCGATCGGCCTGGCTGGACGTGCCGGGCGACCCTCCACCGCGGCCGGCCCTGGCCGACAACCCCTTCGCGCCGCCGGCCGATCGCCCGGTCGTGAATCCGTTCCTGGCCGGCGACGACGACGGGCCGCTCGACAACCCCTTCGCCCCGACTCGCACGATCCAGCGTGGCCGGACGACCGGCGTGCCGCGGAAGTTCGCCCTGCTGGACCGCGGGCGGGGCATCTTCGGCACGTACGCCAAGGTGCTCCTGGTGGATGGGGTGCCGGCCACCTACGTGCAGTTCGGGCCGCTGTCGGCCTACCCGCGCGCCCAGCGGCTGCGCGACCTGTACCCGCAGCTGCCGGTCATGCCGCTGCCCGCGGTCATCACGTGCGTGGCGACGACCCCCGAGGCGCGGCGTCACGGCCATGCCGCGCGCCTGGCGGCCGCGGTGTGCGACGACCTGGCGCAGCGCGGCTTCGCCGCGGTGGAGGCCTACCCCGACCTGACCCGCGGCGCCGATCAGCAGAGCGGTGCAACGCCGGCCTTCTGGGAAGCCCTGGGCTTCGCCGTCGCCGTGGCCGACGCCCGCTTCCCCGTCATGCGTCGCGAGCTGTGAACGGCGGCGATCGACGATGAGCGCGGGCGCCCGGCCCGTGCGTGCACCGCGTGGCACGGCCCTCAGCTGTCGCGGGTGGCAGCAGGAAGCCGCCCTGCGCATGCTCATGAACAACCTGGACCCGGAGGTGGCCGAGCGGCCGGACGACCTCGTGGTGTACGGCGGGACCGGGCGCGCGGCGCGCAGTTGGGCGGCCTTCGATGCCATCGTGCGCGAGTTGCGCCGCCTGGCCGATGACGAGACGCTGCTGGTCCAGTCGGGCAAGCCGGTCGGCGTCTTCCGCACCCACGAGTGGGCGCCGCGGGTGCTCATCGCCAACAGCAACCTGGTGGGCAAGTGGGCCACCTGGGACGTCTTCCGCGAGCTCGAGCGGAAGGGCCTGACGATGTACGGCCAGATGACCGCCGGGTCGTGGATCTACATCGCCACCCAGGGCATCCTGCAGGGCACATACGAGACCTTCGCCGAGCTGGCCCGTCAGCACTTCGGCGGCACGCTGCGCGGGCGGGTGACCCTGACGGCCGGCCTGGGCGGCATGGGTGGGGCGCAGCCGCTGGCCGTTACGATGAACGAAGGCGTGGCCATCTGCATCGAGGTGGACCCTGACCGGGCGCGCCGGCGCCTGGACGTGGGCTACGTGGACCGCCTCACCGAGTCGACCGACGAGGCGCTGGCCTGGGCCCGGGCCGCGGCCACCGCCGGCGAGGCGCTGTCCATCGCCCTCGTCGGCAATGCCGCGGAGGTCGAGCCCGACCTGGCCCGTCGCGGCGAACGCTTCGATGTCGTCACGGACCAGACCTCCGCCCACGACGCCCTGGCCGGGTACGTGCCCGCGGAGATCACCTTGGCCGACGCCCTGACTCTTCGGACCACCCAGCCAGACGTCTACATCGCCCGATCCATGCGGTCGATGGCCGATCACGTGCGGGCGATGCTGGCATTCCAGCGGGCCGGCTCGGTCGTCTTCGACTACGGCAACAACCTGCGCGCGCAGGCCAAGGAGGCCGGCGTGGCCGACGCCTTCGACTACCCGGGCTTCGTGCCGGCCTTCATCCGGCCGCTCTTCTGCGAGGGCAAGGGCCCCTTCCGCTGGGTCGCCCTGTCCGGCGATCCGGCCGACATCCGGCGCACCGACCAGGCGATCCTGGAGCTCTTCCCCGACGACGCGCCGCTGCGCCGCTGGATCACCATGGCGGAGGCGAAGGTGCCGTACCAGGGCCTGCCGGCCCGCATCTGCTGGCTCGGCTACGGCGAGCGGGCGAGGGCCGGCCGGGCGTTCAACGACCTCGTGGCCCGGGGCGAGGTGGGCGCGCCGATCGTCATCGGCCGCGACCACCTGGACGCCGGGTCGGTGGCGTCACCCAACCGCGAGACGGAGGCGATGCGCGACGGCTCCGACGCCATCGCCGACTGGCCGCTGCTCAACGCGCTCGTCAACACGGCCGCCGGCGCCACGTGGGTGAGCCTCCACCACGGCGGCGGCACGGGCATCGGCTACAGCCAGCACGCCGGCATGGTCGTGGTCGCGGACGGCACCGAGCTCGCCGCTCGCAAGCTGGAGCGCGTCCTGACCACGGATCCGGGCATGGGCGTCATCCGCCACGCCGATGCGGGCTACGAGCGCGCCATCGAGGTCGCCCGGGAGCGCGGCGTCCGCATCCCCATGCTCGAAGGCGACACCGATCGAACAGATCGGGCCGTTCGACCCTTGTAGCTGGCCGGCCCCGACCCTAGCGTACGGCCGCGGGACCACCCGTCCCAGGCGCCAGGCGGTCGATGACGGCCAGGGGGCGCTCCGGATACCAGGGAGGGAGGGAGACCCCATGGGGCTGCGGCATCGTGTTTCAGCGCTCATCACGGCCGTGACGCTGGTGCTTGCGATCCTGCCTGCGGGTGTCGCTGCGCATGCGAACGGTGCCGCGCCGGGGGCCCAGGATGCGACTGCTCGAACGGCCGTGCCGCTGGTGGCCCCGACTGCCAAAGCGGCCCTGGACCACGCTGGCCCAGTCGACCTTCAGAGTCTCTCGTCGCCTGCGGGGCGGAAGCTCCACGTGCTCGGGCGGGAGCATCTCCTCACGACCCTGTCCGACGGTGGGAGCGCACCGCAGGCTGGCGGAGCCGTCAGTCCGGGGACGGCCCCGAGCGGACTCCGCCCGGCGGCGACCGAGCACATCACCGGCGTCGTCACGGACGCCTCCACTGGGGCTCCGGTGTCCACCTTCGTCACGGTCTACAACTATCCCGACCCCGGGTCCGGGGCGGTGGGGAGCGGGCCGACCGCTCCTGACGGTTCCTACTCGATCGCCGTCCCCACGGGCACCTACGTCGTCGGAGAGGGGATCGGGTTCTACAGCCGCCACGGCTGGTCGACGACCGACCAGGAACCGGTCGTCGTGACAGGTGCTGGCGACGTTACGGGCATCGACATGGCGGTCCCCCCATTCGGCGACTTGATCGTGGGCCTGATCAACAGCGGTTGTGATGCCAACACCGAAGTCGATGTATACGACATGTACTCCGGGTTCTTCTCCTCCCTCACGACGGCCGGCCAGGCCACGATGAACGTTCCCGCAGGGACGTATCTCGTCGGGTACTTCGACCCGACCGGGACGTGTGCGAGCGGTTGGTACGGTGCATCGGGCTTCGTCGCGTCAGCGGCCGATGCGGCTCCGGTCACGGTGACCCTGGGCACGGCCGGGTCAGCCACGGTGCAGCTGCCGTATGCGCACTACATCACGGGTAGTACCGCGGCTGGCGCGCCGGGTGGGATGCTCCTCGAGGCGTTCGCCGAGGGAGCCTTCTATGTGGCCGTCCTGACCTCGGACATCGGCAAGTTCTCGATCCCGGTTGCATCCGGCACGTACACCGTCTGGGTAGCCGGCATGACCGGGACCCCAGCGGGCGGGTGGTATCACGCAGGAACGACCACGCCAGATGTGAACCAGGCGACGCCGATCACTGTCGCCGCGTCGGACGTGGCCATCAAGATCACCCTTCACGATGGCGGCGAGATCGACGGCGTCGTCAACGGACCCGGCGGCGTCCACGAGGGCGGGCTCGAGGTCGATGCGATGCTCGGCGGCGATGTCGTGGCGTTCGCGGTCACGCAGTCCAACGGTCGCTACGCGCTCGTGGTTCCCGCCGGCACCTTCACCGTCTTCGAGGGTGGCTCAGACACGCTCCTTTCCGGTTGGTACAGCAGCGGCGGGTTTGCCGAGGTGCTGAGCTCGGCGACCGGCGTGAAAGTGACTGTCGGCCACATCGCTACGGCCAACATCGCCATCCCCGTCGGCCACTTCATCGGTGGGGATGTCACGGGCCAAGGCGTCCTCGGGCTGCATGATGTCGCGGTCGAGCTGTTCAAGAACGCCCAGCTCTATGTCATCGAGTTCAGCGGCTACGGCGGCGAGTTCGACATCCTCGCCTCTCCGGGCACATACCAGCTCGGCTTCGCCGACCCGTACGACATCTACGCCGCGGGCTGGTACTCGGATGGCGGATACGTCGAGCTCGGCGCCGACTCAACGCTCCTTGTCCTGTCATCAACGGACGTGACTGGCAAGGACGTGGAGCTGCCGCTGATCACCGTGCCGGATGCGCCGAGCGGCGCGACCGCGGCCGGTTTCGACCACGGGGCCATCGTGCAGTGGGCGGCATCGGCCGCCGATGGGTTCAGCCCGATCATCTCGTATACCGCGACCGCGTCGCCTGGTGGCGCGACCTGCTCGACCGACAGCGCCCTCTTCTGCAACGTCACTGGGCTGAGCAACGGCACGCCATATACCTTCACCGTGGTGGCGACGAACGAGAAGGGTGATAGCGGACCGTCGAACACGGCTGGCCCGGTGACGCCAACCGACGTGCCGGCGCCACCCACGGCTGCTTCGGCGGTGGCCCTCGACAGTGCCGCCGATGTCGTGTGGGACGCCTCGACCGCGGGAGGCGTCACCGGGTACACGGTGACGAGCGCGCCGGGGGGCCTCCAGTGCATGACGACGGGTGCCCTGCGCTGCAAGGTCAGTGGCCTCACGAACGGGACACCCTACACGTTCACCGTGGACACGACCGACGGCAACGGGACCGGCCCAGAGTCGGGCCCGACCGACCCGGTCACTCCGCAGTCCGGCCTGAGACTGGCTGCCACCCGCCTCGATAGCGTGACGTATGGCGACCTTTCGGGGTACGCGAATGACCGCTACGGCACCGACGCGGCCGTCGTCGAGCAGGCCTTCGGGGGCACCGCGTCGACGGTCTACATCGCCGATGGCCTCAACTTCCCCGA
>DASPUH010000055.1:0-22269 GCA_035622975.1 Candidatus Sulfotelmatobacter sp.
CGATGCGGGCATCGCCGCCGCTGACCTCGACGAGATGCTGCAGGGCTTCGTCGGGGAGCCCGACCCGACCGCCGTAGCCGCGCTCGTCTTCCAGGGCGCGCCGCACGATCGTGGTCACATGGTCGTCGGTGAGCGGCTCCAGGCGCATCACCCGCGTGCGGGACAGCAGCGCCGAGTTGACCTCGTGATAGGGGTTCTCCGTGGTGGCCCCGATGAGCGTGACCGTGCCGGCTTCGACGTGGGGCAGGAGGGCGTCCTGCTGGCCCTTGTTGAAGCGGTGGATCTCGTCGATGAAGAGGACGGTCGGCGGCCCTCCGGTCGCGGAACGCTCGGCCGCGGTGGCGATGAGGGCGCGGACGTCAGCCACGCCGCTCATCACCGCGCTGAGGGTCTCGAAGCGGGCACCCGCCGCGTCGGCCAGCAGGCGGGCGAGGGTCGTCTTGCCGACCCCGGGCGGGCCCCACAGGATCATGGAGGCCAGGTGGCCGTGCCGCAGCTGGCGGGTCAGCGTGCCGTGCTCCCCGATCAGGTGGCCCTGCCCCACGACCTCCGCCAGCGTGCGCGGACGCATCCGGGCGGCCAGCGGCGCGTGCTGGTCGACGGCCGGCTGGAAGAAGGCGTCGGGTCGAGCGCCGGACGGTGATCGGCGACCAGGCATGGGGCCCAGTCTAGTGCCCTGGTCCGCTGCGCCGACCGAGCTGCGCCCGGGAGGCCTAGCCGGTGCCGATCTCGAGGATGCCGTTGACGCGGGCGTAATGGGAGTAGTACGTCTCCTGGTGGATGATCTTGCCCGCGGCGTCATAGACGGTGCGCGTGACCCATGAGTCGAAGCCGGCCACGGGGTATTCGGCGCGATACGTCTGGCCCTTCTTGAGGGTCGCGGTATAGACCGTGGTGTCGACGGCGCCGAGGTAGTTCTTGACGATCGGCGTCGACAGGACGACGCGCCGGCCGTCCGGCACGCCGTAGATCTGGAAGGTGACCGACTTGTAGGTGCTGGAGCCCTTGATGAGGATCGGGTAGGCCGTGTCATTGCGGAACGTCATGTCCTGCTCCGCCCCCGACGAATCCTTCCAGACGGTCGCATCGAGGCCCACGGGGTAGCGGTTGATGTAGTAGTAGTGGTTGGCTCGCGCGCCCATCTGGAGGCCCGAGCGCAGGGCCGCGTTGAAGAGTGTCGTGGAGCACGAGCAGATGCCGCCGCCCAGGGCCCCGGTCGGGTCCGTGTGGCCATTCTTGATGATGCCGCCGGGCCCGAAGCCCAGCTTGCTGCTGACGTCGACGATCTTCCAGAAGTCGAACCACTGGCCCGCCAGCAAGACCGTGCCGTTGATCTGGGCGGCCGGGATGCGGATGTTGGCGCCGAAGAAGTTGTGGTCACTGGGCACGAAGGGGACCGTCCACTGGCCCAGGATGACCATGCGCGGCACGTAGGCCGCGGCGGAAGACGAATCCAGTTTCGGGGCCAGCGTCGTCAGCGCCAGATCCACGGGTACCGGTGCACTGTGCAGATCGGCCGCCGACTGGAGCGAGGCCAGGATCCGGGTCGTGGTGACGTCGGGGTCGAGCCTCAGCCCGGGCGACGAGGGGATGACGCCGATGACCTTGGAGCCCTTGGTCACGAACACGGCGTCCTTGGCCGCCGTCCCCACCACGCTGCCGATACTGGCGAGCGAGACGGAGACCCGCGCGGGCTCGAGCTCCGGCGCGTAGGTGCCAGGCGTCGTGCTGCCGAAGGTGATCCACCCGGCCAGGGCGGCGGGCTTGATGCTCCACGTCCGGCCCGTGGCGCGGAGCGTCAGCGGGTTGGCCACGAACGCATCGGCCAGCTGCTTCGCCTGCGTCGCCGTGGCGTCGGTGACGGCCGGCGGCAGCACCTGCAGCGCGGCCGTGACGGCGATGTCGCCGCCGGCGGGACCGGTCAGGGCGGCCACCACGGCCGTCTTCGTGGCCGCCAGGTCCAGCGCCCGACCGACCGTCGAGGGCACCACCGTGAACGTCGTCGTGCCCGATGTCCAGCGCACCTGCGCGCTCACTGGGGCGAGCGCCGTGGCCGACGCCACGCGGCTCACGAAGGCATCGACGGCCGCGCTGTCGTAGACCAGCGCGGAACTGACCTGGACGCCGCCGAGCAGGCCCCGCACCTCGGCCTCCGCTCGGGTGAGGAGTGAACCGTCGTGCCCGTACCCCAGCGCGACGTCGACGGCGCCCGCGATGTCGTAGCGCCGGCCCAGGGTCGACAGGCTCACCGTCTGCGCCGCGAGCTGGCCGCCCAGGCCAAGGTGCAACTGCCCCGCGCCGACCGGTGGCAGCGCGGCGGCGAGGCGCGCCTCCGCGCCCGCCCGATCCAGGCCGGACAGGTCGACGCCGGCGACCTCCACGCCCGGCAGGATGCGGCCCTGGTAGACCACCGACAGGCCGACGAGGAAGGCGGCGGCCGCCACGAAGGCGAGGACCAGGCCCAGCAACGCCCCGCCCAGGATCCCGCCCACCCGGCGGGTCTGGCTGACCGAGGTCGCCCGCTCGTCGCCCGGCTGCTCGTCCCCCGTGCGCGCGTCAGGCAGGCCGAGCCCGGTGACGGGAGTCTCGAGGCCGGGTGCTGTCACGGGTCCACGGCCGCCGTAGCCTGAAACGGTACGATGGGCAGGGCCATCCGGTCGGTGCCCGCGTCCCCTGTATCAGTCGGAGTGTTCAGTGACCCCACTCGTCACCTATCTACGGATCCCAGGCCCGACGCCCCTGCCCGACGCGGTGCGGGAGGCAGGTGCGCGGCAGATGGTCAACCATCGTGGCCCAGAGTTCAAGGCACTACTTGGCCGCGTCACGATAGGTCTAAAGGCCGCTTTCCGCACGGAGCACGACGTGCTCGTGCTGACCGCCTCCGGCACGGGGGCCCTGGAGGCGGCCGTGGTCAACCACTGCTCGCCGGGCGACCCGGTGCTGGCGGTGAGCATCGGCGCGTTCGGCGACCGGTTCGCCAGGATCGCCACGCGGTACGGGGCGGAGGTGACGCGCGTCGACGTGCCGTGGGGCCAGGCGGCCCGGCCGGAGGCGGTCACCGAGGCGCTCCAGGCCATGCGCGCCGCGGGCCGGCCAGCGCACGCGATCCTGCTGACGCACAACGAGACCTCCACCGCCGTGACGAATCCCATCGCCGAGCTTGCCGCGGCTGCCCGGGCGGCCGCCCCCGACGCCCTGCTCCTGGTGGACGGCATCAGCGGCCTGGGTGCCATCCCCTTCGAGACGGACGCGTGGGACCTCGACGTCGTGACGACGGGCTCGCAGAAGTCGTGGATGGTGCCCCCGGGCCTGGCCATGATCAGCGTCTCGCCGCGCGCCTGGGCCGCGGCCGAGCGGGCCGGCATGCCCCGCTTCTATTTCGACCTGGCCCTGCACCGCGATGCGCTGGCCAAGGGCGAGACACCGTGGACCCCGGCCGTGGGGGTCGCCTTCGCCCTCGACGTGGCGCTCGGACTCATGGAACGGGAGGGTTACCCTGCCATCTTCGCCCGACACGCCGCGTGCGGAGCGGCCGCCCGGGCGGGCCTGGCGGCGCTGGGGTTCGAGCTCTTCGCCGACCCACGTCATGCCTCCGACACCATCACCGCGGCCCGCCTGCCGGACGACCTGCCGTGGGCCGAGTTCAACGGCGCCCTGCGCACCCGGGGCCTCATCCTGGCCGGCGGCCAGGGGGCCCTGACGGGCAAGATCTTCCGCATCGGGCACCTCGGCGCGGTCACCGTCGACGAGATCCTCGTGGCGCTCGAGATGATCGAGGGCGTGCTGCTGGACCGCGGCCGCCGGGTCGACCGTGGCGCGGCCCTCGTCGCCGCGCTGCGGGCTGCGGACGCCAGCCGAGCCGAGCGGATGGCCGTGTCCGCGTGAGGATCCTCGTCGCCGAGCCCCTGGGTGCGGCCGGCCTCGAGCTCCTGCGGGCCGCCCACGAGGTCGACCTGCGACCGGGCCTCGAACGGGCGGCCTTCCTGGGCGCCCTGCCCGGGTACGACGCGCTCGTCGTGCGCAGCCAGGTCCAGGTCGACGCCGCGGCATTCGAGGCCGGCCGCCGCCTGGTGGTCGTGGGCCGGGCCGGAGTGGGCGTCGACAACGTCGACCTGGAGGCGGCCACCGCGGCCGGCGTCGTCGTGGTCAACGCGCCGACCGGCAACACCATCGCGGCGGCCGAGCAGACGCTGGCCCTGCTCTTCGCCGTCGCCCGCCGCATCGCGGCCGCGGACGCCTCGATGCGCCGCGGCGAATGGGCCCGCTCCCGTTTCACGGGCATCGAGCTGCGTGGCCGGACGCTGGGCATCCTGGGGCTCGGCAAGATCGGCATCGCCCTGGCCGACCGCGCCCGCGGCCTGGAGATGACGGTCGTCGGCCACGACCCCTTCGTGGCCCCGGAGACGGCCGCCCGGCACGGGGTGGAGCTGGTGCCGTTCGCCGAGCTGTTGGCTCGCGCCGACGCTCTGAGCGTGCACGTGCCGCTGACCCGGGCGACGCGTGGGCGCATCGGGGCGGCCGAGCTGGCAGCCCTGCCGGCCGGGGCCATCGTCCTCAACGTCGCGCGCGGCGGCATCGTCGACGAGGGGGCCCTCGCCGACGCCCTGGCCAGCGGGCACCTGGGCGGGGCGGGCATCGATGTCTACGTCGCGGAGCCGCCCCGTGACTCCCCCTTGCTGACCGCGCCCCACACCGTCCTGACGCCGCACCTGGGAGCGTCCACGGAAGAGGCCCAGGAACGGGTGGCCGTCGAGGTGGCGCAGCAGGTCCTCGATGTGCTGGCGGGTCGGCCGGCCCGCTACGCCGTCAACGGACCGGTCGTGCCGCCCGAGACGGCCGAGGCCCTGGCGCCCTTCGTCGGCCTCGCTCGGCTGCTGGGCGAGCTGTACGCGCAGGTGGCCGAACCCCAGCCGGAACTGGTCCTGGAGGTCGCCGGCGAGGTCGCCGCCTACGAGGCCGCGCCGCTCGTCGCGGCGGCCCTCAGCGGGTTGCTGGCCGTTTCCAGCGGCACGCGGGTCAACCAGGTCAACGCCCCGCTCCTGGCGCGCCAGCGCGGCCTCACCGTGAGCGAGCAACGCAATCCCGACGCCGGGCGGTATGCCTCGCTGCTCACCCTCCGCGGCGCGGCCACGGTGGCTGGCACGATCGGGGCAGGCGAACCGCGCCTCGTGCGCCTCGGCGAGCACTGGCTGGACATGGCCCTGAGCGCCTCGATGCTCATCACCCGCCACCACGACCGGCCGGGCACGATCGGCGCCGTCGGCGGCATCCTGGGGGCCGCCGACATCAACATCAGCGGCATGCACCTGGCCCGCAGCACCCCGCGCGCCGACGCGTTCATGATCCTGGCCCTGGACGAGCCGGTGCCCGACGAGGTCGCGGACCAGCTCCGCCAACTCGAGGCCGTGCTCGACCTGTGGGTCGTCCAGCTGACGTGAGGGCCGCCGCTCCCCTGCCCACCGCGGGCCTGACCTCGACGCTGGTGCTGGTGCGCCACGGCCAGTCCACGTGGATCGCCGAGGGGCGCTTCCAGGGCCGGGCCGACCCTCCCCTGTCGCCCCTCGGGGAGATGCAGGCGGCCCGCATGGCCGCGCGCCTGGGCGGACCGCGCGGCGGGGACCCCATGCCGCCGACGCCGCCGCACGCGCTGTGGTCGTCGCCGCTCGGGCGGGCGCGCGGCACCGCGCGCCATCTGGCGGCGCTGCCCGACTGGCCGGCGATCCGCACAGCCGACGGCCTGCGCGAGATCGGCCAGGGTGATTGGGAGGGCCTGCCCACGACCACCGTGGCCGAACGCTGGCCCGATCTCCTGGCCGGCTGGCGCCGCGACCCGGTCACGCATCACGCCCCGGGAGGCGAGACGGTGCGCGACGTCGACCTGCGCGTCCGGACGGCCCTCGCGGAGGTCCTGGCGGATCTTCGATCGGCCGACGCGCCGGCTCTGCCAGAACCGGGTCTCCCGCCGCCCTCACCGGTCCCCGGCTACGGAGCGGCCCGGGCCGCGCGGCCGTGGGCCGCGGTGGTGGCGCACGACGGCGTCCTGCGGCTGGCCCTCCTGGCGCTGCTCGGGCTCCAGCTCGATGCGTTCTGGCGCGTGCCGTTCGTGTTGTGCGGGATCTCCGTGGTCACGATCGACGGCGGCGCAGCCGCCCTGCGAGCGCACAACCTGGCCGAGCATCTCGACGGGCCCATCGGCGAGCCCGAGGCCCCCCGACCGGGCGCCTTCTAGCGCGGCGACCCGCTGCGCGGGCCAGCGCGGCGGGGGCGGAACCCGCGCTGCCGCCGGAAGACCAGCCGCAGCAGGCGCACGCGCAGCCGCCGGTACGCGGCATGCAGTGCCACGAGGCGGTCACCGGCCATCGTCCGGCGCCCGTAGGTGACCTCCACCTTGGCCCGGGCGACCAGCTGCAACTCGTCGCGGGCGGCGGGTACCAGCTCGCCCAGGGCTCCCGCGTATTCGTAGGCCGTCTGGGTCGGCAGCTGGCCGTAGCCCAGGCGGGTGGCGAAGCCGACCAGGCCGCGATACACGGCATCTGGTTCGCCGCGCGACAGGGCACCCGATCGGCGACTGCGCCACACCCCGAAGGCGAGGAGTAGCGCCAAGAGGCCGATGACCAGCACGGCGAGCAGGCCCACCCCTGGGCCGCCACTGCTCACCGAGCCTGGCGTGAGCGGCGGCAGGGTGCGGCGCAGCGGATCCGTCTCGTCGGCGCCGCTCTGCACGGGCCCGATGGACGGTGACGGCGTACCCGCCACCGGGCTGCCCCTGACGAACACCGTGGCCGCCTGGCCAAGGTCTCGCTGAGCGCCCGGTGTGGGGTCGAAGCGGATCCAGCCGTAGCCCGGGAAGTAGACCTGCGCCCACGCATGGGCGGCGCTGGCCTCGACCTGGAAGCTGCCGTCGGCCAGCTGCTCGCCGGGCAGGTAGCCCTTCACGTAGCGGGCAGGGATGCCCAGGGTGCGCAGCATCATGACCATCGAGGAGGCGAAGTACTCGCAGTAGCCCACCCGGTGCGACTCGACCAGGAAGCAGTCGACGATGTCGCCTGACGGGCACTCGCCACGCACGTCGGTCTGGTACCGGAACCCGTTGGCCGGGTCCAGGAAGAAGGCCTGGATCGCTTTCGCGATGTGGAACGCGTCCTGCTGGGACGCCGGCAGGCCGGACGCGACCGACCGCGCCACGGCGATCGTCTCGTCGCCGACGGCGCCCTTGTACTGCAGGTACGGTGCCACCGTCGCGGGGTAATCGGTGCCGGCCGCCGCCAGCTGCGACTCCGTGGGCGCCCCCTTCTCATCGCCCTGCGGCACCACGAGCGAGGTCGCCGTGTAGCTGTCGCCCGCGCCCAGGGCGTTCGTCAGCTCGGCCGAGTCGAAGCCGCCGCCCGGGCCGGCCGTGTAGACCGTGGTGGGCTGGTCGACCGAGACCACATCCTCCGGCGCCACGAGCGTCGAACTGCCCAGGTTCACGTCGTGGATCGTCGTCTTGACCGTCGCCCGCGCGACGAGGGACGTGGCGCCGTCCGCGGATGCGGCCAGCACCGGGGCCCCGGCCGCGACGTCGCCCGCGTTCGTGCGATCGACCTGCTTCCAGGTGGTCCCATCGAACGTGTCGTACGTGGCCCCGCGCCAGTAGTAACCCTGCCCGGTATCGGTGGTGGCGGTGAAGACGACCGTCGACGACGACTCCCACAGGCCGGTGATCGTGGACGAGGTGGCGAACAGCCCGTTCGGCCCGCGGGCGTTGCCCACGACCCCGCCGACGAGGGTGTTGAGCTGCTCGCCCAGGTTCACCAGCTGGTCGCGCACGGCAGGCTGGTTCAGCACGCCGGCCAGCGGGGCCGAGCTGGCGGTCGCCGTGAGGGCCAGGGCCCCGATCAGGGTCAGGGCGATGAAGGTCGCCCCGCTGCGCGTGTAGAGGGTCGTCACCGCCCCCTGGTCGCCGATGCCGCGGCGCATCCATCCGACCCGCTGATCGAGCAGGTTAAGGCGCATCAGGAGCACCAGCGCCGCCACGGCGAAGACGACCAGGTAGCCGTACTCGTCCTGGGCCGCCACCGAGAGCTGGACGAAGATGGCGACGCCGGTCATGGCGACCACCGCCAGGCCCCGGTGGCGGGCGAAGAGGTTGACCGCTGCCAGCTGGGCCACGGTCCACATCGCGGCACCCAGGACCAGCAGGAAGACCGACGTCTCGGACGAGCGGACGCCTTCGATGACGAGGTCGTGGTAGAAGCGGTAGACGGAGTCGGAGAGGGCCGTCAACGCCGTGCCTGGCGGCGCCCCGGGGGCGACGATGCCGGCCACGGCGAGCAGCAGGACACCGGCCCCCACGGCCGCCCCGACGGCGTCGGCGGCCAGCGCCGGCCAGCCCAGCTTGGCGCTGACGAAGCCCCACAGGGCCGCCAGCAGCATCACCGGCAGCAGGAAGCCGGTCTCGCTGGGCCCCTCGGGGACGAAGCCCGCCCAGTGGGCGGCATCGATCGACAGCGCCACCGCCCCGATCATGACGGTGAAGGCGATGACAGCCAGCCATCCTTCCTGGGGCCCGCGCAGCCACGCCGGCCCCTCGAAGCTGTCGTCGCGTCGCAGCGCCGCGGTGGTCATCGCGCCACGGCCAGACCGGCGCCGCGTGCGGTCACGAGGATCTGCCCCAGGGGCCGCCCGGGGGTCACGTGGAAGACGCGGATGTCATGTTCGGCCAGGGCGTGCTGGAGGGCTCGGGCGGCGCGCCCGTCGGACTCCGTCGCGCTCGGCCGGGCACCCGGCCCGCGGTACGCGGCATAGGCGGCCGCGTCCAGCAGGCACGCCGCCGCACGGATGCCCCGGCCGCGCAGCGACGCGAGCGGGCGCACCCAGTCGCGCTCCATCGAGGGCGTGATGACGATCGCCGTCATGCCCCGCCGCAGGCGCGGCAGGCCCTGCACGAGCGTCTCCACGAAGGGCTCCGTGCCATCGGCGGCGACCGCCGCGAGCAAGCTCATGATCTTGAGGTGCTGGCGCGCGCCGCGGTCGGCGGGCACGACGCTGGTGCGGTGGCCGGACACGGTGATGCCGACGGCCCGGTTGTCCACCAGGGCGTGCGACGCGAGGGCGGCAGCCACCCTGACGCCGGCCTCGAGCGTCGATTCATCGCCCCGGCCGGCCTGGACCGTGGCCTGCAGGTCCAGGAACAGCCACAGGTCGGCCGTCTGCTCCAGGTCGAACTCCTTCACCTGCAGCTCGCTCTGACGGGCCGTGCTCTTCCAGTGGATGCGGTTGTAGGCGTCGCCCGGGAGGTACGGCCGGATCGACGTCACGAGCGGGGTCGCCTGGAGCGTCCGCTCGGGGCTCGAGCGGCTGCCCTCGAGTGAGCTCGGCGGGAGGCGCCAGTCGGGCAGCGCCTCCACCCGCGGGTAGACCGTCACCGCGGTCGCCGCGCCGACCGTAGCGGCCGCCTCGAAGAGGCCCAGCGGATCGCCGGTGCGGATCAGCAGGGGGTCCACGCGGTAGTGCCCGCGAGCGACGAGCGGTACGCGCGCCGCCCATGAGCGTTCCGCCCGCGGGCCAAGGGAGAGTGCGCGGCCGGGCAGCGGCACGGGCAGCGTGGAGGGGCTTGACGACTCCAGCCACAGCTTGGGCAGGCGGCTGACGTTGCGCAGGGTATAGGTTGCGCGCAGCTGCTCGCCGACGTGGCCGTGGGTCCGGTCGAGGGCGTAGCCTGCCTCCAGGTCGGCCAGCCCGAAGCGGCTCAGGAGGTAGGCCCCGCCGACCACGAGGAGGACCAGGTAGACGAGGAAGAAGAGGAAGTCGGCGCCGGTCGCGAAGGCGCCCACGAGCAGGACGGCACCGACCAGGCTGATCTCCAGGCGTCGCACCACGCCGAGCCCTGAGACGCTAGGCCGGTCGGACGCTGGCGCGCGACGGGGCGGGCGCGGGCGCCTCCACCGGCACGCTGGCCAGCAGCTCGCGCACGATGGCCGTGGGATCCACGTCGCGGATGCTGGCCGCGGTGCGGATGATCAGCCGGTGCGCGAGGGCCGCCTCGGCCAGCGCCTTGATGTCGTCGGGGATGACGTAATCACGACCCTGGAACGCGGCCCACGCCTGGCCCGCGCGGAAGAGGGCCAGCGAGCCGCGAGGAGACGCGCCCAGGTAGACGTCGGGATGCACGCGTGTGGCATTCACCAGCCGGACGATGTAGTCGCTGACGGCCGAATCGACGTAGATCTCGCGGATGGCCGCCTGCATGGCGCGCACCTCCTCGAGCGAGGCGACCTCCTGGATCTCGCTCAGCGGGTGCGCCCGCTTCTGCTCGTCGAGGATGACGATCTCCTCGAGCGGCTGGGGGTAGCCCAGCCGCAGGCGCAGCATGAAGCGGTCCAGCTGGGCCTCGGGCAGGGCGAACGTGCCCTCGTACTCGATGGGGTTCTGGGTGGCGATGACGAGGAACGGCTCGGGCATGTGGTAGGTCGTGCCGTCGATGGTGGCCTGCCGCTCCTCCATGCACTCGAGCAGGGAGGACTGCGTCTTGGGCGTGGCGCGGTTGATCTCGTCGGCCAGGACGATCTGGGCCATGATGGGCCCCGGGCGGAACTCGAACTCCTGGGTCTTCTGGTTGTAGATGGAGAGGCCGGTGACATCCGAGGGCAGCAGGTCGGGCGTGAACTGGATGCGCCGGAAGCTGCAGCCCAGGCTGCGGGCGAGCGACTTGGCCAGCACCGTCTTGCCGGTGCCCGGGACGTCCTCGATCAGCAAGTGGCCCTGGCAGAGCAGGGCGACGAGCGCGAGGCGCACCTCGTGATGCTTGCCCACGATGACGCGCTCGACGTTCGCGACGACCTTGTCGACCGACTCCCGGATGGCCACCGGCGACCTCTCCTCGATGGGCCGAGCCGCTGAAGATGGCGCCAAGCGGCCCGGATCCGTTCGCGGATAGTACGTCACGAGCGGCCCGGCGGTTCCCGGCGGCACCCGACCCCGAGCGACGCCGCCTCGCGGATGCGGCCCGCGGCCGCGGGGCCTGGTACCGCTGGGGGCCGTACCTGAGCGATCGCCAGTGGGGCACCGTGCGCGAGGACTACTCGGCCGACGGCGACGCCTGGCGTGCCTTCCCCTACGAGCAGGCCGCGAGTCGCGCGTACCGCTGGGGTGAGGACGGCCTGCTCGGCCTCAGCGATGACGGGGGGGACCTCTGCCTCGCGCCGGCCCTGTGGAACGGTCGCGACCCCGCCGTCAAGCGCCGGCTCTTCGGCCTCGGCAACCCCGAGGGCAATCACGGCGAGGACGTCAAGGAGCTCTACTACCACCTTGATGGGACGCCCACGTCGAGCTACCTCAAGGCGCTCTACCGCTACCCGCAGGCCGCCTTCCCGTACGACGACCTGCGGCGGACCAACGCGGCCCGGACCCGCCTCGAACCGGAGTACGAGCTCCTGGACACGGGCCTCTTCGACGAGGGCCGTTTCTTCGACCTGACCGTCGAGTACGCCAAGGCCGGACCGGAGGACATCGTGGCCCGCTTCACGGTGGCCAATCGCGGCCCGGACGGGGCCCTGGTCCACCTGATCCCGACCCTCTGGTTCCGCAACACCTGGAGCTGGGGCCTGGATCGGCGACGACCGGCCATCAGCGTGGCGGGCCACGAGGGCACGGTGGCCCTGCAGGCCGATCATCACCGCCTGGGCCGTTACTGGCTGGTGGCTCCATCCAGCGACGCCGTCCTCATGACCCACAACGAATCGGACGCGGCGGCCCTGTGGGGCATGGGCGATCCGGCGGCCAGGACGCGCGACCGGCTCGACGCCGCCATCCTGGCTGGCGATCCGGCGCTGGCCGACCCGGCCGAGCCGGGGACCATGGCGGCGCTCCAGTACCGCTGGCAGCTCGGGCCCGGCGAGATCCGCTCACTCACCCTGCGCCTGGCCAGGGGTGCGGCGCCACCCGACCTCCGCCTGGCGAGC
Source organism: Candidatus Sulfotelmatobacter sp. (assembly GCA_035622975.1). Lineage (GTDB taxonomy): Bacteria > Chloroflexota > Limnocylindria > Limnocylindrales > CSP1-4 > DASPUH01. Next base: position 11,943 of record DASPUH010000055.1, read on the forward strand.
CGGACGCTGGCGCGGCGGGCGGCCGAGGCGGAGCGCTTCTACGATGCTGTCGGCTCGCCGCATACGCCACCGGAGGCGCGCCGGGTGATGCGCCAGGCCTTCGCCGGCCTGTGCTGGTCCCGCCAGGCCTACCACTATGGCGTGGCGCGCTGGCTGGACGGCGATCCGGCCGGACCGCCCCCGCCCGCCCAGCGGCTGGAAGGCCGCAATCACGAGTGGCGCCACTTCGAGTCGAGCGAGGTCCTGGCCATGCCCGACACCTGGGAGTACCCCTGGTTCGGCTCATGGGACAGCGCCTTCCACGCCGTCGCGTGGGCCCTCATCGACCCTGCCTTCGCCAAGGACCAGCTGCTGCTGCTGACCCGCGAGTGGTACATGCACCCCAACGGCCAGCTGCCGGCCTACGAATGGGACTTCGGGGCGGTCGATCCACCGGTGCAGGCCTGGGCGGCCCTGCGGGTGTACCAGATCGAGCGGCGCACGACGGGCCGGGCCGACCATCTCTTCCTCGAGCGCATCTTCCACAAGTTGCTCCTGGACTTCACCTGGTGGGTCAACCGCAAGGACCGCGACGGCCGCAACGTCTTCGGCGGCGGCTTCCTGGGCCTCGACAACATCGGCGTCTTCGACCGCGACGCCGGCCTGCCCGACGGCAGCTGGCTGGCCCAGTCGGACGGGACGGCGTGGATGGGCATGTTCTGCCTGTCGATGCTGGCCATCGCGTGCGAGCTGGCCGGCCGCGACCAGGCGTATGAGGACCTGGCCACCAAGTTCTTCGAGCACTTCCTCTACGTGGGGGCGGCCCTCAACGACGTCGGCGGCCAGGGCGTGGCCATGTGGGACCCGGAGGACGAGTTCTTCTACGACGTCCTGCAGATGCCCGACGGCAGCGCCACGCCGCTCAAGGTGCGTTCGCTGGTCGGCCTCATCCCGCTCCTCGCCGTGGGCACGCTGGAGGCCCACCAGCTGGAGCACCTGCCCGACTTCCGGCAGCGCATGCAGTGGTTCCTGGGCCACCGCCCCGACCTCGCCGCCCTCGTCGCCAGCTGGGACGAGCCCGGCGTGGGTGAACGCCGGCTGCTCTCGCTCGTCCACGGCCATCGCATGAAGCGGCTGCTGAGCCGCATGCTGGACCCAGAGGAGTTCCTGAGCGACCACGGCATCCGCTCGCTCAGCCGCTGGCACCGCGACCACCCCTACCGGGTGACGCTCGGCGGGCGCGAGCTGGAGGTCCACTACGAGCCCGGGCCGTCGGAGTCCGACCTCTTCGGCGGCAACTCCAACTGGCGCGGCCCCGTATGGTTCCCCCTGAACTACCTCCTCATCGAGGCCCTCCAGCGGCTGCACCACTACTACGGCGACGGCTACACCGTCGAGTTCCCCACCGGCTCCGGCCAGCACGCCTCGCTCGGCGACATCGCGGATGCCCTGTCGCGGCGCCTGATCTCGCTCTTCCTGCCCGGCCCGCGCGGCGAGCGCCCCGCGCACGGCGGCGAGTCGCGCTACGCGACCGATCCGGCCTGGCGCGATCTCATCCTCTTCTACGAGTACTTCGACGGCGACTCCGGCGCCGGCCTGGGCGCCAGCCATCAGACCGGCTGGACCGCCCTCGTGGCCAAGCTGATCGAGCAGACCGGCCGCCGTGCCGCAGGCGCCCCGCGGTCGGCCGCCGGCGCCATCGGACCGGAGCCGGTCGGGCCTCCCCGGCCTGGGCGCCGCGCACCTCCGGGCTAGGGCCCCAGCCGCAGCCAGTCGCCCATCAGCTGGCCGCCGAGCGGGGCGGCGACCTCGCCACCGTGGCCGCCCTGCTCGACGATCACCGCCACGGCGATGCGCGGCGCCGCGGCCGGGGCGAAGCCGATGAACCAGGCGTGCGGCTCGCCGCTACCGCCCAGCTGGGCGGTACCGGTCTTGCCCGCCGTCGCCACGCCGGGGATGGCCGCACTCCCGGCGAAGGGCTGGCCCCAGGCACTCTCGACCGCCTCGGTCATCGCCTCCCGCAGGACCGCGTCCTGGGTGCTGGGCAGGACCTGCCGCCAGACCTGTGGCGTCGTGTGCTGGACGACCGTGCCACCGGCCGTCTGCACCGCGTCCACCAGGGTGGGCCGCATGAGGGTCCCGCCGTCGGCGATCGTCGCCGCCACGAGGGCCATCTGCAGCGGCGTGACCGCCGTCGTGCCCTGGCCGTACGCGGCATTGGCCAGTTCGACGTCGTCCGCGAACCCGTCGAGCGGACCGCCCCCCGCCGTGACCTGGCTGGCGGCCGTCGGCAGGTCGAACGGGATGGGCGCCTCGAAGCCCAGGCGCCGCGCCCAGTCGCGCAGGGCAGCCGCGCCGGTGGCCAGGCCCACGTGGGCGAAGTAGATGTTGCACGAGACCTCGGTCGCCTGGATCAGGTCCAGGGCGGTATCGCCGGTGAAGTCATGGTGGCCGTCGACCACCCTGAACCCGTCGACCACGAAACCGGAGCGTTCCTCGCCGGGCTGATCCGGGTACGTCGTGGCAGCGGTGATGGCGCCCGAGCCGACACCTGCCACGGCCGTCACCATCTTGAACACCGATCCGGGCGTGTAATGCCCCTGGGTGGCGCGGTCCAACAGCGGCGACGCGTTGCCGGGCGCCGACAGGCTGGCCAGGTACGCCGCACCGGTACCGGGCGCGACGATCCGGCCGGGGTCGAACGAGGGGGTGCTGGCCATGGCCAGCACCCGGCCGGTCGTGGGGTCCAGGGCCACGATGGCGCCCTTCTGCTGGCCCAGGAGCTGCACCGCATCGGCCTGCAGGCGCATATCCAGCGAGGTCACCACGTCGAGCGGCGTGGTCGCCGACGCCCCGAACTTGCGCAGCAGCTCATCGACCGGCGAGGCGCCAGCCAGACCGGAGAGGTCGGCGTCGTACGCGCGTTCGAGCCCGGCCGACCCCAGGGTCGGGCTCCAGTAGCCCACGGCCGGCTCCGCTGCCGGCTGGGGGTAGCGCCGTACCCGCACGCCCCCGATCGTCGCATCCTGGGCCAGCACCGTGCCTCGTGCGTCCAGGATCCGGCCGCGCGGCCCGTCGCGCAGGGCCGCCACGAGGGGATCGCCCGGGTCATTGGTCAGGGCCTGGGCCTGCAGGCCCTGCCAGTAGCCCAGCCCCAGGGCCACGGCCGCGTAGCACAGCACGACGGTCAGGGCCAGGCGCGCCAGGCCACGCTGGACGGGCGGGGCAGCACCGTGGTTCATCGGACGGCCCGCTCCAGGCGGCCCGCCACACCCCGGCCCCGCGCACGCCATCGTTCGCCTCTCGTGAGCGGGGACGGCGGCGCGGGAGCTTCCACCCCTGCGTCGCTGAGCGCCAACAGGAGCCCCACGCAGATGCCGCTCCCCAGGAGCGACGAGCCCCCATAGGCCACGAACGGCAGCGTCACGCCCGTCAGGGGCACCAGCTTCAGGTCGCCGGCCATGATGAGCGCCGCCTGGAGCACCAGGACGAGCGTCAGGCCGGCCGCCAGGAGAGCCCGGAAGTCGTCCGCCCCCCGAGCGGCGATGCGCAGGCCGCGCTCGGCGATGACCAGGTACAGGCCGATCAGGGCGATGGCGCCGGCCGCCCCCAGTTCCTCGGCCACCCCGGCGAAGACGTAGTCGGTATGGAGGGCCGGCACCGCCAGGGTGCCATCGGGAGAGGGCAGGCCGGCTCCGAGACCGGTCCCCAGCAGACCACCCCGGCCGAAGGCGTACAGCCCGCGCACGATCTGGAAGCCGCTGCCGAGCGCCTGGGCGAACGGGTCGAGCCAGATCGCGACGCGGACCCGCACCGTCGGCTCGACGGTGTAGAGGAGGACCGACCCGACCACGGCCAGGAACAGGCCCAGGGCCACGAAGGAAGGCCGCTGGGTGGCCACGTACAGGAGGCCCAGGAAGACCGCGAAGAAGAGGAGGGCCGCCCCCAGGTCGCGCTGGACGACGACGACGGCCAGGGCGATGCCCCACATCGCCAGCATCGGCAGGAGGTACGCCAGGGGCGGCAGATCGAGCGGCCCGATCCGCAGGCTGGTGCCGGCCAGGAGTGGCCGGTTCTCGGCCAGGTAGCCCGCCAGGAAGACGACCAGGATGATCTTGAGCAGCTCGGAGGGCTGACCGGCGACGGGCCCGACCCTCAGCATCAGGCGCACGCCGTTGACCTCTTCGCCGAACACGAAGACCAGCAGCAGCAGCGTCACGCCGACAGCGGCCCAGGTGTACTTGTAGTTGCGCAGCCACGCGTCGCGGCGCACCACGATGGCCAGTGCCGCGATGACCGACAGGCTCAGCAGCAGCCACACGAGCTGGAGGGGCGCGAGCGTCAGGACCCCGAGCGGGCCGGCGTCCTGGGTCACGAGCGTGGGGGGCAGGCGGGACATGAACAGCAGCGAGATGCCACCCAGCAGCACGACCGCGGGGAAGAGCACCTGGTCGGTCCGCCGACCGGTGACGACGAACAGCACGTGGATGGTGCCGGCGGCCAGGAGGTAGACCACCAGCAGGACCGGGTCACCCACGCTGAAGCGACCGGCCTGGGTGGTAGCGAGGCTGAGCCAACCCGTCAGAAGCGCTGCCGCGGCGAGGAGGAGCAGGGACGCCTCACGGCCGCGCGGCCGGAAGTGGAGGCCGGCCAGGTACCGGCCGAGCATGCGCGTCATGCGCGCGACGCCGGCTCGAGCCGGAATCGCGTCTGGCCCACGGCCACCTCGTCGCCGAAGCCGACCGCCACGGCCCCCTGCACAGGGCGGCCGTTGAGCCACGTCCCGTTCGTGCTGCCGACGTCCTCCAGGTACCAGACCCGGCCACGGAACGTGAGACGGGCGTGGCGGTTCGAAGCGAAGGGGTCGTCCAGCACGATGAGGTTGTCCGCGTCACGGCCGAGGGTGGTGATCGTCTCCAGCTCCAGCGTGGCTCCGACCGGGGGCGCTCCGGCCGGCGCGGCGATCACGACCAGCACCCCGGCCGCGCGCGTCGTGCGTCCCGCAGCGGCGCGCAGATCGCGCAGCAGGCTCCGGGCGAGGACCGCCAGGAAGAGGTAGAGCAGGCCCAGGAAGGCAAGCCGCAGGGTCCACACGAGGACCTCGAAGGCGGACACCCGATCAGGAACCCGGACCGACCATCAGCCGGGTGCCGCCCAGGCGCAGCTCATCGCCGATGCCAAGGGCAGCCTCGGTCACCGGATGGCCGTTGAGGAACGACCCGTTGCTGCTGCCGAGGTCCTGGAAGACCCACGTCCCGTGCCTCGGGGCGACGCGCCCGTGGACGCGCGAGACCTCCGCGTCGTCGAGCACGATGTCGTTGTCGCTCGCGCGCCCGAGCCGCACCACGGCGGTGAGCTGCAGGGCCCGCGGCTCGTGGCCCGGCTCGTGGATGATCAGCGTCACTGGCGGGATCGCGTCGGCGGCGGTCTCCACGATCGGCAGGACCGCGGTGCGACCATCCACTGACGGTGACGCATCAGCGTGTGGCGTCGCGGCCACGGCCTCGAAGGCCGCTTCCACGGCCACCTGGCCGCGCGCCAGGCCGCCGTCCTCCCGCAGGACCACGACGGGCCGCTCAACCAGGACGTAGCCAACCGCACGGGCGCGCTTGCTCACGCCCGCTGCCAGGTCGGCCTCCAGCGCGTCGCGGTAGCCGGCGAACGCGGCCATGTCCGCGCTGGACAGGCGCACCGTGTAGCGGTTGGGGGCGTACGTGCGGTCGGCACTGAGGCGCCGCTCGGCGTCCATCGCCCGGTCGATGCGGCGCTCCAGCTGGACCGGCTGGAGCGGCACCCGGAACAGGCGAGCTGCGGGCCGTTCGAGCAGGCGCTCGAAGAAGCCCTCGAGGGCCATCAGAGGACGGGCCATGCGGCCGCCAAGGGTAGCAGAGGCCCCGGGACCATCACCGCCCGCAGGCCAGTACACCTGAAGGGGAGCGCGTTGCAGCCGTGTCTATACTCTGGCTCCCGTGGCGAGCCCTCGCCGCTGCAATAACCTGCGCACCGCCTGGGGATCATGTCCGAACTCCTGACCGAATCCTTCTGCGAACGTTGCGGCACCCGCTACACCTTCGAGTCGGGAGAGCCGGAGACCCGTCGCCCGAGCATCAAGAAGGCCCGGGTCCTGGCGCGGGGCCTGAAGCACTTCGTCCTGTCCGACGATTCGCTGGAGACGGCGCTCGCCGAGGGCGAACGCGATGAGGACCGCGAACGGGCCGCGCTGCAGCTTGAGGCCTTCCATCAGACCTTCAACTTCTGCATGGACTGCCGCCAGTACACGTGCCGCGACTGCTGGAACGACGCCGAAGGTCGCTGCCTGAGCTGCGCCCCCGCCCCAGGTCGGATCGAGTCGGTCATGGCCGTGCCGGTGCACGCCGAGACCGATACCGCCAGCCGCCTCGACGCCTTGCTCGGGCCTGGCCCCATCGCGCCGCCAGCCATCGAGGCCTGGCCGATGGAGGCCGCCTTCGCCCCGCCGGTCGGGGAGGCGGTGGAGGCACCGGCCGAACTCGAGGGGCCAGACCAGCTCGCGGCACCGGCCGAACTCGAGGCGCCAGACCAGCTCGCGGCACCGGCCGAAGCCGGGATCGCGGCGCCCGAGGGCGAGCCATCGGTCGTGCTCGAGCCACCCGTGGCGGCCGAGTTCGCTGGAGCGGCCGAGGCTGCAACGGCCGCGCCTGCCCCGCCCGCAGGGGAGCCGGAGGTCCCCGCCGAAGCCCTTCCCGAGTGGCTGGCGGTCGAGCCAGAGGCGCCCATCCGCGGCCCGTCGCTGGAGGAGTACCTGCTCGCCGCCTCCGCGGCTCAGGGGGTGCACGAGGGACGATCGGCCGCCGAGTCTGCCGGTGAGCCGGTCGAAGCGCTCGCCGCGCCCGAGGTCGACGCTGCGCCCACCCCGCCCGAGCCGCTGGTGCCCGAGCGCGCAGTGGCTGACGGTCACGAGCTCGCGGGGGAAGCCGTCCCGCCCGTCGCCGAAAGCAGCGAGCCCGCCCTCATCGCCGGATCCGCCCAGGAGCCGGCGCCGGAGCCGGTCACGCCCGCGGCACCGGCGCCAGCGACCGAGACCGGGCCGGAACCCGTGCCGGCCGCGACGCCCACGCCGATCTTCACCCCACCCACCGGCGGCGACGCGCGACGGTCGACGACGCGGCTGCCGGGATGGGACATGGTGGCCCCCGACGTGGCCGGCCTGCAGCCGCCGCCGCTGCCGCACCTCACGGCCGCGGCCGATGTCCGACCGGCCCCGTGGTTCGCGGCGCGCACGAACGCCAGCATCTGGGACGCCTCGAGCGCGGACGTCGTCAATCGGCCCGGTTCGGGCGTGCAGTCATGTGTGAGCTGCGGCCTGCCGCTGTCGGCGGCCGCCCACTTCTGCCGCCGCTGCGGAGCGCGCCAGTCGGCCTGAGGGCGCTCAACGGCCTGATCGCATCCGATCGTCACGTCGGGCCCGGGCCCACGCTCCGCCCACGAGGAAGCAGACCGCCAGCAGGTCGAGCCAGATGAGCGCGGCCAGGAACGAGGCGACGACGCCGAAGGCCTGGAGGCGGCTGACGAGGAATGGCGCCAGCACGGCGAAGAACGTCGTGAGGAGGCTCATGGCCGTTCCGGCGACGATCGCCGGCGGCAGCGCCTCCCGCGCGGTCGGGGGAGCCATGGGCACGAACCGGTAGCCGGCGTGGATGAGGGCGATGAAGGCCACGATGGCCCCCAGCGGCTCGATGACCGTGGCGAGCGCCGCGCCGACGCCCAGGTCCACGAGGCCGGCGGCCACCAGCGGCGTGAGGGCCAGGAAGGCCCCCACGACCACGGTCAGCGCCGCGACCGCCACGAGGCCGCGCACGCGTCGATCGAGCTCGCCACGTCGCCGACCGCCCGGCAGGATCATCGACGTCGCCTGGTCCAGCGCCTCGTACATGGAGCTCGCCCCCCAGAAGAGGCCGAGGAGGCCGACGAGGCCCACCGTCAGGCCCGCCCGGCTCAGGGCGTCGACGCTCGCGGTCAGTGACTCGTGCAAAGGACCCGGCAGGACCGTCACGAGGGCGTTGATGAGGTCGACCCGCCGGGCCGGGTCGCTGATCACGATGCCCGCCAGACCGGCTGCGAGCACGAGCAGGGTGAGCGTGGCGAACATCGTGCGATAGGCCAGCCCGGCCGCCACGATCGGGCCGCCGGAGGCGCCGTAGTCGGTCCATGCCTGGCGCAGCTCCCTCACCAGCCGGCGTCGCAGCAGGGGCCGGGCCAGCCGCCCGATCCGCGCACCCTGGACCCGCACCACCCCTTCGATGGTGCTCGGCAGCCGGGTCAGTCCTCCAGGTCCTGGAACAGGCCCACCATCAGCTGGCTGGCGGGGACCGCCCTCCGCCCGCGCGGCCGGAGCATGCTGCGGACCTGGGCCCGTCGCACGAAGATCCGCCGCCCCGGGCGGATGCTCTGCAAGCGGCCCGTGCTCGCCCATCGGCGTAGCGTACTCGTGCTGATCCGGATATTGGCCGTGGCGAAGATCTCGGCCGCCTCGTTCAGAGTGATCCAGTCGGAGACGGGCCGTGGCACGCGTCAGGCCTCGTTGCGGCCGCGCGACCGCGAGGCGGCCCGAGGCGCCGCCTCGGCTGCGGACGCCTCATCCGAGCCGCCACCACCGGAAGCCGGCTTGGTCGGCGGCTCGTCCTTGGTCGCGCCGTCGCCGGCAGTGTCGTCGGTGCCGCCCGCCCCGCCCGATCCATGGCTGCGACCGCTCGATGGGCTGTGCCCTTTCGCGTCCACCTTGGCCCACCCGGAGCCCTTGAAGTGGATGGCCGGACGGGAGATGACGCGCTGCATCCGGCCACCACAGGCGTCACACCGCTCGGGGCCGGTCGCATGGACGCCGTGCATCACCTCGATGCGCCGACCACACGCCTGGCAGACGTAGTCGTAGAAGGGCACGGTGGCTCGGTCGATCTAACCGCGCAGCAGCCGCATGCCGCACTTGGGGCAGTAGAAGGCGCGCTCGTGGACGGACGCGAAGCCGCAGTGGGCGCAGACCAACCCGCCGCGCCCCGGGGCCGGCACCGGCCGGTCGAGCGGGGTCAGGCCGATGGCGTACTGGCTCGCCAGGATGTTCGTGAGGAGGCCCGCCAGGATGCGCGTCGCCTTCCGGTCGGTATCACCGCGCACGCCCTTGCCGCCCCACCCGGTGAGCGCGCGCACGATCATGTCGCCGGTCGCCTCGTCCCAGTGCGAGGCCACCCCGCCCACGATGGCGTTGTACTCGGGATAGCCGCTCGTGTCGGTCTCGCCGTCGAGCAGCGTCACCACGAAGGTGTCGAACGCCAGGTCAAGGGCGCCGACCGTCTCGAGGACGCTGATGGCATGGCGGGCGATCGGCGAGTTGCCGTGGTGGGCGTTGATCCACTGCATCGCCTCCGAGGGATGGGTGATGTACGGCGATGCCTCGGAGAATTCCACGGGCAGCGGCTCCACGACCTCGATCTCGTTCTGGGTCAGGCCCAGGAGCATGCCGGGCAACTCGCGGCGGGCGTTGGGGCCCGCCTTCATCCGCACCCCCTCGCTGGACTTGCCGTGGTAGTTGAGCCTGACGTCGTAATCCTGGGCGGTGATCTCCTCGGGCGGGGCCTCAGGCGACGGCCCGGCCCGTTTGGTCCCGCCGCCGCGCTTCAGGAACTCGAGGGGCACGCTGACCTCCCTGTGATCGACGCCTGCCGCGATGGCCTGACTGCGGCGGTGTGCCTGCATCGTACCAGTGGCGGTTGCGGCGAACGGCACCGGTGCGGCCCATCGGACCCCGTCCGCCTCACCACGTGTGGGCCGGGCACGGCGGTCTCCGGTGGCTGGATCAGCGGCGGCGGCGAACCCCCGTCCGTGTCCCGAACAGGACCAGCCCGCCGGCGCCCAAACTCAGCACGACGAGGGCCAGCGCCAGCGCGCTACCGGAACCGCCCGGGGTGTTGCCCGTCGTGGTCGCCGGGGGCGTGACGCCGGCACTGCTCGAGGCCTCGGCCGAGCCCGTCGGTGGCGTGGACTCGCTCGGTGGCGTGGACTCGGTTGGCGGCGCCGTCTCCGTGGGCACGGCGCTGCCGCTCGGGCACGGCACGGGCTTGCCGGTGACATCCCAACAGCCAGTGTCGCTCGCGCTCGGCGCCTCGGACGCCGACTCAGAAGGTGCTTCCGAGGACGAGGCACTGGCGCTTGCCGTGTCGGTCGCCGACTCGCTCGGGCACGCCTCGCCGACCGCACATCCGCTCGCCTGCACCGGCCGGAGCGGACCGCTCGCCGCGATCGTGGGGGCCAGGGACATGAGCAGCAGCACGCCCGCGGCGGCGACCGCCAGAAGGGCCGGCCGACCCAGGGTCGG
>DASPUH010000056.1:0-26592 GCA_035622975.1 Candidatus Sulfotelmatobacter sp.
GCCCTGTCGGCCCCGACCCCGCCAGCTCCCGCGACAGGTTGGTGGGGATCGAGCATCTCAGGAATCGCGGTCGGCCCCGCCTGCATCGTGGCGGTCGGTAGCTGGTCCGCCGCACCAGATGAACCACTGGCGGGGCTTGCCTGGGTCAGTTGCCCGTAGGGCATGCAACGCTTCACGCCCTACCAGCTCAAGAGTCCCTGAGACGCCTTTCGCACCTGGTCCAGGACCACTTGGCCATCGCCGGCCGGATCGAGCAGGTTTGGTTGCGAGTCGTCGATCTCGATCGTGGGCTGGAGGTCGATCTGCGCCAGGTGCGATCCGACGAAGGTCAATTCCACGATCAGGCCTTCATCGGTCTGCTCGGAGCGGTCGAGGTCGAAGATGAAGTCGCCCATCGAGTAGACGACCACCCCGTCGCCGATCGCCTCCATCGCACCGGCCCAGTGCGGGTGCGAGCCCAGGATGATGTCGGCCCCGTCAGCGATGAGCGCCGCGGCATCGCGACGCTGGGACGCCGTCGCGGCGGAGGTGTACTCCACCCCCCAATGGGGGATGACCACGACGAGGTCGGCACCGGCCGCTCTGGCCGCGACGATGGCCGCCCGGCAGCGCGTCAGGTCCAGCGGCGCCGCGCCGGCTCGGCTGGCGGTGGCTCCCGCCGCTGTGAGATCGATGGCGTCGAAGGCCAGGACGGCCACGCGTACACCATCGACCGTGAACCAGACGGGAGCGTCGGCGGCGTCGATGTCGGCCCCGGCGCCCACGGGGGTGAGGCCCGCCGCCTCGACGTTGTGGATCGTCTGCACGACGCCGGCCGAGCCGGCATTGCGGATGTGGTTGTTTGCCAGCGACACGATGTCCACTCCGGCATCGCGGATACCGGCCTCGAGGGCCGGATCGAACGTGAAGATGTAGCCGTTCGGGTGGTAGGAGAAGTGGTTGGGAGTCGGGCCCTCGTGGTTCACGAGCGCCAGGTCGGCCTCCCGGAAGACGGCCGCGACCGCGCCCGCGTTGCCCGTGCGGACGGCCTGCACGTCCGTCAGCCCGCCGCTGCAACAGGTGCGACTCACGATCCTCGCCGTACCGCCCTCCCACGGGAAGTCCGGCCCGTCGTGGAGCAGCACCGTACGGCGGTAGACCTCGCGGTCGTTCATCACGTCACCTGCCGCGACCAGGGTCCAGACCGCGTCCGGATCGAAGTCGCCTGGGCCGACCGACCCGTCGGTCTGGCTCGACCCGGGGATGAGGAGTGGCCACGACGCCATCGAGCGGACGCGGGTCTCGCCGAAGAGGGACTGGCCGTCGACCCCCAGCGCCCTGACCGCCGGACGGACGTCGGCGGCCCGGATGAGCCCGAGCACGTCGACCCGCCCTTCGACGGCGTCGAGCGCAGCCGATGGAGCGAGTTCCTCCACGTTCGGCCCGGCTTGCACACCGAGGGCCGTCGCGATGGCCGCGAGATCCGGTGCCCCGACCACGACCCGCAGATAGCGCGGATCATGGCCGGCGAACGCCAGCCGGATCTCGCTCGTGGACAGCGATTCGTCGGTGGACCAGAAGCCCACGACCGGCACGATCGGAGTGTCTGGAGCCGGCGTGGGCTGCGGCGTGCCTGCTGAGCCTGGCGGCGTCGTCGCCGCGGTCGCGGGCACGGCTCCGAGCCCCGCGGATGTGCTGGCTGGGACTGCAGTGTCCGGAGGCCGCGACGTCGCCAGGAGTCCGACAGCGACGACGGCGACACCCGTGCCGATGACCAGCATGAGCCGTCGCCAGGAGGGCCTGGATCTGCGGCTCGGCATCGGCTGACGATACCTCGCCGCCCTGCCGTCACGCGACCGCACCGCCGGCGTCTATCCCTGCGTGGGACCGTTGCCGCTGACCCCGGTTGCCGATCGATGTCCGCCGGCCGGTCCGAAGTTCACGAGGCGAGGGCGTCGGGATCCCGATCGGCTCCGGGGCTCCCGCGGGACGTACAATCGCGGCTTCGCCGAGCCCGGCTCGGGGATCTGACGGGGAGCGATGGTGGCGGGCATCCGGGCGACCCTGGCGCTTGCGCTGGTCACGGCTTTGGTGTGGGGCTGCGGCGGCCCAGTCAGCCCGAGCCCGACCGAAATCCCGACGATCTCGCCGACTCCATCGCCGACGGCCAGCCCGGCGCCCACGCCAACGATGAGTCCGACGCCCAGCTCTGGCGTGACGAGCGGATGGATCGAGGAGCCCGACCAGCCTGCCTTCCACGCGGGGCCCATGGGGCTGGTCGCGTGGACCGGCTCGCGCTTCGTGGCTGCCGACACCGAGGACATCCCCACGCGGACGTGGTGGTCGGCTGACGGGCAGGGGTGGACCCAGGTGACGGGCGCGGGCGCCATCATGGGCGGCTCGGTCACGACCCTCGGCGTCGATCCCTCGGGCCGGGCCATGGCCGGCAACGATCGGGGCGTCTGGGCCTCGTCCGATGGGGTCGCCTGGCGCATCGTCCTCCGCGACGGCCCGGTGACCGCGATCGTCGACGGCCCGCACGAGGCCCTGGCGTTCGTGAATGGCCCCAGCCCTACTGACCCAAACCCGCCACCCGGGCGGACCTGGATCTCGACCGACGACGCGCATTGGCACCGCATCGACCCCCCAGCTCTTCGCTCGTACTGGGTGTCGCAGGCGGTCGCGGTGGGATCTGGTTTCGTTGCGATCGGGCAGAACCCGCATGACGGCACGCCAGGAGTCTGGTGGTCACCCGACGGCCTGACGTGGCAGCGCGAACCCTGGGATCCGAACACCGTGCAACTGGACACCTTGGTCAGTGGCCAGCGAGGGCTGCTGCTGACGGGCCAGGACGCTGGTGATGTGATCCAGGTGTGGGTGTCGTCCGACGGGCGACACTGGTCCGCCACCACCAAGCTCGACTCGGACTACGACAGCCTGACCCCGCTCGCCGTGACCGGCGAGAGCTACCTCGCGACGTACCTCGAGATGGGAACCGCGGCCACACCGTCGGATGCCGCCAACGGAGACTTCCCCGAGACGCCGTACCTGCTTGGTTCGACCGACGGCCTCACCTGGGACCTGACCGACGCGACCGCCCTGTCCGGCCCATCCGAAGCCAGCTTCACGAGTTTCAGCTACGCGGCTGGTCCCACGGCCGACATCATCGTGTGCGACTGCGGGTCGCCGGCAACGGTGTGGGTGCGACCACACGCCGCCCCGTGACGTCGGCGGTCGGCACCGGGGTCCGGCCGGTCCCATGGCACCTCATGACGGACCTCGGCGTCGTCCGGGTGGCCCAGCCATGCGCATGTGGCGGACGGGCGACGGGCAGGCGCGTAAGGAAAGAGGGTGGCAGGATGACGATCAGGCACCACGTGGCGGGCCGCGGCATCGAGCCCGGGATCGCGACTCCTCCTCCGTGCGCTTGATGAAACCGACCGTGTGGCACCGCCGCGTCCGTTTCCGTGCCATCGCCGCGGTGATGAGCACGGTGCTATCCGTCGCGGCCTGCGGCGCGACAACCACGCCCTCGCCGGCGAGCTCGGCGACCACGCGCACCATCGTCTCGGCCAACCCGACGGAGACGCCGTCTCCGGCCCCACCGACGCCCAGCCCATCTCCACCTGGCCCACCGCAGTTCACCTGGACGGCCGCGACCATCGTGGTCCAGCCGGGCGATCGGGTGACCGGCGTGGTCGCCGTCGGGGCTGGCTTCCTCGCCGTGGGCTACCACTGTCCCGGTGCGGCCGCGAACTTCTGCCAGGAGCCGTCGGCCCTGGTGTGGACGTCGACCGACGGCTCGGCCTGGGCGCGCAACGTGGTGATGCCGAGTAGGACCCTCGCCTTCACGGCCATCGATGCGGCCGACGGACGACTCACCGCGCTCGCCGCGGCCCACGTCGGCAAACAGTGGCGTCTCGTGGTCCTGGGCTCGTCGGATGGGAGCGCCTGGCGCGAGCTGGCCACGCTCACGAGCGTTTCGAATTCGGCCATCTGTGGCCTGACCACAGGCGATGCGGGCGTTGCGTTCTGTGGAGCCCAGCTCTTCCACGCGGGCGCGACGCAGCTCGCCACCAACGACGGCGATCCGGACTCCTGGACCTCGCCCGACGGTCTGTCGTGGAAGCCGGACCATCTGTCGGTCGGCCCCGGGGATCTTGCCGGCAGCCCGGCCGGGTTCGCGGGCGTTCAGTGGGTCGACGGCCCTTACGTCGATCCCGACTACGGTTTCGGCTGCGACACGGTGGGGGGCTTCCTGCTCTCGTCTGATGCGCGGAGCTGGATCCCCGAATCCCTGACACCGGACACGGCGAGGTTCGACTGCGCCGATGTCTATTTGACGGGATATCCCGGCGGTTTCATCGCCGTGGGTGACATCACCTGGAACGGCGACTTCCCGCCGTCGACTGTAACCGGCAGGCCGTCGTGCTGGACGAGCACCGATGGGCGGCTGTGGGTCCGCCACGACGGCGGGCCGGGCCAGCCGTTGTCTTCCCTCTCCAGCCAGTCGGGTGCGTTGGCCTCTGCGCCGTGGGGCGTCGTGACCATCACCCTCGATGGATCGGGAAACCTCGTTTCGTGGGCTACAGACGCCGACTGCGCCTCGCGTAGTTCAGTCATCCGCAAGACCGACGGCAACTTCCCGACGATCGAGGTTGCCGCCGATGCCAGCCGGGTCGTCGTCCTGGCCACCGAGGGCCTCGCGACCGGGGCGGAGCGGACCGTCGGCTCCGTCGGCGTCGCGGTGCCGTGAGCGCAGTTGCGAGGCGGTCCCGTGGGTAGGTGTCGAGCACCGGCCGCGGGCGCGTTGTACCGGTCCGAGGGCTGAGCGATGCGGCGGGTCCTGGCATCGTTCGTGGCCGGACTGGGCGGCCTCCTGCTGGTGGGGGTGCTGACCGTCGGCCTGTGGTGGTCCGTCCTGGCATGGCTTGGCGTCGGCCTGGTGGTCGGGTCGATCGCTGGACGCGCCCGGTGGGTGTGGATCGCCTGGGTAAGCGAGGCGGCCTTCTATCCGCTGTCGATCTGGCTCGGCGTAACCAGCTCGCTGGGCCCCTTCTGGCTGCTCGGGGCGCTGCTTGGCGCGGCGCTGCTGACCGTCGGGTTCACCCTGGGCACGACCGTCGGGTGGGCCCGGGACCCGCGCACGACCGCAAGCGGCGCGTGGCGGGCGATGGGCCGGACGTGGCGCCTGATCAGCGTCGGCGGGCTTGTCATCGCCCTCCTCGGGCTCGCGGGTTACCTGGGCTATGTCGGCGCCACCGGGTCCGAGTTGTTCATCCACGCCCCCCATTCGGCCGACTGTGCGACGCCGGGCACGACCTTCGGATGGGCCTTCGAAGCCATCAACTACGACTCCGCCGACGATCAGGCGCTGGCCGCGGCGAACCCCGACATGTCGCACTGCCGATCACAGGGCGAGCCCGCCGGCGACACGGTCGTCACGAGCGACGGCATCCACATCGATGGCTGGTACATCCCCGCGGCCGATGGCAGTGGACCGACGGGCCCGACCGTCCTGCTCGTGGCGGGCTGGCAGTCCAACAAGAGCGGGATGCTCAAGTACGCGCCACCCTTCCACGATGCGTTCAACGTCGTCCTGATCGATCTGCGCAACAGCGGGCGCAGCAGTCCGACCGAGACGACGATGGGGGTCCGGGAGAAGCTCGACGTGGAGGCCATGGTCGACTGGCTCGAGCGCACGAAGCACCCGGGCTGGATCGCCGCGATGGGCAACTCGATGGGTGGCGCGACGGTGCTCGCGGCCGCGGCCGGCGACCAGCGCATCCGGGCGGTCATCCTGGACTCGGTCCATGCCCATTTCGTGGTCACGGCAGGCGATATCGCCGAGGACGAGTACGGCCAGCCGTCGGTGTCGACCGGGTGGGTGATCGCGGCGTTCGCCTCATGGCGGATCGGGGCGGATGTGACCTCCGTCGACCCGGTCCGGACGATCACGCAGCTTGGCGACCGGCCGGTCCTGCTGCTGCATGGCCTGGCGGATGTCGTCGATCGCCCCGCCGAGAGCGCCGAGGTGAACTTCCAGGCCGCGCTTGCGGCGGGTGTGCCCGTCGAGCTGCACTACTGCGCCGGCGCGGGCCACGCCATGGTCATCGATCGATGTCCGCTGGCCTGGGCGCAGTGGGCGACGTCGTTCCTGGACGCCGCGATGCGTCCCGCACCATGATGGGTCAGGTAGCCCTGACGACTCAGCTGCAGCCATCGACGTCGCCTCCGGGGATACGCACTTGACTCCCGATGTCGACCGGTTGATGGCCGAGACCCGCGCACGGATGCTGGCGCATTGGGTCGCCCCGGAACCCGATGCGGCGACGATGGACCTGGCCGAGGCGTCCATGCTCGTGGACAAGTTCCGGGCGGCGCGGGATCGACACCTTGGCGCAGAGGTCGCCCCGGCCAGCGAGCTCCCGTGCCCGAAGCCGCACCTCCTCGCCGCCATCATGCGCACCGCGACCGCAATGCATGATGGCGGGCGACCCGACGCGGAAGTCAGGGACGTCGCCTACCTCACGGTCGACGTCCAGAGCTTCCTCCCGGACGATCAGGTGCAGGCCCTCCAGCGGGTCGGTACGAGCTCGGATTCGATCGAGAACGACCTACGCGCTGCACAGATCCGCGAGACCGTCAAGGATGCCCGAGCGTACCAGTTGACCTGGTTGGTCGGCAGCGACAACCCGTTCGCAGCCAAGATCGCGGTCGACAGCCAGCCAGGCCTCCATATCGGCGCCACCGCTGCCGAAGTCCAGACGCTCGGCAGCCACAACGACGAAGAGGCGGTCCAGATCCTCGAGATGCTCCTCGCCATCGTGAGCGCGGAGGTGGGCTCGGTCGCTGGCTGGTGGAGTGGCGGACGCGACCCGCGCACGCTGTTGACGCTCCTGTTTTTCATCGCCCCGCTCGGGGGAGTGGTGATCTATGCGGGGGCGGGGATGCTGGGGGCGGTGGTCCTGCAGGCGCTCAGCCGGTCAACCGGCGCTCGTTTCGACCGCGCGGCTGACACCGTTGACCTGGCGGCACTCGCTGTGGCCGCGGTCGCACTTCCTGCGGTGCTGCTGTTCGTCGTCGTTCACGCGCTGACCTGACGGTCGCGCCGTACCGCGCAGGTAGAGCACGAGATCACCGCTGACCATGGGCTGACCCACCGGGGTGCCTAGACCTCTTCTGACGCGCCCGGGACCACGCCGTCGGGCACCAGCGGCAGCGCGCGAAGCCGGGTCCCCGAGGCGGCGAAGATCGCATTGGCCAGGGCCGGCGCGATGGCGATGATGGGCGTCTCGCCGGCCCCCGCCGACGGCTCGTCGCGCCGGTCCAGCAGGACGACCTCGAGCGGCGGCACATCGCTGAGGCGGGGCACGCGGTAGTCGGTCAGCGACCCGTTGGTGATCCGGCCGGCCTCGAAGTGGACGGCCTCGAACAGGGCCGCCCCGAGGCCCATGATCGTGGCGCCCTCGATCTGGTTCGTCAGGCCGTCGGGGTTCACGATCGCACAGCATTCGAACGCGGTCACCACGCGCCGGATCTCGAGGCGACGATCGCTGCCGACGCGGACCTCGACGCCGGTCGCCACGCGAGCACCCTTCTCCACGCCGCATGCCAGGCCCATGCCCAGCCCCGCCTGGCGCGGACGATCGGCCCAGCCCATCCGCTCGGCGGCCGCCCGCAGGACCGCCGCCAGGCGCGCGTCGCCGAGGTGGGTGAGGCGCAACGCGAGGGGATCCACGCCGAGGGCATCGGCCAGCTCGTCCATGTGTGATTCACGGGCGAAGTGGTTGGCCGTCGCGGCGAGCGCCCGATAGGAGCCCTGGCGGAGCGGTGAGTCGGCCGGCTGGTAGTCCAGCCGCTGGTGCGGCACGTCGTAGGGCCCAACCAGGCCGAACATGCCGGCGTTGATGTCGCGCATCTCCCAGGCCGTCAGGGCGCCGTCCCGGTCGGCGCCGCTGCGCACGTCCATCACGGCCGCGGGCCGCAGGTGGCCCGCCGTGAACTCCTGGCCGCGGTTCCAGCGCACCTTCACGGGGCGGCCGGTCTGCCGGGCGAGCCGGGCCGCCTGGATCGCGATCTCGCCGCTGTGCTTGCCCCCGAAGCCGCCGCCCGTATCGGGCACGATCACCCGCACGCGGTCCTCCGCCATGCCGAGGTTTGCGGCGACCTGCTGCCGCACGCCGAACGGCACCTGCGTGCCGCACCACAGGGTCAGGCGGTCCCCGTCCCACGCGGCCAGGGCCACGTGGGTCTCCAGCGGCGCGTGGGCGAGATAGGCGGTCGTGTAGGTCGCCTCCAGGCGAACCGGGGCGGCCTCCAGCGCGGCGTCGACGTCGCCGATCTCGCGGTGGAACGGGCCTTCCCATCCCTGCTCCTCGACGGGGTGCGTTCGCAGGTATGCGACCAGGTCCGCCTCCGATGGCAGGGCCGGCTCGTCCCACTCGGCGTGGATCGCTCGAAGCGCCCGGCCGGCCGTCGGAGGATCGCCGGCCACCGCGGCGATCAGCGCGCCGTCGCGGACGATCGTGACGCCCGCCATCGCCTGGGCCGCGGTGACATCGACCGAGCGCAGCGTCGCGCCGACCACCGGTGGCGCCAGGACGGCGCCGTGCAGCATGCCCGGCAGCGAGATGTCGCCGGGATAGTGCTTCCGACCCGTGACGATCTCTGCCGCCCCGATGCGTGCCGCGGGCCGTCCCACGACCGTTTCGGCCGCACCAGGGGTGAGCGTCGCGCCGGCGCCGACACGCTCGACCTGCCGCAGGCCGCGCACCAGCTCCCCGTACCCGATGGACCGGCTGCCGTCGCGGACGGCGATCCGTCCTCCCGCCGCAAGCAGGTCACCGGGGGCGATCTCCCAGCGGGCTGCGGCGAGACGCACGAGGCTCTCGCGTGCGGCGGCGGCCGCCTGGCGCAGGTCCTCGCCTGCGTCGGGCATGGAGCGGCTGCCGAAGGTGCCCATGTCGTACGGCGAAAGGTCCGTGTCGCCCATCGTGAGCCGCACGGCAGCGAGCGGGACGCGCAGCTCCTCCGCAACGCGCATCGAGAGGGCCGTCCGGGTGTCCTGCCCGACGTCGACCTTGCCGGTGAAGGCCGTCGCGGTGCCGTCGGCGCCGACGTGCAGCCACGCTCCGCCGCTCGGCGCCCACCTCCCGGGGTCGGCTGACGGGCCGGGCTCGAACACCACGACGAGCCCTTCAGGCAGCACGGCGAAATAGTCGCGCGCGGCAGGATCGGTGAGGTCCCACGGCCGGGCGGGCCTGATCGGGAAGGTCATGGCGGTGGTGGTGGCGGCGGCCCCGGGGGCCGTGGCGCGTGCCGCCAACGCATCGCCGCCGAGCTCGGCGGCGCGATCGACCGCGCGACGGATGCGGGGGTAGGTGCAGCAGCGGCAGACGTTGCCATCGAGAGCCGCTTCGATCTGCCCCGCATCGGGCGTCGGCTGCCGGGCCAGGAGAGCGACGGTGCTCATGATCATGCCCGCCGTGCAGTAGCCGCACTGGAACGCGCCGACCTCCAGGAAGGCCTCCTGGACGGGGTGGAGGTGGCCCTCCCCTGCCAGGCCCTCCACCGTCGTCACGGCGTGGCCGATGGCGTCCGCTGCCAGGGTCCGGCACGCGCGCACGGGCTCGCCGTCCAGCAGGACGGTGCAGGCGCCGCACACCCCCTCGCCGCAGCCCGGCTTGGCGCCGGTCAGGCCCAGGCCGTCGCGCAACCAGCCCAGGAGGGTCAGGCCGTCGCGGTGGGGCGGTTCGCGAGTGCTCCCGTTGACGCTGACCGAGGTGCCGCTCATTGGAGCGCGAGGGCGCAGGCCAAGGCCCTGGCGAGCCCCCCACCGATATCGCCCGCCCCGATGGCCGCGATCCGCATGACACCGTACCTCCGCGATGAGTGTGCCACGGTCAGCCCGACGGCCCGTCCGCACGGCACCGATGGCCCTCAGCGATCGAAGTCGGCCGCCCGGGCCACCGTTTCGCCGTCCATGACCGTGAGCCGCGGGCGGCACCCGGCCAGTGCCCCACCGGGGCGCACCGGCTCGGCCAGCGCCTCCGCCGGGATGACGATGAAGTCGGCCCGGTGACCGGGCGTCAGCCGCCCGCCGTGGCCCTCCTCGCCGGCGACCACGGCCGGGTCCAGCGTGGCCGCACGGATGGCTCGGGCGAGCTCCAGCTGCTCGGCTCCGGGGAACGGGCGGGCCTCGTCCGGCAGCCGCCGCGTGACCGCTGTCGCGATGCCGGGCCACGGGTCGGGTGGCTCGACGGGCGCGTCGGTGCCGAAGGGCAATGGGATGCCGGTCGAGGCCAGCGAGCCCCACCGGTAGGCACGTGCCTGGCGCCGCGGCCAGGCCCGCCGCGCCATCGCCGCGTCGTGCAGGAGATGGGCCGGCTGGACCGACGCCGCGACCCCCAGGCCCCGCAGGCGCGCGACATCGCGCGCCGCCGCCAGCTGGACGTGTTCGAGGCGCGCCCACACACGGCCGCCTCGCGCCGACGGCACGGCTTCCAGCGCGTCCAGCGCGACGCGCAGCGCCCGGTCGCCGATCACGTGGACCTGGGGCACGATCCCGATCCGGGCCGCGCGCGCGATCAGCCCCCGCAATTCGCCCGGCGTGAGCAACAGGCGGCCCTGGCCGCCGCGGTCCGCGTAGGGCGAGAGGAGCGCCCCGCTGCGCGACCCGAGCGCCCCGTCGGCGAACAGCTTCAGCCAGCCGACGCGGGCCCGCGCCGCGGCCCGATCCGCCACCGGATCAGCGTGCCGGGCCGCCCCCTGCCCGAGGACCTGGCCGCTGCGCAGGCCGCGGCCCTCGGCCGCGTCGAGCTGCTCGGGGCGGACGCTCGCGTGGACCCGCAGCGGCAGCCGTCCCGCCTGTGCCAGCCGCGCGTACTGGACCGGGCCGCGCTCCATGTCCGGGTCCGGGGCCAGCCCGCCCGGATCGTGGCAGCCCACGACGCCGAGCCCGGCGAGCCGCGCGGCATACGCCGCGATGGCCCGCGCCAGCAGCGCCTCGTCGAGCGGCGGGATGGCCCGGTCCACGAGGCCCGCCGCGTGCTCGAGCAGCAGGCCGCTCGGTTGACCCTGCCCATCGTGCGCGATGCTGCCACCCGGCGGATCCGGCGTCCGGGAGGTGATGCCGGCTGCCGCGAGGGCCGCCCGGCTGACCCAGCGCGTATGCAGGTCGTGGCTCCACAGGGCGATCGGCCGGCCAGGGGCGACCCGCTCGAGGGCGTCGGCCTCCGGCCACGAGCCGAGCTGGTCGATCGACCAGCCAAGGCCCTCGATCCAGCCAGCGAGATCGCCTGCCCGCAGGCGTTCCTGATGCAGGGCCGCCAGGCGCTCCAGCGTGGCATCCAGCGCCAGGCCGTCCAGCTGGACCCGCTGCCCGGCCACGGCCGCGTCGGTCAGGTGCAGATGAGCGTCGGTGATGGCCGGCAGGAGGACCTCGTGGGGCCCCAGATCCAGCCGCCGCGTGGCGGGACCCTGCAGCGATCCCACGGTGGTCCGCCGCCCGGCGGCGACGATCCGCCCCTCCCCTACGGCGATCGCCTGGACCCAGCCGAAGCCGCGCGCACCGGCCAGCGTGGCGATGCGGCCGGTGACGATGAGGTCGGCGCGGACCGCCAAGCCTCAGCCGCCGAAGAGGTCCTGCAGCGCCTGGCCCCGCAGCCCGGCCCCCAAGGCGAGCGCCAGCATGAGGCGGGCCTTGGGACCGTTGAGCGTGCCGGCCATGATCACCCCGGCGCGAGCCCACGCGGCCCCGCCGCCGGGGAAGCCGTAGGCCGGCCGGACGCCACCGCGGAGCACGCGCGAGGTCAGGACCACGGGGATCCCCCTGCCCATCGCCTCGACGGCCGCCGCCAGCACGTCGGGATGGGTGTTGCCGCTGCCGGGCGCCAGCACGACGATGCCGCGGGCGCCTCCCGCGGCAGCCGCGCGGACCAGCGCCCCGTCCGTGCCCATCGCTGCCGCGACCAGGGCGATCGGCTCGACTGCCGCGTCGGGGACCCGCGGCAGTCTCGGCCGTCGCAGCCGGCGCCTCGCCAGGCGCACCCCGTCCTCGGACACCTGGCCCAGCGGTCCGTCGTTGGGGCACTGGAAGGCAGCATAGGCGAGCGTGTCGACCTTGACCACGTCGTCGGCCGGCAGGATCTGGCCGCCCATGACGACCGCCGCGCCGATGCCCCGGGCGGCGGGGTCGGCGGCGCAGCGGATCGCATCGCGCAGGTTCTGCGGCCCGTCGTAACCGTCCTGGCCGGCGTTGCGCATGGCTCCCGTGACGATCACCGGCGCCGTGCCAGGGACCAGCAGGTCGAAGGCGAGCGCGGTCTCCTCCATCACGTCGGTGCCCTGCACGACGACCGCCCCCGTCACGCCGGGGTCGGCCAGGGCGCCGCGCAGGCGAGCGGCCTGATCGAGCAGGTCCGCGAACGAGAAGTGGGCGGCCGGCAGGCGGCCCCAGTCGATGGTCACCACGTCCGCGATGGCCGCCACGCCCTGCGTCCGCGCCAGGATGGCCGCCCCGTCCAGGCGCGGGACGGCGCCCCCGGCCGCCACGTCGTGCTGCATGGAGATCGTGCCCCCGGTGAACAGCACGGCGACCCTCTCCGTCATGGGCCGTCGGCTCCCCCGCCGGCCCCGCCGGCATCCGGGGGCACCTCGGCGACGTGCCCCAGGACCATGGCCGTGACCGTCACCGGGTCGATCGGCTCCAGGCGCGCCGCCGTCGCCGGGAGGGTGGTGCCGGGCAGCCGCAGGAAGACGGCCCGCACGCCCGTGCCCACCACGAGGGCCGCCATCAGGAACAGGACGAGGGACGTACCCAGGGTGTCGGCCAGCGGGCCGGCGATGATGATCGGCACGAAGCTGGCCACGCTCACCAGCATATTCAGCACGCCGAAGACCCGCCCGCGGACATCATGGGGCAACTCCTCCTGCAGTTGCGTCTGGGCCGGCACGGCGACGAAGGCGTACGCGACGCCGGCCGTGAGGGCGATGGCCACGATGATGCCGAGCAGGGAGACGAACGGTTCCAGCGCCACCGCGCCGTTGCTGTCCACCCGCGAACGCAGGAAGCTGGAGAGCGGGGCGGCCACGGACAGGAGGGCCAGGGCGATGCCCAGCACGAGCAAGCCGCCCTCGATGAGTCGCCGCCGTGGCACGAGGCGGCCGTAGGCGTTCAGCAGCAGGATGCCTAGCACGAGGCCACCACCCAAGGGCAGCACGACGATGAAGAAGTCCTGCGGCTTCAGCCCGAGCGACTGCTGGGCGTAGTTGGGACCCAGCGCACCGAGCACGCCGACCAGCGAGGCGGTGATGGCCAGGTAGCTGAGTGACCAGAAGATGCCCGGGTTGGCCCGGATGTAGCGCAGGCCCTCCTGCAGCTGGCGCAGCGTGCCCGCGAGCGCTGCCTCCGCCTCGCCCAGGGCCTGGCCGGAGGCGAGGCTGCCGGGCCGCCCTGCCGGGGCCGAGGATGGCAGCACGACGCACAGGCCCGCGGCCACGAAGTACAACGCCGCGACCAGCACGATCAGCCCGTTCACGTCGGCCAGGATCACCACGAACGGACCCAGCAGGGCGAAGCCGAGGGCGAACGAGCCCTGCAGGGTGAACGTGAAGAGGCTGTTGGCAGCCAGCAGCTGCTCGCGGCGGACGAGGACCGGGATCATCGACGCCTCGGCCGGGGCGAAGAGCGTCGTGATCGTCGATACGGCGATGTTGAGGAGGTAGATGAGGACGAGGTTCGTGTCCAGCACGACCATCGCCACGAACAGGACGCCCCGCAAGCCGTTGGCCACGATCAGGATGAGACGTCGATCCAGCCGGTCCACGAAGACGCCGGCGATGGCGCTGAAGACGACGGCGGGGACGAGGAACGTCAGGAGCAGGAGGCTGACGGCCGACACGGACGCGGTGCGCTGGGCCACGAGCACGGTCAGGCCATAAAGGACCATGTTGCCGCCCACCTGGCTGGCGACCTGCGCCAGCCACAGGGAGAGGAAGCGCCGATCGCGCAGGACCTGGCCAACGGTCTGCGAGCCGACGGTCACGGGGGCCGGCGCGGCTTCGGGCGCGCCGCCCACGGTCACGGCGAGGCTGGGGCGGGCGTCAGGCGCACGAGGCGACGCTCGACGTCGCGACGAGCCAGCAGCACGCGGCGCGCGCACCCCTCACAGCGCAGCCCGATGTCGGCCCCCAGGCGGACCACCTGCCACGTCCGGCTGCCGCAGGGGTGCGGCCGCCGGAGCTCGAGCCGGTCCCCGAGGGCCAGGGCCAGGACCGGCGGCACGCGACCGGCTGGCGCGCCGTTCAGTGTTCCGTCGCTCCCGTGAAGGTGAAGGCCCCGATCCGCAGGGCCGGCACCAGCGAGGCCCCCAGGAAGCCGCGCAGCAGGCGGCGTTCGCGGCCGACGGCCTGGACCCCGGCCAGGGCGTCCAGGTAGCTCTGCGTGAACCGCAGGTTGCGCACGGGGCCCACCACGCGGCCGTGCTCCACGAGGAACGTGCCGTCGCGGGTCATGCCGGTGACGATGACCAGCTTGGGATGGACCGGGTTGGTGTAGTGGAAGCGCGTCACCAGCAGGCCACGGTCCAGGCCGCCGATCAGCTCGTCCCGGGAGGCGTCACCGGCGTGCATGACCATGTTCAGCGGGAACGGGCCGTACGGGTTGGGCGCGGGCAGGCCGTGACCCGTCGACTCGCGGCCGGCGCGAGCCGCCGTCTGCGCGTCGTAGACCGCCTCCCGGCAGACGCCGGCCTCGATGAGCGGCACGCGCCGCTTGGGCACGCCTTCGTAGTCGAACGACACCGGCGCGCCGGCCACGTCCGCGGCATCATCCACGATCGTGACGAGCGGCGACCCGACGACCTTGCCGGGCTCGAAGAACGAGCGCCCCTCCTGCACCGCCAGGCCCGAGATGCCCAGGTAGCCCAGCATGTCGAGCAGGTCGACCACGGCGTACGGCTCGAGGACGACCGGGTAGTCGCCCGGCGGCACGCTCACCGGCTGCCGCGCCGAGCGAGCCTTCTCGGCCGCCTCGCGGCCCACGGCCCCAGCATCGATCGACGTGCAATCGACGGCCGCGGCCTCGGCGTAGCCCGCCTCACCGGCGCTGCCCATAGCCACCGTCAGCAGCTGGGACCACGTCCGGGCCTCCTGGGCACGCACGCCGAGCGAATTGGCCAGCGCGACATGCTCGAGGTCCGTGGTGAACGAGCCATAGGCCTGCACGCCGGCCGCATCGGCCGCGGCGATGACCTCTCGTGCGGCCGCCGCGCGGAACTCGGGCGTCGCGTCCGCGGTCGCCACGCTGGCGGCCCCGTGGACGTAGGCGATGGGCGCCGGCCCCGGCAGGTGGACCGCTTCGTCGGCCTCGGGCATGAGCCGGGCGATGCGGGCCGCCGAATCGGCCAGCCGCCGGAGCGCCCCGTCATCGGTGCGGTTGGTGGAGGCGCAGCCCACGCGCCGCCCGTCCACGAAGCGCAGGTTGACCATCGTGTTCGACTCAGCCACGTTCTGGTGGATCTCACTGTTGGCGAAGCGCGTCAGGCGGGACTCCGTCTCGCCGACGAGGACCTCCGCCTGCGTCGCGCCCAGCGCCTCGGCGTGTCGCAGGACCCGCTCGGCCAGCTCCAGGCCGTCGGGGTCGCGTCCGCTCACCACTTGCCGACCCCCACCTGGACATCGCGGAACCGCGCCCCGCTGGCGCCGTGCCCGACGTGCCCATTCTGGCCGGGTTCCCCCTTGCCGCAGTTGGGGGTCCCGAACAGGGTATAGCTGCGCTCGTCGGCGACGGCGTCGCACGAGCCCCAGAACTCGTAGGTGATGCCCGTGTAGGTGGGGTTCTTGTAGAGCTGGCCGATCTTGCCGCCCTTGACCTGCCAGCCCATCTCGGTGGCGAACTGGAAGTTCAGCCGCCGATCGTCGATGGACCACGAGCGGTTGGTGGCCAGCAGGAGGCCGTCGTCGGTGTCGGCGACGATGTCGTCGAAGCTCATGCCCGGTCGCGGCAGCAGGTTGATGTTGGTCATGCGGATGAGCGGGATGCGGTTCCACCCGTCGGCCCGCATCGCCCCGCCGCTCTGGCGGCCGATGCGCGGTGCCGTCTCGCGGCTGGTGAGGTAGCCCACGTGGCGGCCGGCCTCGATGAGCGGCACGCGCTGGGCCGCGACGCCTTCGTCGTCCCAGCCGAACGTGCCCAGGCCGCCGGGCGCGGTCGCGTCGGCGACGATGTCGATCAGCTCGGAGCCGTAGCGGAAGGTACCCAGGCCGTCCGGTGTGAGGAAGCTCGTGCCGGCGTACGAGGCCTCGGTGCCGAAGACGCGGTCGAGCTCGCAGGGGTGGCCGCAGCTCTCGTGGATCTGCATGTAGAGCTGCGACGGATGGAGGATCACCGTCGTCCGCATGGGCGGGCACTGCGGCGCGGCCAGGAGCGCCATCGCCTCGCCGGCCACCCGTTCGCCGTTGCCGGCCAGATCCAAACCGCGCACCCACTCCCAGCCGGCCGCTTGGGCCGAGTCGGGATAGCTGCGGCGCTGCATGTCGTCGCCGTTGACGGCGTTGGCCTCGATGACCGCCCCCACGTGGGTGATCTCCTGCTCGACCAGCGAGCCATCACTGGCGGCGTAGGTCTTCCACTCGCGCTGGGCGTCGTAGCGCACCTCGGTGAAGCCGATGCCCGGGACGCGGCGCATGGCCTCGTCCGCGGCCAGGAGGTCACCCACCTTGCGCTCCACGGACAGGTCGAAGGGATCCTCCAGGACCGGGGTCCGATAGGTCCCCCGGGCCGGCGGGCGTTCGTCCAGCTGGACGCGGTGGCGCAGCGCGGTGGCGGAGGCACGGGCGATGCGCACGGCTTCGGCCGCGACGCGGTCCGCCTCGGCCACGGTCAGGCGGTTGGATGACGCGAAGCCCCAGGCCCCATCGACCAGGACCCGTACGCCGAAGCCTTCGCTCTCGCCGAAGGCGACGCCCTCCACGCGGCCCGACTTGATGGCGATCGACTCCTCGGCACGCCTGGTCTGGCGCACGTCGGCGAACGTGGCGCCGCGTTGGACGGCCGTATCCAGGGCGCGATCGGTCAAGTCGGGCATCGGCGGAAGGGTAGCAGAGGACCTAGAGCTGCGGCTTCGCGTCGGGCGCGTCCAGGTCGCGGTCCGTGCCGGGCAGCGTCATCGTCGTGGCCCCCACCTCGATGGTCACGTCGGGCTGGGCGACGGCGATGCGACTGACCACGCCGCCGGCCCGTTGCAGGACGGCCTGCAGGTTGGCCGGGTCGCCGATCGCCTGCAGGTGGAACGGCGTGGGCAGGGCCACGTTCTCCACCGACAGGCCGCCCGGGTCGCCCCCGACGACCGTACCGGGCACGACCCGCACCCCGTCCACGGCCATCGCCTCCGCGCCCGCGATGCGCAGCTCGTTGAGGATCTCGTTGCTGGCCGCAGCGGTGATCGGGCCACTGATGACGACGTCGACCCCATCGCCGTAGACGGGATCCAGGCCGGCCCACAGGCGCAGCTGCTGCAGCTCGGACTGCAGCTGGCCCACGTTCGAGGCGCCTGCCAGCTGGGTCGCCTCGAGCGTCCGCAGCTGGGCCTGCAGGTCGGCGACCTCGCCCCGCAGCTCCGCGTTGCGATCGTTCAGGTTGGCGATGAGCGTGGTCAGGTCCTGCGTCGTGAGCCCGTTGAGGCCGCCGTTCGCCGTCTGAGCCCGGAACTGGACCACCAGCAGGACGCCCATCAGGAACAGGACGGCGCTCACCGCCCAGCGCCCGCGCGCGGTCCTCACGGCTGGGCCGAGCCGATCGGCGTCGTCGGGCCGCCGGGGACGGACGTCGCGACGGGCCGGGCATGGACCAGGTTGACCGTGCCGCTGTAGGCCGGCACCTGCACGTCGTTCGATTGCAGCAGGGCCACGTCCAGGCCCACCGCCTGGGCCCGGTCCTGCAGGTAGGCCACGAAGGCCGCCGAGGTGGCCAGCCGGTTGTACAGGTCGGCCGGCCCGATGGCCGAGATCTGGTAGGGCGGCTGGAGGTACGAGCTGTTGACCAGCACCGACGACCCGATGTCGGTGAGCGGCGTGGTGACCGCGATGCGCTCGCCGTTGACGCTCACGGCCTCGGCTCCCGACAGCCACAACAGGTCGATGACCTGCCGCAGGTCGGCCGCCGAGACGAGCAGGTCGCCGGGCGCGGCGCCGGGCGGCACCGGTCGCGTGGAGTCGCGCAGGCTGACCACCACACCGGGCCCCTGGAGCGCGACCAGGCCGGCCGCCAGGCGAGCGTCGCCCAGCTGGTCATTGAGGGCCGTGATCTGGGCGGCGTTGCCCTGCCCGTTCTGTTCGACGGCCTCCACCTGGGCGCGGAGGTCCAGGATCTGGGCCTTCAGCTGGTCCTGCGCGGCCTGCAGCTCCTGGGCCGTCTGCCGCAGCGGCGGCAGGTCCGAGCTGTCGTACTGGCTGCGCGGCACCAGCGAGCGCAGCTGGGCCGTCATCAGGAAGCCCAGCACGAGGAGGGCCACCCCCAGCGTCAGCTGCCAGCTCGGGATGCGGCGGACGCGCGCGACGAACGCACTCATGGGTACGGCCCCCCGGGCGGCGGCCCGCCCGTCGGCCAGCGACGGCGCGCAAGGGCGCGCCGTCGCAGGAGGAGCAGGATAGCCACCACCACGACGGCCACCGCGCCGAGTGCGGCGACCGGCTCAAGGGACCTTGTCACCTCATCGAGCGCCGCGGCGAGGGCGTCCTGCCCGCCGGCCGGGACCGCCCCGCCGGGTGCCTGCACGGGGGCGGTCGTGGGCAGGGCGGACGAGAGGGCGCCAGCGGCCTGGCTCCAGCCTGACGGCAGCGGCCCGGCGGCCGGCAGACGGGGGCCGTAGGCCGCCGGCAAGGACGCCCTGGCATCCGCCAGCCAGGCGGCCTGGAAGCCGGCCACGTCGACGCCGGCGGCGGCCTTGAAGGCCTCGTCGTCGGTGACCCCCTGGGCGTACGAGCGGATGAGCTGGACGAGGTGCGCCTGCCCGTACGTGCGCACGAAGAAGTCGACCGCCGAGACGGCCTCCGCATACGAAAGGTAGAAGAGGTCCTGGCGCGTGGGGAAGGAGCCGGTCAGGCCGGTGAGCGGCAGGAGCGTGCCGCTGGCCACTGCGTCCCGCATGCGGCCCTGGTCGTCGCTGTCGTAGCCTATCGACTCGTAGACGGCCAGCCCCTCGTTGAGCCACAGCGGCGGCTCGTGGTACGGGTTGTGGGTCGCCGTGTCGAAGACGAGATGGGTCAGCTCGTGGGGCACCACCGTGGTGACCCAGCTCGTGTCGGTCTGGTCGGGATCGATCTCCGCGAACAGGGTGCGGATCTCCGGGACGGCCCGGCCCGCCACGAACTCGCTCGTACCCGGTCCGAGCGCGCCGTCGAGCCCGTCGGCGGAGGCGTACACGAAGAAGTCGATGGGCTGCGTCTCGGTCACGCCGAGGAGCGACGAGACCTTGTCGATAGCCTGGTCGCCGACCGACAGGGCGTGCTCGGCGAAGGCCTGGTCGCCGCTGTACCAGTGCAGGCGAACGTGCGTGCCGCTGATCGTCTGCCATGTGTAGCGCGTGTCCTGCAGGGTGAAGGTGGCGCTCGGGCCAAGCGTCGAGCCGTCGGCCGAGTCGACCCTGAAGCGAAAGCCGATCGTGGTGTTGGGGATCACGTGGGTGCTGTCGACCACCTGGGCCCGGTAGCCGCCGGCGACTGGCACGACATCGGCGTCGGTCACCAGGCTGCCGTAGACACCCGGCTCCTGGAGCAGCAGCTCGACCCCGGTCGGCGTTGTGCTGGCCTGGAAGGTGTCGCTGTAGGTGATCGAGGCGCCCAGCGTGCCGGTGGCGGTCGGCGTGGCGATCTGTATGGCACCGGCCGCCCGGGCGGGGGCGGCTGCCCCACCGGCCAGCAGGCCGGCCAGCGCCAGTGACAGGAGGAGCGACCCGCCGCGGCGCATCAGCTGCCCCATGCCAGACCCGCCCAGCGGAGGATGCCCAGGCTGGACGCGGCGGCGCCCAGGAGGCCGGCCCGCACGAGGGCCCACCCCTGCGAGTAGCTCAACGGGACGACCGGCACCTGCTGCTGCACGATGCGCTCCGCGGCCGCGAACTGCTGCGCCTGCACCGCGGGGTCGGCGCTCGCCGCACCGGCGGCGACGTCGGCGTCGAACCCCGGGTCGCTCCAGCCGCCGTAGTCGTTGCTGCTGCCGGTCGTCAGGAGCAGGCCCAGGAAGTCCTGCGGGGCCGGATAGTCGGCGACCCACTCCAGGGCCCAGATCTGGGGTGGATCGTGGGCCAGCAGGTCGAAGTAGCCGTCGATCCGCTCTTCCACGGTCACCGTGACGCCCAGCTCTCGCTGCCAGATCTGCGCCAGGGCCTCGTCATAGCCGACGCCCCCGGAGTCGATGGTCACCGCGGGCAGGCCATGGCCCCCCGGATAGCCGGCCGCGGCGAGCGCGGCCCGGGCCGCGGCCGGGTCGTAGGCGGGGCCGTAGTCGCCCGTCGGCCGGCCGGGGATGTCAGGCGGCACCAGCGACGTGGCGACGGCGTCGAACGGGCTGCCCAGCTGTACGAGCCGCTGCCAGTCCACGGCCTCGGCGAAGGCCTGGCGCACCCGCACGTCGTCGAACGGGGGCCGCCGGGTGTCGAAGCCGTAGTAGAGCACGGCCGGATCGGGCACCTGCACCAGCTGCGGCCCGTCGGTCGCGTCGTAGCGGATCCAGCTGGCCGACTCGGAAGAGACGGGCGCGTAGTCGACCGTGCCGGCCTCGAACGTCTCGTACGTGTCCTGGCCCCCGGTATCGGTCACCAGGTCGACCGTCCCGATGGCTGGCGGACCGGCCCAGTAGCGGGCGTTGGCCGTGAAGGTGATGTCGCTGCCGCTCGTCGTGGTCGGGATGTAGGCGCCCGAGCCCACGAACCGGGTGGGTGGCGCGGCCGCGTCGTACGAGGCGTCGATCGAGGGCGGCACCACCGCCAGCGAGGGCGAGGCGGCCGTGGAGGGGAAGTAGCTCGCGGGCGAGGCGAAGGTCACCGTCACCGCCAGCGGCCCGCTCGCAGTGATACCCACGGCGTCGAGCGTGCCATGCCCCGCCAGGAGGTCGGCCACGCCGGTGACCGGCTCGAGCAGCGACGCCAGCGGCGAGGGCTGCTGCGGGTCCAGCAGCCTGCGCCAGCTGCGCACGACGTCGGCCGCGGCGAGCGGGGTGCCGTCGCTGAAGGTCAGGCCCGAACGCAGGGTGAAGGTCAGGGAGCGCCCGTCGGCCGAGCTGGCCCACGAGGCGGCCAGGGCCGGCTGCACGTGGCCCGCGGCGTCGATGGCGGTGAGGCTCTCGTCGACGTTGGCGAGGACGGCCGCCGTCTCCTCGTCGCCCTGCAGCGCCGGGTCCCAGAGCGCCGGAGCACTCCCCAGGATGCGGACCGTCCCCTCGGGCGCGGCGCCGGCCACGGTGCCCACGCAGCCGGCCAGCGTGGCCGCCAGCAAGGCGACGAGGACCACGACGGCCGGCGGCTCGCGGCGAACGCGGCGGGACCGGCGTGAGGCGCTCACCGGCGCAGTCTAGCCGCGGGCTCAGGCGGTGGCGTGCGGGCCCGAGCTGCTGGTCTCCGGCCGGGCCGGCGTCTCGATGGTGATGCGGGGCAGCCAGCGCAGGAAGCGCGGCAGGTACCAGTTCCACTCGCCGAGCAGGCGCATCGACGCCGGCAGGAGGATGGCCCGGATGACGGTCGCGTCCAGGAAGACGGCGACCGCGAGGCCCAGGCCAAGCTCGCGGATGATGACCAGGCGGAGCGTCACGAACACGGCGAAGACGACGACCATGATGGCCGCCGCGCTGGTCACCGTGCCGGCGGTCATGGCGATGCCCCGGGCCACCGCGCGGTGCGTGTCCAGGCCGCCGTCGTGCCACTCCTTGACCCGCGTGAGGATGAAGACCTCGTAGTCCATCGACAGGCCGAAGAGGATGGTGAAGACGAAGACCGGCACCCAGTTCTGGATGACCTCGCTGGGCCGCACGCCGAGCGGGCCGCCCAGGAAGCCGTCCTGGAAGACGAGCACGAGCACGCCGTAGGCGGCGCCGGTGGACAGCAGGTTCAGCACGATCGCCTTGAGCGGGATGACGAGCGAGCGGAAGACAGCGAGCAGGAGGAGGAAGCTCAGGCCCAGGACGAAGACGAAGATCTTGACCATGCCGTCGGTGAAGACCTGCGTCTGATCCAGGCTCACGGCCGCGTTGCCCGTGACGTACGCCGCGGCGCCCGGCGCCTGGGCCAGCGCCTGCGGCACGACGGTCGTGCGCATGTCGCGGACCGCCTGCCAGTTGGCCGGATCGTTCTCCGTGCCCGACATGACGAACGACACCATGGCCACCGTCCCGTCACCCGACGGCGTCACGGTGGCCGGCCCGCTGAGTCCGGCGACCTGCAGGCCGCGCTGCTGCAGCATGGCGATGGCGGACTTCGTGGCGGGCGCCGTGGCGTCGGTCACGACGACGTCGAGCGAGAGGATCGTGCCGGCCGGCCAGTGGGCCTGCAGCACCTCGATGGCCTGTACCCCATCGATCGACTCGGGGAAGGAGGTGACGTCCGAGTTGCCCAGGCGCAGGTGCGTCACGGGCCCGGCCAGGATCAGGAGGACGGCCGCGGCCCCGAGCGCGGAGATGATCGGCCGATGCACGACGGCCTCCACCAGCCGCGCCCAGGCGCCACCCCCCGCCGGTCGGGGTCGCCCGAGCACGGGCACACGCCCGCGGTCGACGCGGTCGCCCAGGATGGCCAGCAGGGCCGGCAGGAAGGTGAGGCTGCCCAGGACGGCGACGGCGATGACCGAGATCGTGCCCAGGGCCATCGACCGGAACAGCGTGTCGGGCAGGATGAACAGCCCGGCCACCGAGATCATCACCGCCAGGCCGCTGAAGAAGACGGCCCGGCCGGCGGTCGCGCTGGCCGTCTCGATGGCAGCTTCGACCTCACGGCCGGCACGCCGTTCCGCCCGGAAGCGGGTGACCATGAAGAGGGAGTAGTCGACGGCCACGGCCAGCCCGATGAGGACGACCAGCTGGGTGGCGTACGGGCTGACCGCACCGACCGCCTGGCTGTAGAGGCCCAGCAGGCCGAAGGCGGCGAGCAACGCCGTGACGGCCAGGATCAGCGGCACGATGGCGGCGACGATCGCGCCGAAGGCGATGAGCAGGATGAGGAACGTGGCCGGCAGGCTGATCTTCAGGGCGCCGTCCAGGTCCTCGTTGACCAGCGTGTTGATCTGGTCGTTGGTGAGCGTGTTGGCCACCGCGTGGATGGCGTATGAGGGGTAGGCGGCCTTGATGGCCGTGATGACCGGGGCGATCGCCTCCGTGCGCGTCTCCACCACGGCGTCATCGCCGCCGATCTCCCCTTCGATGCGCACGCCCGTCAGGTCGGGCGCGATGAGGCCGGCCTGGGGCGGCGCGGCGTAGGGGTCCACGAGCTGACGGAACGCCGGGCCGGTCGTGCCCTGCACCTCGGCGGTAGCCGCCTTGAGACGGCCCAGGATGTCCTCCACCGCCGAGCGGAAGGGGGCCGCGGTGGCCTGCAGCGAGGGGCTGGTGACGACGATCGTCATCGTCTCGTGCGGGTCGGGCGTGCCAGCCTGGTCGAAGACCTGATACGCCCGCTCGGATTCGGTCGTCGAACCACCCGGCCCGCCGGTCGCTCCCACCGTACGGATGCCGCCCGCCGCCAGGTTCACGCCGAAGACGCCGATCGTGAGCACGAACCAGCCGACCAGCACGGGCCAGCGGTGGGCGGCGCTCCAGGCGGCGACCCGCACCGTCCACGGGCGTCCGTGCGGCGCGTCGTGGCGGTGGTGGGGCGCGCTGGGACCGGTCATGGCCTCCTCGGGTGACGTCGCCGCGATGGCGGCGTAAGCGAGGAGGGTACGTCAACGCCTCGCTGCCGGTTCCCGGCCCGCGGGTCAGGGCAGGACGAGGCCCGGGAAGCCCTCCACGACCTGGTCCGCGGCCGGGGCGCTGATGCTGAGCGGCGTGTCGAAGGTGAATGTCAGGTCGGCACTCGCCGACCCCTGGGCGCCACCGTCGATCGCGACCTTGATCTCACCGGGGCGGCCGCTGTCCTGGCGGGCCACGACGTCGAGGGTCACGCTTCCGAGCGAGCCCAGACCGGCTGTGGGGAGCGGCGCGAAGGGCACCGCGGAAGCGAGCGCCGAGGCGCTTTTCGCCGCGAGGCTGGCCAGGTCGGCCGGCCCCAGGACGACGTGGAGGTCCCAGCAGCTGGCGCTGCCGCACGAGACAGCAGTGACGGCTGGCGGCTGGGCCAGCCCGGAGAGGAAGCCGCTCATCGTACCGAGCGCCTGGGCCATCTGCGACGGGTTCGCCGAGGCCTCAGCGGAGGCGACGGGCAGGCCCCCCAGGCCGCCCAGGGCGGCGCTCGTCGTGTGGTGGTACTTGCCGTCATCGGCGATGCCCATGACCGTCCCCAGGGGGCCGAGCTTGAGGTAGACATCCGGGCCGACCACGATGACCTCGCTCGTGCCGCCGCCGGCGAGACCGGCCGGCAGCGTGAGGGTCGCATCGACGGAACCGGTGACGGTGTCACTCTTGACCTCGACGGCCGTGCCGTCCAGCTTCACGGGGGCGCCGGTCGTTGCAGCGCCAGACGCGGCCGCATCCGGCGGGGCGGTGATGGTGCCGGCCAGGGTCAGCCGCGCGTCGACCTGCTTGACCGTGGCGAGCGACGACGAGATCGTCGCCAGGAGACCGCTCGCGTCAGGGGGTGTCGGACTGGCCGCGCCAGAACTGCAGGCGAGGACCGTGCAGGCGAGGGCTGCGGAGGCGAGGAGCACCCGGCCGCGGCGGGGCGGGCGGGGCAGGTTCGGCGAGGGCACGAGCGGCTCCTTCAGCGCGGTGAGGCGCCGACGGTACCGGCTGACGCGATCCCCGGGCTATGCGACGAACGTACCAGCGGGCTGCGCTGCCCGGCTATGGCAGCGCAGCGAAGGCGGTCGCGGCGGTCGTGTCGTCGGGCGCCTGGACGGCGATAAGCGTGTCACCGTTGACGTAGCCGTAGGTCTTGTTCTGGTTGCTGTCCGTGACGACCGTGACGCTCTTGCCGCCGATCGAGGCGGTCGTGCTTGTGCCGCCGTCTTGCTGGTTCGCCGTGAGCAGCAGCTGGAGGAAGCTGTTGGCGTCGCCGTTCGACACCTGGATGGCGAAGTAGCTCACGTCAGGGCACGGATCGGACGCGGCCGGGCCGGGGGCGGCCAGGGCGAACGAGAAGGTTTCCGTGCTGCTCAACCCGGACAGGAGCGATCCGGCACCGGCGAGGCCGGAGAGGGCGGCCGCCGGCAGCACGCCGGCAGGCATGCTGTAGGTGCTGGCGGGGGCGCCGCAGATCGTGGCCGGCAGCTTGGCCTCGAGGGTCGGGTTGCCATGCAAGCCCAGGCCGCCAAGGAGTCCGGAACCGCCGAGGCCGAGGCCGCTCGGGAGCGAGACCCCACCACCACCTCCGGCGGCGGTCGGCGCCGGCGTTGGCGTTGGCGTCGCGGTGGCACTGCTGCCGCACGCCGCGACGATGAGCGCCAGGACGAGGGCGCAGGCGGATGCGGCCGGCAGCCGCAGCGATCGGATCATCTCAACCTCCCAGTCGGCCCGCGTCTCCCGGCGGGCGTTGCACGCGGCGCATCATACAGGGGCGCTACGGGGCCAGGGGCAGGCCGGCGCCTGGAGGAGACCGTCGAGGGCGGCCGTGTAGCCGTGGGCCTTGGCCCCGCCGGCACCCCAGGACGGATCGACTGTGATGGGCCACCGGCCCGTCGATCACGATGCGCTCGGCCGTCCCGCAGCCCCAGCGACGTTCACGGGCCGGTAATCCAGTCGAAAGACTCGGCGGGGATGATGTGACTTGGCAGCCGACCCCATCTCGGCCACCAGGACCGGACGCCGCCTCCCCGGCGACGGGAACCGCATAACCAATCGGCCCGGCATGGCCGGTGAGTGCCCTTCCTCCTCCTCCGGGGCCTCACCGGTTGCATCCGGGTCCTTTGGTGTCCGGCGGCAGGCTGTGACTAGGCCCGACGACCACGACCCCGGGCTTCGCGGGGGCCCCGCTGGCCGTCCAGCTGATCAAGTAGCGGGCGCACCCTCCGGGACCAGGCGATAGGCCCGCCTGGCGAGGCCGACCGCGAGGTCGACGGCCATCCGGGACGCCGCCTCCTCGTCAGCGACGCCCTGGACGACCAGGCCGGCCAGCCAGTTCGCTGTGACGCGCCGCCACAGGTCGTGGCGGGCGGGGATGGCGAACAACGACCGGGCATCGTCGTTGAAGCCGGCGAGGTTGGCCAGCCCGGCGATCTCCACGACCGCGTCCAGGTAGCGAGTGATGCCGCTCCGGCTGTCCAGGAACCACCACGGTGGGCCGACACGCAAAGCAGGGTAGTAACCCGCCAGCGGAGCCAGCTCGCGAGAGTAGGTGGTCTCGTCAAGGGTGAACACGATCAGCCGCAGCCGCTGATCGTTGCCGAAGCGCTCCAGCAACGGCCGGAGGTTTCGCGTGAACTCGGCAGCGACGGGGATGTCGGCGCCGAGGTCGGGGCCGAACCGCTCCAGGA
>DASPUH010000057.1:0-24120 GCA_035622975.1 Candidatus Sulfotelmatobacter sp.
GATGACGCGCGCCCCGGCCTGCTGCATGGCGCACGCCTGCTGCGCCATGACCGCTGGTTCGGAGCGGTAGACGGCGCACATGTCGACCAGCTCCGGCATGCCCGCGTTGGACTTCGCGACCAGCAGCGCTCCCGGCGCGGCGGCGTGCATGCGGGTCATGACCGGCACCATCTCCTCCGGCCCGTTGCCGCAGTTGCCGCCGACGGCGTCCACGCCCAGGGCCATGAGGGCCATCACGGCCTGCTCGGGTGAGACGCCCATCATGGTGTGGCCGCGGGTATCGAAGGTCATGGTGGCGATGATGGGCACGGCCGGGTCGGCCCGACGGACACCGGCGATGGCGGCCGTGATCTCCGCCAGGTCGGACATCGTCTCGATCCACAGCAGGTCGGCCCCACCGGCCAGGAGAGCGGCCGCCTGTTCGGCGAAGATGTCGACCGCCTCACCGGGCTCGAGCGTGCCCAGCGGCGCCATGATCTGGCCGGACGGCCCCATGTCACCGGCCACGAGCGCCCGCCCGCCGGCGGCGGCGACCTCCGAGCGGAGGAGCACGGCGGCGGTCCGGTTGATCTCCGCCACGCGCCCCTCCAGGTTGTGCATCCCCAGGCGAGCCCGGTTGGCCCCGAAGGTGTTGGTCATCACGATCCGGGCGCCGGCGTCCAGATAGCCCCGGTGGATGCGCCGGACCACGTCAGGGCGGTCGAAGTTCCAGACCTCCGGCGGGTCGCCGAACTGGAGGCCGGCGGCGAAGAGCATCGTGCCCATCGCCCCGTCCGCAAGGATGGGGCCGCCCTCATCCAGAAGCCCCTGCCACCGGTCACGCACGCCCGCCATGATAGAAGCGTGGCGGCCCGGACCGCGCCGCCCCGCTGGCTAGGGATCGCCGGGGTCGGGGACGATCGAGGCGTCGATCGTCTTCCATGCCTCCCACACGGCCGACAGGTAGCTGAACGGCATGGTGAAGTCGCCGCCGTGGCCCCACCGCCGCCCCCAGGAGTTGCGGACCAGGAAGCCGCTCGCCTGGTCCCAGCCGTGCAGCAGCACGGCGTGCCCACCGACCGGCTCACCAGTCGGCGGCGGCAGGGTGCCATCCCGGGCCGGGCTGAACCACGCGTCGTACCACGCCATCGCCAGCACCAGCGGCCCGAACTGCATGAGAGCCGCCTGGAGGGCGGCGATCTCCACGGGACAGCGGTAGTAGGCCCTGATCTCGTAGCGCCGGGGGTCAGGCCCTCCGCCCGCCAGTGCGTTGATGCCTTCCCGGCGCAGCACGCGCAGGGCCACCCGCGGCTGCGTGCCTTCCTCGCTGGGGAACCCGTCGACCTCCTTGCAGCGCTTGTACAGGCCGTCCGCGTCGAACGCGATCCAGCCCGGCGGCTCGGTCGGGTCGTGCGCCTCCTCGTAGCTCTTCATCGCCGCACACGCGTAGGCCACGCATTCAGGGGTCTCACCCTGGTCCATGACCGGCGGAAGCGGCTGGCAGTCGAACCGCGACGGCAGCGGCGTCGCCGACGGCCGCAACAGTCGCTCCAGGCGCAGGTCCCGCTCGTCCGGCCCTGATGGGATGGCCCCGAGGCCATAGGTCGTGCCCATCGTGCAGTGCCCTCCTGAGACATCCCCGTCGGTACCCGACGGTCAGGGAGGGAAGTATAATAGGATTTGATTCTGCGTCAACCTCGTCCACGCGTGAGGCGTCGACCAGAGGGCGCGGGTCAGATGGCATTTGAATCGCGGCGAGGTAAGCGCAGGGAGGTTCGGATGGACCAGCGATCTGGCACCGCGCTGGTGGCCTTGGACGACGAGGCGCTGGTGGCTCAGCTGGCGGCCATCCTGGCGGCGGAGACCCAGGCCGCCGGTGGCGGCATCCCCGACCCGGGTCGGCTGCTCGATGACGCCCGACGGCTACTCGCCCACTGGGACGCCGAGCTCTACGGCGCATGCTGCACGGACGACGCGGCCTACGCCGACCTCCGCGGCGAGGTCGGCGACATCGCCCGGGTCGCCGATGCACTCCTGGTGGACGCGCTGACGGGGGCCCTCGCGACCGCGTCCAGGCTGCCGCGTTCCGTCACACGGCTCATCGCCGCGTTCGCCGTCAAGCACGGGTTCGAGGCCGGGCGCGGCCTCGCTTGCGACGCCTGGGCGCGGGTCGTCGCGCCGGTCAGCCCTTGACCGCGCCGCCGGTCAGGCCCCGGACGAAGTAGCGTTGCAGCAGGGCGAACACCACCAGCGGCAGGGCCATCGCGATGAAGGCTGCCGCGGCGAGGTAGTTGGCACCATTGCCGAACGAACTGACTAGGCCGGCCAGGTTCTGGGTCAGGGGCTGGTTCGTCACGTTCGAGCCGATGTAGATCAGCGCGACGAGCAGGTCGTTCCACACGAACAGGAACTGGAAGATCGCCAGCGCGGCCACGGCCGGGATGCTCATCGGCAGCGCCAGGCGGAAGAAGCGGGTGGCGTGCCCGGCCCCGTCGATCGAGGCCGACTCGAAGACCTCCTTGGGCAACTCGCCCATGAAGTTGCGCAGCACGAAGACGGCGAACGGCAGGCCGTAGCCGGTGTGAGCCAGCCAGACCGCCAGGAACTGACCGTTGAGGCCGAAGTTCTTGTACAGCCCCAGGATCGGGATGAACGTGGACTGGAGCGGCACGACCAGCAGGCCGACCACGATGACGAACAGGACGTCGCGGCCCGGGAAGCGCATCCACGAGAACGCGTACGCGGCGAACGCGGCCACGAAGATGGGGATGATGGTGGCCGGGATGGTGATGAAGAGGCTGTTGACGAACGCCGCCCCCAGGCCGTTCTGAGCCAGGACGTAGGCGTAGTTGTCGGTCGACAGGTTGCTCGGCGGGAAGAGGGCCGTCCACCACCCGGTGGTGATGGCGTCCTGCTGGCTGCGGAACGAGTTGACCAGCAGGCCGATCGTCGGGATCAGCCAGATGATCATCAGGGCCACGATGACGATGTGGGTGGGCAGGCTTCCCAGGTTGAAGCGGCGCGCCCCCCGCGGGCGCGATGTCACATCGACCGGCGGCGCGACGACGGGTGCCGCGGTCATCGGGCCACCTCCTGGGTGCGGAAACGACGCACGTTGATGGCCATCACCGGCACGATCGCCAGCAGCAGGATGACCGCCACAGCGCTGGCCCGGCCGAAGTTGCCGTCGGTGAACATCTCGCGGTACATCGTGTAGGCGATGACACCGGTGTCGTACTGCCCGCCGGTCATGACGTAGACGATGTCGAAGGCCTTCAGCGCGGTGATGATCATCGTCGTGGAGATCACCGCCAGGGTCGGCACGAGAAGCGGCAGGATGATCCGCCGGAAGACGTTCCACTCGGTCGCCCCGTCCACGCGAGCCGCCTCGAGCAGCTCCCGGCTGATGCCCTTGTACGCGGCCGAGATGATGACCATGGCGAAACCGGTCCACGCCCAGGCGAACACGATGATCAGGAGGATCGTGTTGAAGGCTGCGGTCGAGATGGTCAGCCAAGCCAGCGGGCCCGCACCCATCGTGCCGATGACCGCGTTAAGCGTGCCCGTCTGCGGCTGGCCCGCGGGCTGGTAGGCGAACATGAACTTCCAGATGGCGCCGGAGGCGGTGGCGCTGATGGCCAGCGGCACGAAGATCACGGCCTTGGCCAGCGCCTCATAGCGGACCCGGTCGACGAGGACCGCGATGACCAGGCCGAGGCCGACGGTGATGGCCGTCAGCAGCACGACCCAGATGACGTTGTTGCGCAGCGACGTCAGGGCGTCAGGGCTGCCGATGAACCACTGGTAGTTGGCCAGGCCCACGAAGTCCGAGCCGGCCTTGTTGTAGAAGCTGCGGATGATCGTGATCAGGGTCGGCCAGACGAGGAAGACCCCCAGGAACAGGAGAGCCGGCAGGAGCCAGACCCACGGCCGCACCCGCGGCTGGATCCGGTCGGGCACTGCCCGCAGGACCATCTCCGCGACGAGGATGTACCCCACGAGCACGCCGGGCACGCCGACCACGACGATGATCGCGGTGAGCAGACGCGGGTCCATCGAAGTCTCCCTGCAGTCGATGGGCTGGGGGGCGCGCCGGTGAGCGCGCCCCCCGAATAAGGAGGAGCGGGGTCAGCGCCTACTGGCTGTAGGCGTCCGCTTGCGTCTTGTTCAGGTCGGACAGGATGGACGCCAACTGGTCGGGGTGCTGGACGTACTTGACGACAGCGTCCTCGAAGGCCTGGTTCATCGCCGCCGGCATCAGGTCGGAAGCATCGAAGACGAAGATCTTGGCGCTGGCCAGGAGCTCCGCGGAGCGCTTGCTGACGTCGTCGGGATAGTCGGTCGCGTTCTTGTTGGCGGAGATGGCCCCGCCGATCTTGACCCAGATGTCCTGCGCGGGGGCCGTCACGAGGTACTTCATGAGGGACGCGGCCGCCGGCGTGTTGTGGAACATGCCGAACAGGTCGCCGGCGCCCTCGACGGCCCCGGTGTACTGGGTGTTGATGTCGGGGAAGGGGAAGAAGTTGTAGTCGACGCCCGACTGCTCCTTGGGGAATGCCCCCAGGCCCGTGATGAAGCTGGCCTGGTGCAGGAAGAGGCAGCCCGGCGGGCTCTTGAACAGCGGGTCGCCGGCGTTGGCGAAGTTGGTCGTGGCGATGGTGTTGGCGCCGCCATAGCTGTTGGCGACGATCTGGCCGAAGTCCTGCCAGGCCTTCATGATGGCCGGGTCATCCCACTTGGTCTTGCCCTGGTACCAGCTGTTGTAGACGTCCGGACCGGCCTCGCGCAGCACGAGGTCCTCGATCCAGTCGGTGCCCGGCCAGCCGGACGCGGCGCCGGACTCGATACCCAGACACCACGGCTTGGCGGCCTTGGAGGCATTGGCCGTGATGGCCGCCTGCAGGGCGTCCCATGTGGTCGGCGGGTTGGCCGAGAAGTCGTTGACCTTGGGGTCGTACCAGATCAGGCCCTTGATGGAGGTCTTGATGAAGACGCCCACCAGGGTGCCGTTGACCGTGCCGAGCTGGACGAGCGGGGCAGACGTCTCAGACGTGTAGGTGGGGACGTCAAGGACCTTGCTGAGGTCCTGCAGCGCCCCGGCCGCCGCGTACTCAGCCATCTGGCCCGGGCCGGGCAGGCCGGCGAGGTCGGGCAGCGTGCCGGCCGCGACACCTGTCGTCAGCACGGCGTCGATGTCGCGGGTACCGGTGTAGTCGACTTTGGCGCCGGTCTGGTCCTCCCACGGCTGGACCATCTTCAGGAAGGCAGTCTGCTCATCGCCGCTCCACGTGCCGATGACCGAGACGTGCTGCCCGCTCAGCGAGCCTCCGCCGCTGGAGCCGGCGGGGGTCGCCGTGGCGCCCCCACCCGGGGTCGCCGTGGGGGCAGCCGGCGTCGGTGTCGCGGTGCC
This sequence comes from Candidatus Sulfotelmatobacter sp., assembly GCA_035622975.1. Taxonomy (GTDB): domain Bacteria; phylum Chloroflexota; class Limnocylindria; order Limnocylindrales; family CSP1-4; genus DASPUH01. The sequence continues at coordinate 5,390 of DASPUH010000057.1, forward strand.
ACTTGAGGTACAGGCGGCGGCCAGCAGCACGATGGACCCACTGAGGGCCCACCACGCCCGGTGGCCGCCTCGTTTCCGTGTCGTCGCCATGGTTCGCGTGACCTCCTCTGTCGGCCGCCCGACTCTCACGGTCGGCCGTCTCGCCTGCTGCGCGCATCGCCGTGCGCGGTCGGTGACGCAGCCGGGACCTCCGGCGCGCCCTGGGGGGTGGGGATGGGCCGGCGGGTGCCGGCACGGTAGGGGGAGGTGGAGGCGCGCACGACGAGTGTCGTGGCGAGGGTGGTCTGGGATGCGACAGCGCCGCCGCGGACCCTGTCGACGAGCACTTGGCCGGCCGTCGCGCCGAGTTCGAAGGCCGGCAGGTGGATGGTCGTGAGCGGGGGGTCGAAGAAGGCCGCCAGCGGCACATCGTCAAAGCCCACGACGGAAACGTCGCCCGGTACCTCGAGGCCGGCCTGACGCAGGGCCGCGATGGCCCCCACCGCGACCGTGTCGCTGGCCACGAAGACGGCGCTGAAGTGGCGGCCACGGGCCAGCAGCTGGGCCATCGCCCGATGGCCGCTCGCGGCATCGAAGTCACCCTCGGCGAGGAGCGTCGCATCGGCCGTCAGGCCGGCCTCCCGCAGCGCCGCGCGGTAGCCCTCGACGCGGTCGGCCGCCGCCGTGTAGGCCAGTGGCGCGTTGGTGATGCAGGCGACCTGGCGGTGGCCGAGGCTGATGAGGTGCTCCACGGCATCGCGGGCACCCGCGTGGTTGTCGACATCGACGCTTGGCACGACCGCCTCAGAGAGCGTCCCCTGCAGGACGATCGGCAGCGCCGCACTGGCCGGGTCCCGCAGCACGACGTCATCAGCCCGCGGGCCCGAGATGACCAGGCCGTCGACCTGCCGCGACTGGAGCAGGTCGGTGTAGCCATCCGGACCGGGCGCCATCGTCTCCACCAGCACCCGGAACCCGGAGCCGCGGGCCACGGTCGCCAGACCACGCAGCGTCTCCGCCAGCAGCGCGTCCACGGCCACCTGCTCGGGCGCCTGGTGCATCACCAGGCCGAGCGTTCGGCTGGCGCCGCCTGCCAGCTGCCGCGCCGGCTCATGGGGGTGATAGCCCAGCTCGATCGCCGCCGCCCGGACGCGCCGTCGCGTGGCCTCGCTGATCAGCACGTCCTGTCGCTCGTTGAGCACGAAGGAAACCGTCGTGCGGGACACACCCGCCAGGCGCGCCACATCCTTGCTCGTCGCGCGATCCTGCCTCACCTGGCCTCGCCGCCCTCCTCGCCGCGGGGTCGACCCCTTGACCAGCGGCCTTCGGGGTCCGAAACTAACGCGCGTTAGTAACGCGTGTTAGCGAACCATATGGCGGGCCCCGTGTCAAGATGCCTGCCCAAGGAGGGCTAGTCGATGCTCCAGGCCGTCGCGGTCCCGCCGCTGTCCGTGGACGCGTACGCGCCGTTCATCGGCGAAGCCGCCGTGGCCGAGCTGCGCCGTTTCGCTGCTCCCCTGGCCGGCGCACGCGTCCTCCACCTCAACGCCACCAGCTTCGGCGGTGGGGTGGCCGAATTGCTGCCCACCATGACCGCCCTGATGTGCGACCTGGGGCTCGAGGCGGAGTGGCGGGTCATCCCCGGCGACGACGCGTTCTTCGACGTCACGAAGGCCATCCACAACGGCCTGCAGGGCATGAGCGTCGGCCTGGATGCCGCGCAGCGGGCAACCTACGCTGCGGCCCAGGAGCGCATCGCCAAGGCGTTCGAGGGGACCTACGACTTCGTGCTGGTCCACGATCCGCAGCCGGCCGGCCTGCGCAGCCTCCTGCCCGACGCTGCGGGGCGCTGGGTCTGGCGCTGCCACATCGACCTCACGGCGGCCGACCCTGAGACGTGGGCCTTCCTGCGGCCGGAGGTGGAAGCCTACGACGCAGCCATCTTCACCCTGCCCGAGTACGTCCAGCCCGATCTGCGCTTGCGGCAGCTGGCCTACATCCCGCCCTCGATCGACCCCCTCTCGCCCAAGAACCGGGTGGGCGAACCGGCGGCCGCCCGATCCGCGGTCACCCGCTTCGGGGTCGACCCCGACCGGCCCCTGCTGCTCCAGGTCTCGCGCTTCGATCCGTGGAAGGATCCGCTCGGGGTCATCGACGTCTACCGCCGCGTCAAGGCCGGCGTGCCGGGCCTGCAGCTCTCGCTGGTCGGCTCCATGGCCACCGACGACCCCGAGGGCTGGCGTATCTACCAGCAGGTGCTGCGCTACGCCGGGGTGGATCCCGACCTGACCATCCTCAGCAACCTGGACGGGGTCGGCGCGGCCGAGGTCAACGCCTTCCAGCAGGCCAGCACGGTCGTCCTCCAGAAGTCTCTCCGCGAGGGCTTCGGCCTGACCGTCAGCGAGGCCCTGTGGAAGGGCAGGCCGGTCGTCGCCGGCCGGGTCGGCGGGATCCCCATGCAGCTGGGCGACACGGGCGGGCGCCTGGTGGACTCGATCGATGGCGCGGTCGACGCCTGCGCGGAGCTCCTGGGCGATGCCGACCTGCGGCAGCGGCTCGGCGAGGGCGGCCGGGAGCGCGTCCGCCACCACTTCCTCTCGACGCGCGAGGTGCACGACCATCTGGGCCTGATGCGCTCGTTGCGGGAAGGGGACCCGAGCCTCATGCCGAGGGGCATCGCGGCCTGAGGCGCGGCCGTCGCCAACGTCTCACGAGACCCTTCTCGCGCATGTCGGGGTGTACGATGCGGCCAGCCGAGACCGGCCGTGCGTACGGGGCTCGTCCAGGCGCCGCTCGCGGCGACCAGATGCAAGAGCCCGCGCCGGCAGGCTTGGCCAAGCGTGAGGTTGCGCCATGGCGCCCGTGACCTTCGATCACGTCACCAAGAAGTTCGGCGGCGTGACCGCCGTCGATGACGTGAACCTGGCGATCCTCGACGGCGAGTTCATGGTCCTGGTCGGGCCGTCCGGCTGCGGCAAGACGACCTGCCTGCGCATGATCGCCGGGCTCGAGGAGATCTCCTCGGGGACCCTGAAGATCGCTGACCGGGTGGTCAACGACGTCGCCCCCAAGGATCGTGACATCGCCATGGTCTTCCAGAGCTACGCGCTCTACCCGCACATGACGGTGTACGACAACCTGGCCTTCGGCCTGAAGCTGCGCCACGTCGCCAAGGCGGACATCGACCGGCGTGTGAAGGAGGCGGCCGACATCCTGGAGCTGGGCCCACTGCTGGCGCGCAAGCCCCGCGAGCTGTCCGGCGGCCAGCGCCAGCGTGTCGCGCTCGGCCGGGCCATCGTCCGCGAGCCGGCCGTGTTCCTGATGGACGAGCCACTGTCCAACCTCGATGCCAAGCTGCGCGTCCAGACGCGCGCCCAGATCGCCCGCCTGCACCAGCGCCTGGGCACGACCTTCGTGTACGTGACGCACGACCAGGTCGAGGCCATGACGATGGGCCAGCGCATCGCCGTCATGAGCGCCGCCAGGCTCCAGCAGGTGGGCAGCCCGCAGGAGCTGTATGACCACCCGGCCAACCGGTTCGTGGCCGGCTTCATCGGCAGCCCGGCGATGAACTTCATCGACGCGACGGTGCGCGGTTCCGGCGGCCAGGCCACGCTGGCGTCCGAAGGTGTGGACATGGTCGTGCCGGGCACCTACGCCGTCGGCGACGGCCAGTCGGTCGTGATCGGCATCCGGCCGGAGCACCTGGAACTGGCGCAGCCGAGCAGCCCGCACGGCGCGATCCGCGGCTCGGCGGACGTGGTGGAGTACCTGGGCAACGAGGAGCTGATCCACGTCACGAGCGGCGGCCACGACCTGATCGCGGTCGTCGACAGCAGCTTCCATGTCAAGGCCGGCGACGCCATCACGCTCTATGCGCCGCTCGACAAGGTCCACATCTTCGACAGCGACGCGGGCCTGGCCCTCGTGCAGCGGCAGACAGCGGCGGCCGCGGCCTAGGAGCCCGGGTCGGGCTCCCGGCCCTGCAGGTCCGCCACTCGCCAGACCCCGGTCGCCGCCTCTGCGGCGGCCAGGTCGGCGGCTGAGCCGGCCGGCGCGCGACGGGCGGCCAGCGCCATCAGCGCCGCATCCGTGCCGATGTCGGCGCCGGCCTGCTCGGACAGCAGCCAACGGACCTCGAGCAGGTCGCAGTACGCCTGGATGGGATCGATGGCGTCGCCCAGCGTCGCCCGCAACCGGGCCACGGCCGGCTCCACGCAGTGCGCCAGCCACCAGCGGCCCAGGCCCTCGGGCGTGGCCGGCGCCCCTGCCGCTCCGGCCGACGCCTTGAGGTCGTTGAGCAGGATCGCCGCCTGGCCCTCGCCCACCTGAAGGCCGGTGAGCTCGAGGAGGCGTGACGCGTGGTACCGCCGGTCGGCGACCGCCACCTTGAGGCGCAGCGCGTCGCCCGTCGGGCCCGGCTGGAACGTCACCTCGTCGACCACGAAGCCCAGGTCGTTGAGCCGTCGCAGGCGAGCTTCCACCGCATAGCGCTCGCCGGGTACGACGGGGTCCTCGCGGTGGAGCTCGTCCCACAGGTCCGCGTAGCGGGTGCCGACGCTCTCGGCCACGGCGATGTCGTCGCCCACGCCCTCCAGCCCACGACCGGCGATGGCGCTGACGTCGGCCAGGTCGCCGGCCACGTTCTCCACCATCAGCTCGAGGTCGAAGGCGCGCTGGCCGTCGGAGAGTCGGTCGTGGATCTCGGCAGTCTCGGCATCCACGAGATGCGCCTGGAGGGTCTGGCCGTCGCGGACCAGGAGCGTGTTGGCGAGCGAGCAGTCGCCCCAGAACACGCCCCGCCGGTGCAGCTCGACGAGGAGACCCGCCATGGCGTCAAGGAGCCGCTCGCGCTGGGCCACGGTGCCCTCGCGCAGCCGGACGAAGAGGCGGCGGTACTGGAACGATCGAGCCAGGAATCGGGTCACGAGGATGGCAGCGTCGTCGGCGGGGCGCTCGGCCAGCCCGACCGCCCGGACGGCCGGCAGCTGGCGGTGCTCCAAAGTCCGCAACGCCTCGTACTCGCGACGGGCCGGCCAGAGGGCCAGCTCCTTGACGGCCAGCACCTCCCCGTCGACGACGCAGAAGCGGACGAGGTGGCGGCTCGTGCCCACGGGCAGCTCCACGAACCGCGTGTCGGTTTCGCCCCAGGTGGCCAACGGCCGCGCCCACGGCAGCGTCAGCAGCTGCGGACCGGGCCTGACCAGCCGCAGCGCGATGGCCGCGGGCGCTGCCATGGCGTCAGTCGCGATCGACGACGAGGCTCAGCACCCGACCGACGAGGCTCAGCACGATCGAGCCCACGACGGCCGACACGATCGTCTGGGCGGTGAAGGTCGGCGGGAAGTCGCCGACCGTGAACTTGATGCCGACGGCCCCCGCGACCACCGCGGCGAGCACGAACAGCACGGCATTCACCACGAAGCCGAAGAGGCCGACCGTGATCAGGTTCACCGGCAGCGACAGGAGCTTGACGATGGGCTTCAGGAACGTGTTGATGACGGCGAAGATGAGGGCCACGACGAGGAGCGAGACGAGGTCGTTGGCCGAGCTCAGCTTGTTGGGCCACTCGAGGCCGGGCACGACCTGGATGGTCACGAAGAGCGCCACGGCGTTGACCACCAGGGCGACGATGGCTCGACCGATCACGACTCACCTCCTTGGGCGGATGATACCGGCCGGGCAGTTCGACCCGGCCTGAGCGCCCACCCGTTAGAGTGGCGGCGTGGCGCGCCGCATCTTCCGCTTCCCCACCTCCGCCGGCCTCGTGCCCGGGGTCATCGGCGAGCCGGGCCAGCGCACGTTCTTCCTGCAGGCCTGGCAGGGCGGCGTGCCGGTGACGGTCGCCCTGGAGAAGGTGCAGGTCGCCGTCCTCGCCGACCGCCTGCTGGCGCTGGTGGCCGAGATGCGGCGCCGCGGGCTGCCTGTCGAGCCCATGGGCCAGGCACCTCCTGCGTTCCGGCCGCCCGACGACACGCCCGCCTTTCGGGTGGGGACCCTCAGCCTGGCCTGGGACGGCAGGCAGCCCGAGGTGACCATCGAGGCACTGGCCCTCGGCGAGGACGAGGAGCCGGACCCGGAGGCGGACCCTGACGCGGACCCGCCCGAGTGGGCCGACGACGATCCGGCGGGGCCCGACCTGCTCGCGGTCAGCCTTGATGCGGCCAGCGCCGAAGCGTTCGCCCGACAGGCGGAGACGCTCGTGGCAGCGGGACGGCCGGCGTGTCCGATGTGCGGCCAGCCCCTGGATCCCCAGGGGCACCTGTGCCCCCGCCGCAACGGCCACGCGCCGCTCCTGAACTGAACGGCGTCGCCGGGGGCGGATCACGAGACCCGGGGGACGTCACCAGCCGGCTGCTGGCCGGCGAGCTGACCCTGGAGGGCCGGCTGGTGAATGCCTCCAACGCCAGCTTCTACGGGCACGTCGGCGGGCCGGGGAGAGACGACGCCGCACCGCTGGCGTGCGTCTATAAGCCGGTCCGCGGCGAGCGACCGCTCGACGACTTCCCCGACGGGACCCTCGCCGCCCGCGAGGTGGCGGCGTACGAACTGTCGCAGGCGACGGGATGGGCCATCGTGCCGCCGACCGTGCTGCGGGATGGGCCGTTCGGACCGGGGATGGTCCAGGCGTGGCTGGAGCCGGACCAGGGGATCGACCCGGTCGACCTCATCCGGAGCGGTGCCGCGGCCCTGCGCCGCATGGCCCTCTTCGATGCGGTGGCCAACAACGCCGACCGCAAGGTGGGCCATCTCCTGGCCATGAGCGACGGTCACGTGTACGGCGTCGATCACGGCATCTGCTTCGCCGTGGAACCCAAGCTGCGAACGGTGCTCTGGAACTGGCGCGGCGAACGGCTGTCGGCCGGGGAGCGGCGCGTCCTGGTCCAGCTGCAAGGGGCCCTGCGTGGCCCCCTTGGCCGCCGGCTGGGCGAGCTGCTCGCGCCCGAGGAGGTGGCCGCGACACGGACCCGGGTCGCCCGCCTGCTGCAGACCGGCCGCTATCCGCAGCCGGATGCCGACCGTCCCGCCGTGCCCTGGCCCCCGTACTAGGCGGGTGCCGGGCAGAGTCGAGGCCCCGACGGACTACCGGTGGGGGGGAGCCGGGTCGTCGTCGAGGCCTCTCTGGAGTTGTAACGCATCCGGGGGCGCCACGCAAGGTCAGTGACGGTCCAGCCATGCCTCCACGTCGGTCATGACCTGCTCGAACTGGAGGTCGTTGTGGGGTTCGTGGAACCCCCCGGCGTACTCGATGAACGTCACGTCGACCGCGCCACCGGCCCGTGCGGCCGCCGCGAAGTCCCGGCTGCCCTGGACGTTGATGATGCGGTCCGCGCCGCCGTGGATGAGCAGCAGCGGCAGCCGCCACTGGCCGGCGTGCTCACGGGTCCAGCGAAGGGCAGCGAGCGATTCCGTCGCCGCGCGGGCCGTGGTCTGGCCGTGGACCAGCGGATCGCGGTCGTAGCGGTCGGCCGTCTCTGGCCGCCGCGACAGGGCGGCGTGCTCGAGCGGCAGGTGGACCCCGAAGGTCGGCCAGGCCGGCGACAACACGCGGCCCATGCCCTCCAGGATGGGGTGCCGCACCCCGGATGGCATGAGGGCGGGCGCGCTGGCGATCGCCCCGCCGAGCTGCGGCCGGAGCCGCAGGCCGTACTCCAGGACGATCGCCCCGCCCAGGCTGTGGCCGTAGACGAACATCCGGGCGGGTGCGGTGGCCGAGGCGCGGACGTGCTCCACGAACGCCGCCAGGTCGTCGCGGTACTCCTGCCACCGGCCGATGTGGCCGCGGCGGCCGGTCGACCGGCCATGGCCCCGCAGGTCGAAAGCGTGTACGGCATAGCCATGGCCCACCAGGTGCGCTGCGACATGGTCGTACCGGCCGCTGTACTCGCCGAAGCCGTGCACCAGCACCACCTCACCGGCCGGTGTCCCGCTGTCCGGACGCCACGAGACGGTCGCCAGGCGGGTCCCATCCGGACGGTCGAGCGTGCCGCGTTCCAACTGCACCCGGTCAGCCTAGCGGGCCGCGTGCGAGGATGCGTCCGCCCGGCGGTCGTGTAACCCGGGCGCCCTCCAGCGGGTAGTGGGAGACATGGAGCCGACCGTGGACGCCGAGGAGACCCTGCCGGCGGATCCGCTCGCGGCCCGCCTGGCGCGAGACCTGGACGGCGCCTTCGAGGCCGTCGTGGCCGCCCACGCCGACCTGGTGTACGGCCTCGCACTGCGCTCGACGCGCGATCCGGCCGCGGCGGAAGACCTGGCGCAGGATGCGTTCGTCCGGGCCTACCGCGCCCTGGCCGGCTATCCGCCACGGCGGATCCGGGACCTCCATCTGCGAGCTTGGCTCAGCCGCGTCACGATCAACCTGGCCCGCAACCGCGCCCGCGACCGGCTGGCTCGACCGGTGTCCGCGCAACTCGACGAAGGCCACCTGGCCCTCGCCGACACGGCCGCCCGGCCGGAGGATGCGGTCCTGCGGCGTGAGGCCGCTGCGGCCTGGCAGGCTCGCCTGGCGGCCTTGCCGCGCCACTACGCGCTGGCCGTCGAGCTCCGCCACGTCCAGGGCCTGAGCTACGCCGAGATGGCGGAAGCCCTTGGCCGACCCGTCAACACCGTCAAGGTCCACGTCCACCGCGGCGTGGCCCTGCTGCGCGCCGCGTACGAGAAGGAGATCCCCTCATGAGCCCCCTGCCCTCACCCGACCTGCTGCGGACGGTCGCCCCGCCCGACCTTGCCCCGACCGTCCTCTTCCGTGTAGGCCTGGCCGACGAGTACCTCACCGTGGATTCGCCCGTCGGCCCTGTCTTCGTCGCCCGCAACGGGCGCGGCGTGTCGGCCACGGGTCCCGCCTTCCGGGCAGGCGCCGCCGAGGCGTTCGAGGCCGCCTTCGTGACGCGCTTCGGGCGGCCCCTCCGTCCTGCCACCCGCGTCGAGCGCGGCGAGGCGGAGGCGCTCGCAGCCGCCCTGCGGGAGGGTCGCGGCCGCGGTGTTCGTTTCGACCTGCGGGCCACGACGCCGTTCGGGCGGGCCGTGCTGGACATGGCGCGGCAGATCCCGCGCGGGGAGATCCGCCCGTACGGCTGGGTCGCCCGCGAGATCGGCCATCCGGCGGCAGTCCGCGCCGTCGGCTCGGCACTGGGGCACAACCCCGTGCCGCTGCTCATCCCCTGCCATCGCGTGGTGCGCAGTGACGGCCGCATCGGGGACTACGCCTGGGGCAGCGACGTCAAGCGTGCCGCTTTGGCCTCGGAGGGCGTCCTGCCGGACGAGGTGGAGCTGGAGTCGCGGGCGGGGCTCCACTACTTGGGCAGCGACACGACCCACATCGTGTGCTGGCCGACATGCCACCACGCACGGCGCATCCAGCCACGTCATCGCGTTCCGTTCACCACGCTGGACGACGCGGCGGCGGCCGGCTACCGGCCATGCCGCGACTGCCGGCCCTGAGGGTCAGGCGGCCTCGGGCTTGATGGCCGCTGCCAGCGAGACGTAGGACTGGTCCAGGAGCCGGGCGACCTCCGGCCAGTAGCCCCGCCCGCGGCCGGTGGGTCCATCGGGATCACCGGTCGCGCCACGGTCGCGGACCTCCGCAGCGAGGCCGCGCAGGCGCCCCGCCTCGGCGACGCGCTCCACGGGCACGTCATAGAGCGCCGCGTACAGGCGCGCGATGGCCTCCCCGGCCGCCTCGCCTGCCGCGAGCCCGATCTCGCGCCGCACGACCCACCAGCGCAGCTCACGGCGCGCGACCTCCTCCACGTCCACCGTCGAGGGCACGCCCAGGATCCGATAGCCGCGCACGATGTCGGGCAGGAACCGGTCGTAGTCGCCGGTCGACCGCGCGAAGCCGACCGCGCCCTTGGTGAGCCAGACGGCCGCCGCGACGGCGCGCGGCCAGGACGCGCCGGCCTGCTCGTGCTCGGCCTCGATGAGCAGCCCGAACAGGCGCAGCGCCTGCCGCCGGTAGTAGGCCTTCCACATCCGCAGCTCCAGGCGGGCCAGGCGGGCCGGATCGAACTGGCGGCCCCAGGTGGGGGCCGCAGGGGGCGGCGGATCTTCAGGGCCAGGCATGCGCCACAGGATACCCAGCCGGCGCCGGCCGAGGTTCACGCGCAGCCATCAGCCGTCGAGCAGGTCGGCGATGGCATGCGGGGCCGGGCCGGCGTCGATCCCTTCTGCCGCCTCGACGTCCTCCCGCTCGGCCGGGCCGAGACCGCGCGGTTCGAAGAACGTCGTGGCGATGAGCGTCGGCACCACGGCCGACAGGATGACGGTCGTCACGAGGATGGTGTACATCGACTGGTCGATGAGGTGGTTGGTGAGGCCGAACAGCGAGGCGATCGTGCCGAACGTCAGACCGGTGGACATGAGCAGCGTGGTGTAGTTCGCCTCGCGTGCTGTCTGGCCGAAGAGCCGCGCCGCCGGCCACACGCCGATGGCCTTGGCGGCCATCTTGAGGGCGAGGAACGCGGCGACCAGCCCCGCCCCGGCCACCACCGCCGGCAGCGCCACGTACAGGCCGGCCTTGATGAAGTAGAACGGCGTCAGCAGGGAGAACGCCACGGCTCGCATCCGTCGCACGAGCACGCGGTCGTGGACGAAGGAGCCGGCCAGGACGAGCCCCAGCAGGTACGCCGGGAGGACCGCCTCCCCGGTCGCCAGCGTGGCCAGGCCGCCGAGGAGCAGGAGCAGCAGGAAGATGAACTTCACTTCGGGCTCGGAGACGCGGTCGGGTGCCGCGCGTACCAGCCAGGCGAGCAGCCGCGGTGCGACCGCGAGTGCGAGCACCGTGACGGCCATGAAGAGCACCAGCTGCTCGTTCACGTCGGCGAACAGGATGCCCAGGCCCAGCACCGTGCCCAGGTCGGTCACGAAGCAGGCGGCCAGGATGAGCTTGCCGAGGTCGGCGTCTGCCAGGCCCGTCTCCACCATCACGGCGTAGACCACCGCCACCGATGTCGTCGAGAGCGCCAAGCCCGCGATCTCCGCCGCCTGGAGTGGCCACCCGGCCACGATGCGGGCGGCCAGGAATGCGGCGGCAGCCGGCAAGGCGAACGAGAGGATGCCGATGGTGAGGCTGGCCCGGAGGTGCCGGCGCAGCGACGCCGGATCGATCTCCGCCCCGGCGAGGAAGGTCAGCAGGACCGACCCGAAGCCGGCCAGGAAGTCGATCCAGGAGTTCGTCTGGAGACCAAGAGCGTTGCCCCCGATGACGCCCATGGCGATCTCCAGCAGGGCCACCGAGATGCCCAGGCGGATGGAGATGAGGCTGGCCAGCAGGGCCAGGCCGACCCAGGCCGCCGCCACGAGGTACATGTCGTCCATCGCGTGACCTCCACGTCCCAGGGACCACGAGGCCCCTGCCTGCTGATGCAGATCAGGGGCCATCAGCCCGGAACGGGCGGTTCAGACGCGGTGCGCCTCGGCGAGCCTCATCGCCGTGGTGCCTATCGTACGCGGGAGACCGATCTCAGGTCGGCCGGTTCGCTCCCGGCTCTCGCTCGTCGAGCGCCCAGTGGATGCCCCAGCGATCGAGGACGTCCAGGTACGGCTTGGGCTCGAACGCCTCAGGACCGAGGACGCCGGCGCCCGACCACGTCCCGTTCGCCAGGAGCTCCATGCCCACGACCGGGTTGAAGCCGGTCTGCCAGCCGACCGCCTGGAGCCCGAAGTCGCGCCACGTCTCCTCCGCCACGGTCTTCTGGTAGAGGTAGACCTCGCGCGGCTTGCGGTCGCGGCGGCCGATGACCCAGGTGCCGACGATGGCGCGGCCCTTCATGCGGTCGCCGACGTGGGCCGGGTCGGGCGTCAGGGCCGCCACGACATCCCGCGGGGCGACCTCCACGCCCTTGACCGTGATCGGCTTCGTGCCGTCGAGGCCGAGCTTGTGGAGCGTGCGGAGGACGTCGATGAACTCGCTGCCCAGGGCGTACTTGAAGGTCACCTTCCGGCATTCGATGCCGCGCGGCACGAGCACGACCTCCTCGTGCTCCACGTTGACGCATTCGACCGGCCCGATGCCCTCGGGGAAGACGAACGACTCGGGCGCGGAGAACGGCGCGGTGGTGTAGAAGCCTCGCTCCTGCTCCCAGATGAGCGGCGGGTTGAGGCACTCCTCGATCGTCGTCCAGATGGAGAAGACCGGGGCGAAGGCGTAGCCCTCGATGTACAGGTCGCCGCCGTCGCGGACGTGGACCTCGTCCACCTCGTCGAAGAGGTGCTGCGCGGCGTAGCGGGCGAACACGTCGCTCAGGCCGGGGTCCATGCCCAGGCCCAGGAGGGCCAGGCGGCCGGCCGCCTTCCACTGCTCGTGCCTGGCGAACTGGTAGTCGCCCAGCATCACGCCCGGCGTGTGAAAGGGATCGCTCGGATGCGGCTCGGACAGGCTGACCGCCATGTCCATGTACCCCACGCCGGCCTCGAAGGCGGCGTCGAAGAGCTGGGGCACGAACCGCGGGTCGGCCGCGTTCATGATCAGGTCGACCCCGTGGCGGCGCGCCAGCTGCACCACCGAGGCCAGGTCGCCGGCGTCGACGAACTCCGCGGGGAAGGTGATATCGGCGCCGTCGCCGAGCATCGCCTGGACCTCGCGCGCCCGGCCGACGTTGTAGTCGGCGAGCACCATCGACTCCAGCCACGGCTTGCCGTGCGCGATCTTGGCGATCGCCTCACCGACCGTGCCGGCACCTACGAGAAGTACCTTGAAACGGGCCACACACCCTCCGAATCCGAATCCAGACCGTGACCTGGGCGCGGATATCGTAGGGGTTGGCGGCCTCCCCCGCCGCGAGCGGGCTAGTGGACGAGCAGGTAGGTCTCCGGCCACGGCTCGAAGTCGACGCCGACCGGTGCGGGCGGTGGCGGTGGGAGGATCAAGCCGCCGGCATGCCGGGACCAGACACCGGCCTCTTCCTCGTAGCGGAGGGGCGCGCCTCGGCCGGAGAAGCGGTAGAGCCAGAGGATCGCATCACCTTCTGTGTCGTATACCCGTTCGATGAACTCGGCGGGTCGCCCGGCGATCACGGCATCGATGAAGCAGAGTGCGGCGGCCGGCTTGAGCGCAACCGCTGTGTCGTCTCGCCCACAGAAGGGGTAGGGCGTTCGGGTGGCCACCTCGGCGGGCGCGCGTGGGAACACCGGCCGCTGGATCGCCGGGACGGTCGGTGTGCCCGGGTCCGGCCAGGCCGCAGCAGGTTCGGGCACTGGCGCCGTGACCGTGGTCAGTCTCGAATCCAGTTCGACGCTCATCGCGCCCTGAGATGTCCAGCCCAGGACGACCCCGGTATCCAGCTCGTCGGCCGTGCATGGCACGGTCGGACAGGCGGGCCGCAGGAGGTAAAGCCGTGTGACCTGCGCCGTTACCGCAGTGGCGAACGCGCGGAGCGCCAGCACGAGCACGTCGGGGCACGCGATCGTGGACTCGCCGGCATCGAGGTTCACCTGACCTGGGGCCGGGTCGCACAGCGCGGTCACGATCGAGGGATCGAGGGAGACATCGGGCAGCGTGGCGATGTCCAGGACGGCGGCGGTGCTGGGGGATGGCGAAGGCGACGGGGTCGCGGGGGGCGAGGTCGACGACGGCATCAGCGGGCCGCCCGTGGGCGAGGCCAGCGGCGACTCGATGGCGGGGCCGCAGGACATGAGCACGACGGCCACGACGACGCAGGCAGCGAGCCACCGTTCGGATCTCGCCCGGCCCGACCGCATCACGCCCCTCCCTGTCCGACATCCGCTGCCTAGACCGACGCCAGCCGGGGCGCCGATGTGACGGCAGGCCGGGTCGGCGCGGGCGGCCGGCAGGGCCTAGGATGCCTTCAGCCGATGCACGTCACCGTCGTCTACATCCATGTCAAGCCCGAGCACGTCGCCGATTTCATCGAGGCGGTGGGTGCGAACCACGCCGCGTCCGTGCAGGAGCCGGGCAACCTGCGCTTCGACATCCTGCGCTCGGTCGAGGATCCGACCCGCTTCATCACCTACATGGCCTACCGGGACGAGGCGTCGGCGCGGGCCCATCGCGAAACGCCGCATTACTTCGCCTTCCGTGACACGGTCGCTGACTGGATGGTGGAACCGCGCCGCAACGTCGAGTACGTCGGTCTCTGGCCGACGTTCGAGGGGCGCGGGCCGTCCGCCTGAGGGTGCGCGCTCAGACGGGCTTGAAGGCCTCGAACGGCTGACGGCAGTCGGCGCAGTAGTGGGTGGCCCGGCACAGGGCGGGCCCGAACGAGTTCTCCAGCCGCGTCCGGCGCGAGCCGCAGTAGGGGCACGCGACCCGGGGCATGAGCTGCACGAGCTCAGCGCCACCGGGAGCGGGCGGGGCGAAGCCGCTGCGGCGGAGCTGCTCGCGGCCGGTCGGCGTGATGCGGTCGCTGGTCCACGGCTCGGCGAAAGTGAAGCGCACGTCGATGGTGGCCCCAGGTGCCAGGGCGGCCAGCCGCTCCCGGACCGCGTCGCGGATGACATCGAGGGCGGGGCAGCCGATGAACGTCGGCAGCAACTCCACCCCGACCCCGCCCCCGACCGTGACGCGATGGACGATCCCCAGGTCCACGATCGAGATGGCCGGGATCTCGGGATCCGGCACGCCGGCCAGCGCAGCCCACACCTGGTCGACGGTCGGCACGGCCGGCGCCCGCGCCACGGCCGCGCTCACCATGCCGCCACCGGATCCATGTAGCGCACGGCGGTGAACTCGCCGTACAACCAACGGAAGCCGTCGCTATGGGTGGTCCGTCCAGTGGCCGGGTCGGCGGCCGCGCCGGGCAGCGGCAGCTCGAGCTGGGCGAACAGTGGTTCCAGTCCGGCCCGCCAGACCACCGCCTGGTCGGCCGTGCCGGCGGACATCACCCCGGCCTCGACCAGAGTGGCCTCGTCGGGGAGCCGCGTGAACACGGTCGCGGCGTCGGGGGCCAGCGTGCGCAGGGCTGCCAGGAGGCGGGTGCGGCCCTCCGGTCGAGCCACCGCGAGTCGCCGCAGCCAGCCTTCGGCGTGCGCCAGGTGGTACGACTCCTCGCGCTGGATCTTCGCCACGAGGCCGGCCAGTGGCGCGAACGACGAGTCCTCCAGGGCGGCCAGCCGGACCGCGTCCGCCGTCTCGTACAGGTAGCGCCGGGCGATGGTGAAGGCCCAGTCCGTCCGCGCGTGATCGACGAGCCGGCAGTGGCGGAACGACTCGGGCGGTCGGTCGTAGGCGGTGGTGTCCGGATCGCGGTCCGTGAGCTCACCCAGCAGGCCGTAGAACGCCCGGGCGTGGCCGATCTCGTCCTGGGCGATGGAGCTCATCGCCACGTCCTCCTCGAGCAGCGGCGCGATGCCCGTCCACTCGGAGTCCCAGTAGCCGATGACGAACTCGTCGTCCGCCAGCGCCAGCAGCAGTGCCTCCAGGGCGCTCCGCGTCCCGGGCGCCAGCCCCGCGTCGAGGCTCATGCCTCGTCCCGAGCCGGCGAGTGACCTCCCCCCGGCACGCCCTTGGGCCGGCCCGTGCGAGCCCGCGCCTGGCCGAGCTTCTCGCGCATGACGTAGCCACCGGGCTTCTTGAACGACCGGTCGAGAGGCGGCTGGAGCCAGTCGGGGTCGTCCAGGACGCCGATATCGGCCCGCCGGACGATCCACAGGCGCGTGCTCTCCTGGCGCCGGCCGTACAGCTCCCGGGCGTAGTGGAGAGCCAGCTCCGGGTCGGGCGCCATGACGCTGCCGCCGTGGCGCATCGGGTCGCCATCCTTCTCCTGGCGGAAGACCTCGTAGGGCTCGAGGTGGGGGGCGCGGCGGGGCATGGCTCGCTCCCGCTCAGGCGGCCGCGGCGGCCGGCGCGCCCAGGATCGCCCGCCGGACCCAGGCGGTCTCCTCCAGGTTCACGCGCCGGAAGTCCAGGCGTGCCTGCGACCGGGGGCCGTGGTTGGTGACCACCGTCCGCAGCTCCTGCCAGTCGGGCTCGGTGTAGTGCCACTTCCCGTCTGCGTCGTCGAAGCGCAGGTCCGGGTCGGGGATCACGAGGCCCAGCTCGCGGATCCGATCGACGTAGATGCCCAGGAACTCCTGCCGCAGCTCTTCGCTCGTCTTGGCCTTGACGCGCCAGTACAGGTCGCGGTCCTTCTCGCGCGGCGTGCGCGGGCCGTGCATCTGCATCAGCGGGCCCCACCAGCGGACGAGCGCCTCCTGGGCCAGTTCGAACTGGGCGGGGGTGCCATTGACCAGCGTCACCACGACGTCCCGGCCGTGCATGATGTGGACCGACTCCTCCCAGCAGATCTTGCGCATCGTGCGGGCATACGGCCCGTAGGAGGAGTCGCGCAGGGCCTGCTGGGCGACGATGGCCGCCGCGTCCACGAGCCAGGCGATGATGCCCACGTCACCCCAGCTGTAGGTGGGGTAGTGGAAGACGTTGTGGAACTTCGTGCGGCCGGCAAGGAGGTCGGCGAACATCGCCTCGCGCGGCTTGCCCAGGTCCTCCGCCACTCGGTAGAGCAGCTGAGCGTGCCCGACCTCGTCCTGGACCTTGGCCGTGAGGGCTAGCTTGCGCCGCAGCGTCGGCGCCCGGAGGAGCCACTCGCGCTCCGGCAGGACGCCCATCAGCTCGCTGTTGGCGTGCATCTCCACGAAGCGCAGCACACTCTGGCGGTATTCGTCCGGCATCCAGTCGCCGGCCTCGATCTTGCCGCCGGCCTGGACGTGGGCCTCGAACGCGCGGTAGCGCTCGTCGTGGGACAGGCGGGCGTCGTTGTGCGGCAGGTGCGTCCGCTCGCGCGGCGACAGGACGGGGTCCAGGGCCAGGGGGTCGGTCATGGCAACGACTCCATCGCGAGGCTGGTCGGACGCGGGGCGAGGCCGCGCATGAAGAGGGTCAGGTAGGCGTCGGCGACGGCGTCCGTGTCGAGCGGCCCGTCAGGGCGGTACCACGCGGGGATGCCGTTCAGCGCCGCGAGGATCGCGCGGCCCGCCACGGCGGGGTCCAGCGGCCCCTCCCCGGTCGCCAGCGAGCCGTCGCGGGCGCCGGCGGTGAGGATCTCCCGCAGGGTCGCCTCGTACGCGTCCCGGCGGGCGGCGATCGCCGCCCGATGCGCCGGGTCCAGGAAGCGCCAGTCCTGGAGGAACACCGCCGCGTCCTCGCGCTCGCGGGCCACGATCTCCACGTGGGCCCGGACCAGGGCGGCGAGGCGGTCAGCGGCGGTGCCGGGCGTGGTGGCGGCAGCTTCGGCGGCCACCCGGAAGCGCTCCGCGACGCGCAGGACGATCGACCAGAGGAGCGCTTCCTTGGAGGCCACGTGGGCGTACAGGCTGGCGCCCTGGAGGTCGACCGCCCGCGCGATCTCGCGCACGCTGGTGGCCGCGTAGCCCCGTTCGCGGAACAACGCGCTGGCGACGTCATCGATCTGCTGGCGACGGGTCTCGACCAACCGGTCCTCCGATGCTGTGGGCCCGCTGCCCGCCCCGCCCGAACGAACGATCGTTAGGCAGCCTAGCCACCCCTCTCGAGTGCGTCAAGCGCCCGCCTTGCCTGCCAGACAACGCGATCCTTGCTTCCGAGGCAAGGAACGAACCCGTTTCGACTGATCAGGCCCCCCGCGACAGTGCTTGTCTCCCCGGATGGAGGCCGACGGTCGGCGAATCGGCGCGATCCTTGCCTTGCAGGCAGAGAATCGGTCGCCGGCCGCAACGAGAGAGCGCTTCGACCCTTCATCCACCTGCCCCGGTTCCTTCGGTGCCCCCAGGCAAGACGGTCGCCCATAGGCCGTCCGGCTCGAGCCGGGAGCCGCTCGCAGGGTCACGCCCCGTCAGCCGGCGGCCACGCTAGGCTACGGCCGTGGTGCGCACGCGGCTGA
Source organism: Candidatus Sulfotelmatobacter sp. (assembly GCA_035622975.1). GTDB lineage: Bacteria > Chloroflexota > Limnocylindria > Limnocylindrales > CSP1-4 > DASPUH01. The sequence continues at coordinate 23,185 of DASPUH010000057.1, forward strand.
CGATCCAGACGATCGACCTCCACTGCGGCGGGGAGCCGCTGCGGCTCATCACGAGCGGCTACCCGCCCGTGCCGGCGGGGACCGTGCTCGAGCGACGCCGTTGGGCGCTCGCGCATGCGGACCATGTCCGCCGGACTGTCGTACTAGAGCCCCGGGGCCACCGCGATATGTACGCTGCCGTCCTCCTGCCGTCCGGGCGGCCCGATGCCGACCTGACGGTGCTCTTCATGCACAACGAGGGCTACTCCACGATGTGTGGGCACGGCACGATCGCACTGGCCACCGCGCTGGTGGAGGAAGGGCTGTTCCCGGCGACCGAGCCGGAGACCGTCATCCGCCTCGAGGCGCCGGCCGGCATCGTGACCGCCCACGCCGCCGTGCGCCGCGCGTCGCCGGATGCCGCCCCGGAGGTCACCGGGGTGCGCTTCGACAACGTCGCCTCCTACCTTGCCGCGCGCGACCTGGCCGTCGACCCGGACGGCCTGGAGCGCCCGACCGCCGGACCGCTCCACGTGGACATCGGCTTCGGCGGCGCCTACTACGGCATCGTCGACGCGGCCGACCTGGGCCTGCGCGTCGTGCCGGCGCAGACGGAGGCCCTGACGCGCGCGGGTGCGGCGATCACCGACGTGCTGCGCCGCGACCACACGCCGACGCACCCGACCGACGCGGACCTGGGCTTCGTCTACGGCACGATCATCGTCGACCACGACCCGGCCACGGCCCCGGATGGGCGTGCGCGCGACGCGGACATCCGCAACGTCACCATCTTCGCCGACGCGGAGGTGGACCGCTCGCCCTGCGGCTCCGGAACGTCCGCGCTGCTGGCGCAGGCGGGCACGCGGGGGGCCCTCGCCGTCGGCGGCACGATGCGCAATGCCAGCCTCACCGGCGCCGTGTTCGAGGGGCGCCTCGATGGCCCGGCCGCGATCGGCC